>CASCWU010000001.1 GCA_949155905.1 uncultured Lachnospiraceae bacterium
TACACCAAAGTGCTTCATACGGCACTTTTTGTTAAAAACTTGTAAAGTGGTGTTTTAAGTATAATAGTCCGATTAAAGTATATATGAGGAGGATAGATATGAGGAAAAAATGGATTGTTTTATTGATTGGATGCTTGTTGCTGGGAAGTATTTGTGTCGTAAAAATCAGTTGGAAACCAAATCTGGAGCAAAGTGTGATAATCATTCGGGAAGCTTATCAAGAATTAGAACTGGATTCTTTGAATAGTACGGTCTATGAGTATCCGATAGTTCCAGGGATGCCAGAATGGGAGGAATTGCATTCCGGCGAAAAGATGTATGCTGCAACCAATATTCCAAACGAAATTTTGGAAAAGATGAATACAGAGGCATTGATAGAAAGTATATTGACCCACCCACTTCTGTTTACCAGCTTGATATCGTCTGCAGATTCAGAAGGGAAGCAGGGGTTAGAACGGTTTTCACTTTCCTGTACGGCTGTAGAGGAACTATACAAGAGAGAAGATGCCGGGACTATTTTAGCATACAGGCTGGTAGAAACCCCAATCAACCATTATGAAAGCAATGTTTTCAGATTCTTTTTGGAAAAAGGAGAAATTCAGAGATACTTATCCGGGAAGGTTAAAAAAGCGATTCAGGTGTATATGAGAGAGACGAAGTAACTAAGAGTGTATACGAATCGTGGATCTGTTTTCCTATTCCTTTGATTCATTTTTTAACTTCCATTTTAAGAGAACTTGCAGAAGGATAGTTGATTTGCTACTATTAGAAAAAAGGAGAAAGGCTTATAGAATGCTTTGTAAGAAAAGAACTGGAAGAACCATTTCTTTAGTGAGTATTGGGATTTTTATGATAATTGGTTTTATAGCTGTAATAGTTTTTTTCTATCCTAGGGATTCAGAAATCCTGCAGCTATGGAAGGCGATTCGATTGGATTTGCAGCAAAATGGGACAAAGGAGGTGGAGACGCCCAGCTTTAGCCTAAAATTAGAAGAGCCATTTTTATACCGAAAGGGAATGGGATTTTTTTATAGGGAAATTCCAGATTGTTTTCAGGTTTGCTTACTTCAAATAAATAATATTTTTGAGAATGGACAATTACAATCAGAAATGTTGGAGAATGAATTGTGCAATTCTTTGACAAGAGGATACTGTGAAGAATCTTTATCCACGATAAGATTGTCAGAACAGGAAAACAGGGAGGGAGTGCAGGCAGTATATGGGGTATTTTCTCAGGCGGCCTATGCAATGTCAGATTTTGGGGAATTGTTTGGACTGGATGGAGAGGAAAAAAATTTTGGCGAGTTAGTGGCTCACACCATAGAGTATGATCATGTTGTGTTGTTCTATGTGCCAGATGGCAAAACACAATACCTTTTTCTTGCAAATGCTTTCATGATATCCAAAGAAGAGGTTTTGAAACTGGCACAACAGATTTTCTTTAAAGAAGGAAGTTTTTCGGCAGATGCTGCAAAGAAGTATTGGAAAAATCAGGAGGAACAGGAAAAAGATTTGGAAGGGGAAGCAAAAAGGATAGCGCATGGGATAGAGGAGAGGAGACGATTTTTTCGGAATTTTAAAAAGAATGGTGATAATACAAAAGGAGTTTTGGAGATAACCTTGCCCAAAAAAGAAGAGAACCTGATTCCAAACGGCTTATTTGCATTACAGGAAGCAAGGAAGCGTTATGTGCTATGCCTCCCGGATGGTTGGCCGATAGGATATTTGTATCTGCCGTCTGGTCGGATAGAGTGGTGGCTGGAGAAAAAATATAGAGGCCAGTGCAAACTAATTTTCTTCCAAAATAGCTGGATTTCTGACAAGGTATATGGTAAAATAAAGTCAGGAAATCAGAGGGGAGGAAACGGAGCGTCATGGAAATAGAAACCACATTGGCGAAATATCTAAGGACAGCAAAGGGGAATGCCGCTTATGATGCCGCCTGTAAACGCTTGTTGGCCAATAAGAGCATTTTAGCCTGGATTATGAAGAGCTGCCTGGGGGAATACAAGGATTGTGAAGTAAACGAGATTGTAGAAAAATATATTGAGGGAGAGCCGCAGATAACCGAGATAGCGGTGAATCCAGATGAGGAGGCATCAGGCAGCGAGCAGATAGAAGGCGCTGGTACAGAGGATAGTACCATCAACGAGGGGACGATTTTTTACGACATTCGTTTTTATGCGGTGGTTCCTCATTCGGATAAACGGATCCGATTGATTATTAACGTAGAGGCACAAAATAACTTTTATCCCGGATATCCGATTCTCAAGCGCGGAATCTATTATTGCGGGAGGATGCTTTCTTCCCAATATGGGGTGGAGTTTACCGATGCTCATTATGAGAAGCTGAAAAAGGTTTATTCGATTTGGATTTGTGCTAGGCCGCCAAAATACCGGGAAAACACCATCACAAGGTATGTGATGAAGGAAGAAAATGTAGTAGGAACAGTAAGAGAGAAAAAGGAATATTATGATTTGCTTACTGTAGTGATGATCTGCTTGGGGGATTCTGAAAAAGAGAATTGCGGAGGGATACTAAAGCTGTTGGAGGTTTTGCTTTCGGGAGAAAAGAAGGCAGAGGAAAAGAAGAAAATTCTGCAGGAAGAGTTTGCGATCAAAATGACGAAAGCATTGGAAGGAGAGGTGCAGTCTATGTGTAATTTGAGTATAGGAGTTGAGGAAAAAGGCTTGAGGAAGGGCTTGGAGGAGGGCTGGAGGAAAGGACAGGAAGAAGGCCGGAGAGAGGGAGCAAAGGAAGGAGTCCTGATTTCCATCCGAAATTTGATGGCTAGTATGAACTGGTCGGCGGAACAGGCTATGAAGGCATTACAGATTCCAGAGGCAGAACAGCCTATGTATGCGGCTGACCTGGAGAGATAGGATATAAGAAAGAAGCTATTTGAGAGGTAAAAAAACAAATGGCTTCTTTGTTTATTTATTGATATAGTATTGCATAATTCTTCATTATTTAGAAAAATCAAATCGAAGGTAAATTTTACTGAAAAAAATAAAATTTATATAAAGTGACAGAAAAAGATTGTATTGCCGATTTTTCTGTGATAAAATAAAACAAAAGGTAAATTATATCGACAATACAAGCATTATAAACAGTAGAATTCATATAAATAAAGAAGGGGGCGTACTTATGAGGAATCAGGAAGATGTGGTATTAGAAACGAAGGATCTGACCAAGGTATACCGTGGTGTGACAGTATTGCAGCAGGTCTCTGTCCAGTTAAAAAAGGGGCATATCTATGGCTTTGTTGGAAATAACGGAGCGGGGAAAACAACGTTTATGCGGATGATAGCAGGGCTGGCGCGTCCGACCTCCGGTGCCATATCCCTGTTTGGAAGCCAAAGCCAGAGAGAACTGGAGAGCAATCGGAGCCGGGCAGGCTTTTTAATCGAGCAGCCGGTTTATTATCCGGATATGTCTGTGCGGGAGAATCTGACAGCACAGGCGAAGCTAATTAAAGAGGCAAATAAGGCGCACATTCAAGAGCTATTAGAACTGGTAGCGTTACAGGATACCAGGCGGAAGGCGATGCGGAACTTTTCTACTGGGATGAAGCAGCGTTATGGGATTGCATTTGCCTTGCTTGGTTGGCCGGAGCTGTTAGTCCTTGATGAACCGTTAAACGGGATGGATGTCCACAATATGGATGAGGTGACAAGAATTCTGAAAAGTCTGAATGAGGAGCGGAATATTACTATTTTTTTGTCCAGTCATTTGCTTGCCAGGCTTTCCGCATTGGCTACCGATTATATTTTTCTGGATAATGGAAAGGTTGTGGAAGAAATCAGCGCGGCAGAGCTGCGGGAAAAAACAGGAAATGCCGATTTGGAGGAGTATTTTCGGAGACTGGTAAGCCGATAAGAAATGAAATAAGACAATTTAAGACGATTTACAAAAGAAGCAAGGGAGGTTTTATCATGAAGGGTATTATTTCCAGAGAGTGTTATAAAATATGCCATAGTAAAAAGCTATGGGGTTTAACCATGCTGATGTTGGTACTGGCATGGCTGATGTTTTCTTATTCGATAGGGTGGAAAAAGGAAATGGTTTATGTCTGGTTAGATGAAACAGAGGAAGAAAAAGAGGCTATTTTGGCAGTATTTGGTGAGTTAAAGCAGAATGTTGTTGTATTTGTAGGGGAGGGACAGATAGGTCATAATGCCGGAGAGGAGAAATGCCTTTGGATGACCTCAAAGGCATTTAAACTGTTTCAGGAGGGCGGGCCGCTTTATGAAAAATATGCTTCCTCTGATTTTGCAGATCGGATGGTGCTGCGGCAGATGATAGGAGGGGAGCTTGCACTGCCCGAGGAAGAGGATTTTGAGGCAGTCTGGAAATTTCACAAGATGCTGACCGATCCTTCGGCGGCTGGCTATACTGCCATAATTTTTCCTGCGTTCTTTTTTGGAATGGATTTCTTGGCGCGCGGTTATCAGGGAGGCTTGTTTGCAGGGGAAAAAAGAAGAAGGCTTTTCTGGGGAAAATATCTGACTTTTTTCTTTTTCTTTCTTCTGCTGTCTGGTACAGAGCTGTTGCTGACAATAGGGCTGCATATCCCGAGGATTGGACTGCTGCAGGATTCTTATTTGATAAAAGGACTGGTTATGCGTTGTTTGCGTGATACGGGAAGAGCGCTGCTTTGTGTTCCGCTTGTCTTTTTGGCAAAATCAGAATGGAAAGCGTTTGGCTTGTCTTTTTTGATGATGACGTTGTTTATGAGCAATCTTTCTGTGATATACCTTGATCCCTATCAGTTTGTTTCAGAGGGGTATTGGAAGGCCTGCGGTGATGTAGGAACGACATGGCTGATAGGCGCAGTTACCGCCGTGCTTTTTGTGATTTCAGGACTTCTTTCGGCAGAGTTATTTCAAAGGGCAGAGCTAAAGTAAGCATATAAGAGTAAGCGCCCGGAGGATTGCCAGGCGGGCTTTCAGAAAGGAAGTATAGCATTAGAAAAGGAGGGGAGTTCAATGGATAAGCGCAATATTATAAAAAAGAATGTTAAGTATTATATCAGGGGCGGCGGTATTTTACTGGGAGTGATTCTGCTGGCTGTTCTGGTTCAGATATTACAGAAGGAGTATATAAAGCATTCTATACAGATCGTAGACGTTCCGCCGGAGCTTCTTTCAGAAGGGCTTGTAGAATGGGAGGAATCCGGTGCTGCCCTGGGAGCAGATACTACCGCTTACCTTCTCGGAAAACAGTGTTTTTGCTATTTCGGACGGACAAAGAACATTTATTATATTCCGACTGTCACCTTTCATTATACCGATATTACAGAAGGCATTCCGACATGGGCTTGCTGTGTGTATGTAAGAAGGGTGACGATGAAGGATGGAAACATAGTGAAAAACAGCCGTTTGGAGTGGAATCAGATGAAGCTGGAAATAGAGCTGAACGACGAGGGCGGTTTGGAATTTGACCATGCTTATGGTCAAATTGTAGGAGAGGAGGAGAACCCGTTAGTATTTTATGAGAGTGATACCCATCAGGTGCGGTACGAGATAGCCTATCCGCTGGCAAAGGCAGATCCAGAGGGCAGCCATCCTTATATTGCAATAAGTGAGCATTTTTTAAACAGCCAGTATATCAGGGAAAAGCCGTATCAAGGGACGTTAGAGATAGTATGTTCGATAGGAAAGCAGCGGATAGAAGGAGAATTTTTGTTTGCGTATAGGGTAAAGGGAAATAAAGACAGCCAGTAAACCAGAAACAACTGCGGTAAACAGGCTGTAAAAGGAGGGCGGCAGAATGAGGCAGAGGATAAAAAGAAGATGGCTTTTGGGAATGGTAGCTGTATTGGCGGCAGCAGGGTGTACTATTTTGGCGCTTTTTCTATATACGGAACATACAAAAAGGGCTGTCAGAGTAGTGGATACTCCGCCGGAGCTTTTACCGGAGGAATTTATAGAATGGGAAGAGAATGGCGCCGAGATAAGGCCGGGGTCTTATGTTTATTTAATGGGAAAAACCTGTTTTTTGTATTCTGGTATATCTGGGGATATTTATTATATTCCGGTAGTTAGCTTTCATTTTGTTGATTTGAACCGGGGAAATGCAGAATGGCGTTGTAATGTATCTGTTTACAGAATTACAAGGAAGGATGGTAAGACAATAGAGAACAGACGTCTGGAGGGAAACAAGCTCAAGCTGGAGGTTGCGATGGATACGGGAGGCGGGGCGGATCTTTTGTTGTTTTCCAGCCAGATCGATGGGAATGGAAATCAAATAAGAGAGGTTTATGAGCCTCATACCCATAAAATGCGGTATAGCGTAGACTATCCGCTTGAAAAGGCAAAAGCCAGCCGGGAGAATACAGAGTATTACTATTTTGGGTTTAAGCTTTGGAGGATGAAGGAGCATATCAGAGAATTGCCGTACGAGGGAACCTTAGAGATGACATGTTCGATAGGAACGCAGCAGATAGAGGAGAAGCTTCCGTTTGAATATGTGGTAGCGGGAGATTGAGGGATTGGGGCCTGGCTTAGAGAAAAGGGAAGCAGCTTAAACAATCCCCCGTATAATCTGCTCCAGGGATTCCTTCATATGAAACAAATCCACAAATTCTACCAAAACAACCGCCTCTCCCTGTTCTTCCACAGAGCGGAAAACAATCGGCCCAGGGGAGGCTTGCTCTAGCTCTGTGCTGAGAGGATAGAGAAGCCGTACATTTTCTGCCTGATACTTTTTCTGGTAGGCATACATCTGGTACATATCCTCTGAGGAAATGCCGTATTGCCGCCGCTTTGCGGAAAGCTGTTTCCATTTGGTATCCAGAAGAAAAACAGCCTGATCACGGTTTCGGATAATGACAATATCCGGTTTTAGGAGAAACTGCCTGCGCGGGATATCGAACAGGTAGTGGGAGGTATCCTGCAGCAAAACCTGAAAGTCCTGTCCGGCCAGGCGCTGCTTTAGCCTGGCGGCAACGTAACGTTCAAATAAAACCTCCATCGGAAACAAGAGGGCGGCAGCGGTATGAGAGCCGGAAAAGGGGGTAAAGCTTTTGCCCTTTAAAAAGATACGGCACCAAAGTAAGGCCGTCTCATAATGCTTCATCGTCCGATCCGGGATACATTGCGCAAAATCCTCTTGGTAATGGGCAGAGGCCGTAACCTCACGAAATTCATGTAAAAGGGTTTTTATTGTACTCTTGTTTTTGGCAGAGGAGGAGATCTGATATAAATGCTGCAGGGCGGCCTTTAGCAGCCGGTTTTCTGCCCGATTGACATGATAAAGCTCATACTCTACAAAAGCCCTCTCCTTATGCGCGTAATTATGAGTGATATGCTGTGCAATCTTCCATTTTCCCTTGAATTGTGTTTCATTGCTTTGCACTAATTGATAGCTGCATTTGAGTCCATGCTTGACGATTCGGAAAACCTCTTCCAGAAATAGCCGGATAAAAATCTCCAATAAAGGCAGTTTGGCAGCTTCTAAGCTTGCAGCCTGCAGGCTTTTAAAGGGAGAGGCTTTTAAGGTTTGAAGCATTTCTATCAATAAAATCCGGGCTTTGGCATGAGCTTTCCTCTCGTCAGAACGTTCCTCTGGCAACGAGCAGATTTTCGGCAGGATTTCGATAGTCGTCCCATCTTTTAAGGAAATGACGCCAACGTAGTTTTTGGCAGTAATGACTTTCCCGACACCCCGTTTTACACGAAGCTCCATCAGGGAAAGGACATCAGCGCTGCTTTCGGCGGTTTGGGCGGAAAGAATAAATTCCTCAAGCTGCTCAAAAACCTTCTTTGGCAGGGTAGTACTTCCCGGAAGGGAAAGATCGGATACAAAGGAATCATATTCGGTTATCGTATAAACAGGTTTCGTGGTTTTCATGGCGGTAGTTTGCTCCGACTCCTTCCGTTATATTTTGTTTTTTCGTTAGCTTTTTATTTGAGGCAGCTGCTTTGCTCTATTCTTCTTTGCTTTACCGCTTTGTTTTACTGCCATTTGGTGGTTTTATTTGGCAATGGCTAGATATAGCGGTAAGCATCTGGCCGGCCGAATGCTTCCTGATTGATTTCGTACAGGCTTGTTTCGTCCAGGTCGTATGCGGTAGTTCCGAACAAGGCTCCGAAATCCTCTCTGATTTCTACAATAAATTGATCTGCACGGTTTTCCTTTTGATTATCCCCCAATACCAGACGGATTTTTTCATAATCCTCGTAAAAGTATTCCTGTAATAACGGAAGAATGCTGCCTGCAAAAATGTCCCCTAAGACTTGAAGAGGCGTTTTTGTTTTTGCAGCTTTCTTTAGCGGCATAAAATAGGAGTGGCCAATCGTATGATCTCTGTCGTACAGGATACAGATGCGTTTGTTCATCCGAATGAGCATGTCCGAAATGGAAATCCCTTCTACCTCAATATCGGAAAGCACGCTGGCATCCGGCTGCATTTCCTGGAACTGAAAACGTCTGCGTAGGGCAGTATCCAACGTGGTGATAGAACGATCTGCCGTATTCATCGTACCGATTAAAAAGATGTTATCCGGGACGCCGAACCACTTTTTGGAATAGGGCAGACGGATCTTCATTTCCTCCGGCTGACCGATCCGTTTGGATGGCTCGATTAAAGTAATCAGCTCGCCGAAGATTTTGGAGATATTGCCGCGGTTGATTTCGTCAATGATAAAAACATGATTCCGTTTATGTAGAGTAGGCGCTGCCACTCCAGACATGGTGGTTCCAGATGCGATTGCTCCGGATGCTGTTTTTGTGGGTGTCATAAAGTAGCCGGAGTCATCTTTTGATGGAAGCTGGTATTTTTTCACGATGTCCATGACGTCGGAAAGGGAAACAGACAGCTTGTAGACGGTGGAGAGCGTCATCGTTCTGCCGCCGTTTAGCTCTGTGATATCCTCCCGGATGCTTTTTACCAGCCAGTTGACCTTCCGCAGCCGTTTATAGCTGCTGTATTCCTTGTGCCATTCGGCATCGCCTGTGATAACACCGATGGCGTCAATGGTAGTATTGCTGTAACAGGAAAGCACGAGGTCGCCCTGCTTCATCCGGGAAATAAAGGTGTTTAAAACCTTTTTGCCTCCATCGACAAATTTGGTCGCAGAGCTGATATGCTCTCCATAGCCGTCCCATCCGATCCGGATATGACCCTCTCTCATACATTCCTCTCTGGTCGGGTTGTTTCCGGTTCCCTCAAGAGAAACCTTCCAGATAACCGGGTCATGATTTAAGGCAAAACCCGTGTCCTTCTTTTGGTCGGGAAGTGCAGTGTGTTCGCAAAAGCTTTGAAATAATCCAGGGGTGATTTCATATTGAATATCGGTATCGGTGTCGTTTCCTTCCTCCCGTTCATCCTCCATGACAGGGCGGATGCCCTCTATAAATTCCTCATAGCCATAAGCCTGATGGAAGGTGGTAAGCTCAATAAGGCCATCGGCCTTGTAGCTCTGAAAACGTGCCAGGACAGCCGCATATTCTTCGCTTTTTACATGTTCTAAGGTACGGTTTTCGATGGCGGCGACGGCATATAAGACGGTACTGTAGGTTTTTCCTGTGCCAGGAGGTCCGTATAAAATCAGATTTTTTGGGACGTCGGTTTTGGCGGTGCTGTCAGAATCCGGGTAGACAGGAGAAGTAGCGGTTGAGTTCATGGTTTCGTTTCCTTTCGCGGTAGTAAGTGGGAAAGCGCTTTGATTTTCGCTTTTTGGGAGGATTTGGGATAAATCCAGTTCCTCTAGTGCCTGCCGTAATTCCTCCCGCAGCTTCCAGGAATAGCGTTTTCTTCCTTTTTCAATGACAGAGCGGCCTACAAACAGAACCGGAAAGGAACGGGTAGCGCCACCCTCGAGGATATCCGGGCAGGACATCACGGTCTTGATTTTTTTGGCATAGCTGGTGCTGAGGCGGTTATAATAGTTTGGCTCTCTTCCATAGATTTCCGCCAAATGAGCGCAGGTGCTTTCTCCGCCCAGCTTGAGCAGCATTTTAAAGAGAGCGAGGTGTTCGACAGAGGTAAGAGCCTCATTTTGCAGGATGCTTTTCCATTGTTCCTTAGAAATACCAGGGTGATATTCTTCCGGGTCTGGCCAGTAGACAGGAGGCGTTCCAATCAAATCCTTGCTGTCCTCTGCCAGCTTGCTTCCAAAATAGATAAGATCGACAGTCAGTAAATGATGTGCGCTATCCTGGTAGCAGCTTTCCATAGGAAGGCGTGCTGCGCTCATAGAAAGCAGCTCTTTTTCAGCTTCTATTTCCTGTAAAACCTGTTCGCATAGCTGGTTGTATTGCTCCATTTTTCGAGCTTCTGTATCCGGGTAGCTTTTCTTCTGATTTTCGTTGTCCTGTATGGTTTCTCTTGTGGTTTTTGGGGGGATAAACCCAATCAAGTTTTGGAAGCTTTGGTACATTTTATATTTATAAATATAATATTTTTCTGGATATTGGAAAAATAAGTAAATGGAAACGGCGTGTAAATCCTGATAATGATGAAGAGATTTGGTACGTCCGGCTTCCTCTGTCTGTGAAAGTGCCTTATATTCCTTGGCAAAGGCAGTTCGGAAGCTGTGATAGCGTTCTCCGAAGGAACGACTTTCGTCATAGAGCTGCCGGAACAGGTCTCGGACAAATTCCGGCTTTGCCCTGGCAAGCTCGCACAGGGCCTGATAGGGATAATACATATAGGAGGTTAGAAGGTTGCCGGCCTTGTAAAACGCATCTGCGAGCATTTCTGCAAAATTCGGTGCATCAAGATTCCATTTTGACTGGTAATGAAAAACGGCTTCCCATTTGTAGCGCTCCTCGGCATCCCGATGCGGAAAGTCCAGCTTATATTCTGCGATAACATTCTGGATTGTAACAGGCATATCCTCTGCGGCAGCAGAAAACAGCTCCGAGTTGGAGGTGATTTTTTCCGGTGAAGACATAGGCGGTAATTCTCCCTTCTTTTTTCTAAGGTGGTAAATAAATCTGCCCGGACTTTTTACCAGCGAAGCACATGCTTTAAGAGGGAATCCAGTTCCGGGAAAAGCTTGAGTACCAATACCCAATCCTGCTCCCTGGTTAAAAGGCCGACATCCAGAAGGTTCCGGTCAAGGAGCTGCAGAATCTGTTCTGCCGAATAATAAAATTCGTCAATCGGCCAGCCGCGCTGATTGATTTCGGCATTTGGATCGAAATGCCAATAGTAATAACGGGAATGGTGATCGGTATCATCCATATGAATGTCCTCATAAAGCAGGGACAGTGTGTTACATGCGTCCTGGTCAAGCAGCTTTCCAAGAGTGAAAAAGAAATCTTTTGTTTCACGGACATAAAGCTCTGCCAGTTCTTCCCTTGAAGCAGTATCTGAAACCGTTCGATTCAGACAGGAAAGAAGCTCTATCAGCTTGGAACGGGTGGATTCCTGTACCAGATCCTTCCACTCCCGGCTGCTCCAGGCAGTTTCAATGCTTTTTTCGATTGCTTCATATTCCTTTCCATGCAGACTGCCTTGTCCGAAAAAATCCTTTACTGCCTGAATTTTCTGCTGACGGCTTTGCAATGCCTGCTCCTGAAAGGAAAGCCTTGCAAAAAATGTTTGTGTTTCGGCATCCTCCGGGCTGTTCCTGTCTGTTTCAGACTCCTTTTCCAGCTCCGCCAGACGTTTCCAACAAGAAGGGATGTCCCGGATGCTTAGCTGAATACCGCATAGATTGCAGAGTTCTGTCACCTGGCTGCGGACAAGAGCATTTGGCACCAGCAGCTCCCGCGGACGCCCCAGCTCCAGAATCATTTCCGAAAGCCGTTTAGAGGCAGCGCCGGAAGCCTCCTTTGGCAGCACCAGAGAATGAGTCAGAGGCAATCGTTCCGTACGGTTAGCCAAAAGAAACGCCCATGGACGAACCGGTTTTTCATAGCCCTCCTCTGTCCGCCCTTTTGAAAAGGGACAGTATTCCATCTCCCAGACTTCACTTGTCTGTTTGGTATTTTGCAGTGTCCAAAGCAGCTTAGAATCTGTTATTTCATAAGAAGGAAGCTGAAAATGCTGCTGGGGAAGTGCTTCAAAGTCTCCGTTTCCTTTTTTCTTATCCGGCTTCCCTGCATAATGATAATGGTATAAGGCTTCTGGAGTTTGACAGGTTTTCGGAGCCTGCTTTGGATATTGGGCGAGGGCTTCTAAAAGTCCGGTCAGGCATTGGATCGCATATTGAACCTCGTCCCGATCCAGGGAATAAGGGGAATACCCAGGCTCATATCGCTCAAAGTAGATCCAGCCGTCTGCTTCAAAATGCAGGCCAAGCTCTGCCAGAAGGGCAGCCTGTTTTGGCGGCACACCTTCCTCCTCAGAAAGAACCAGAGAGATGCTGTTTTGTCCCGCTAACAGATACTTCGGATCGATTTCCAACGATTCGCCCTCCCAAAGCCCGATCAGGCTGTTCAGGCCAGAGCTTCCCAGATACATAGAAACTCCATAGGAATATCCGTCATTTCCGGAAATAGAAAGATAGGCTGTTTCTGCTTTATTCTGGAGAAAAAAGGAGATTGCAAGGAGATCCTTTGAGGTAAGCCACTCCCAGGGCTTTTGTTCCTGAAAGCGGACGGCAAGCTCATAGAGCTGTTTCCATTCGTCGCGGGTTGCTTCTGTACGCATGTTGCTTCACTTCCTTATACTGATATACAAAGCAGGATATTGTCGGCAGAGATTGTCTTACCGATGTGAATTAGTCTAATAAATAACCTGCCTGATAAGAACATTCTAAATAACTGGGATTTTGATAGTAAACATCCGTTTGGAAGTTCGATATGGCATCGCTGATAAAAGAAGAAAAAAGGCTGAGCAATTCATCGGTTTCTTTTCCGGGTTCTGCACAATCTTCAATCATAATGCTGTATAGTTTTCCAATATCAAGAAAGCTAGGGATAGTATAACTGCAGGCTGTAATAGTATCAAAACTTCCTTCTGGAATATCGTATTGCTTGATAAGCTCATCGCTTACCTGTTCAAAAGGAAGACAATGATTTACCTCCGCATCATAGAGCTGTTTTTCAATTCCCTTTTTTCCTAACGTTTTTGCAATAATCCCACGTTTGTTTTTGGTTTGGCGCGCTATATATTCAATGAGAGAGCATACATAAAATAAATTATTTTTTTCTTGTTTGGTCATAAATGGTTTCACTCCTGTCAAATGTCAAACAATTTAATGCGGATAAGGTATGGAAGCTGATTTGATGGGTTGGATAGCGAAACTCTGCCAATACCCAAAATTGTTTTCGGCTTATGGTTCCAGAAAGAAAATCATTTACATAATTCCATATTGTATCATCAGCCATAGGTCCCTCTACAATATCATATGAGTGTGTTTGGCCATTTCTACAGGCAGCAATAAAATCCAGCCATTCATCTGTCATATGATCAAATTTTAAAATGGACAGGCCAGGGACAGGCTCAAAAGCGTAATAATTGATAATGAGGATTCCTGTTCCACGGTTAGCCCACCGTATTGCTTGCCTAAGGTTGGCAGTACAATAAAACCCCCACGAAAAATCTTTGGTATAGCGGGTTTTCCTTATTTCTGGAAACTCAACGGTTTCTTTACTGGCATGATAAAGAATCATATAACGTGATTTCTCCTTTCCGAATAACAAAGCTGTTGGCATTTATTATAAAAGATTTTCCTGGATATGACAAGCAATTCTTTACACCTGCTTTTGTAAGTGAAGCATAATCTATTTGCGGCAAGGTCAGAATTCAAAAAATACTTAGCCTAAAAACCACAAAAAACCACAAAAATATTGAATGATTATGTTGACAAAAGAAAAAACTCATGGTATGATAGCTTCAGAAACAACAAAAACCAAGAAACCGAGGAGGATTTATCATGCAGAACGAATTTGAATTAAAAAAGCAGATTTGTGAAATCGGCAAGCGGATTTACAACCGGAACATGGTAGCGGCAAACGATGGCAATATTTCCGTCAAGTTAAACGACAACGAGTTTTTATGTACCCCGACAGGTGTTTCCAAGGGCTTTATGACACCGGAATATATTTGTAAGGTAGACGCAAAGGGGAATGTGATTCAGGCAAACGCAGGTTTTAAGCCGTCTTCTGAGATCAAGATGCACATGAGAGTTTATGAGAAGCGTCCAGATGTAGGGGCAGTGGTTCATGCACATCCGACCTTTGCGACATCCTTTGCCATCGCAGGGATCCCGCTGACGCAGCCGATTATGCCGGAGGCAGTGATTGCATTGGGCTGTGTGCCGATTGCAGAGTACGGCACTCCGTCTACGATGGAGATTCCGGATAATGTAGAGAAATATCTTCCTTATTATGATGCTGTTTTGCTGGAGAGCCACGGCGCTCTGACCTGGAGTACCGATTTGCTGGCTGCTTACCACAAAATGGAATCGGTAGAGTTTTATGCAGAATTGCTTTATAAATCAAAAATGTTAGGCGGCCCTAAGGAGTTTGACCGTGCTACAGTAGAAAAGCTGTATGAAATCCGCAGACAGTTCGGGCTGCCGGGCAAGCATCCGGCTGATCTGTGCCAGAATAAGGGCGGATTAAACTGCCATAACTGCAGCGGAAGCTGTGTATCCGGTTCTGTTTCCTCGGAGGCAAAGAGTGCAAGTCCAGAACTGGTGGCTGAGATTACCAAAAAGGTGATGCAGGAGCTTGGGTTATAAGCGGCCGGGAACCAGGAGGCCGGAATGAAAAAAGAAGGAAAAGATGAGCTGGTAGCAGAGGTTGTCCGCAGAGTATTAAAAGAAACAGGGAATGCTTCTGGCAGGGAAGAGAATCCTGGGATATCCCTGCAGCCGCAGATAACCCTGCGTTTGGCGGTTGCGCTGATAGAGCGGATAGAGAGGCTGGCAGAGGAGTTGGGGATGCGGATTGTAGCAGCCGTTTCGGATGCGGCTGGCAGGCCGGTGGCGATTCATTGTATGGACGGCGCCTACATAGGAAGCTTTGACGTAGCGCTCAACAAGGCCTATACGGCGATTGCCTTTCAGATGTCTACGGCGCGGCTGGGAGAGTTGGCAGCACCAGGACAGCCTTTGTATGGAATCCAGCAGACGAACGAAGGAAGGATTGTAATATTTGGCGGCGGGGAGCCATTGACGAGAATGGATTTGGACGGGGGGAGCATAGCCGACGACAGTCGTTCGGACGAGGCAGCTTCCAGCCGGATCATCGGAGCAGTCGGCGTCAGCGGGGGAACCGCCGAGCAGGATACGTATCTGGCGGCGTATGCCAGGTCGATAGTAAAGGAGGTGGTTTCGTGTCTGTAGAAGGAAATGCGTTCGAGGAGAGTGTGATACAGGAGATTATCTCTCAGGTGATGGCAAAGCTGCAGATTGCAGAGGCGCCGGGCGGAAAGCATGGTATTTTTGCCGATATGAACGAGGCGATTGAAGCGGCGAAAAAGGCGCAAAAGGTCATGCGCAGTATGTCCATGGATCAGAGGGAGCAAATCATAGAAAACATCCGCCGGATGACAAAGGAACAGGCAGAAATCATGGCGAGAATGGGAGTTGCGGAGACAGGCATGGGCAATGTAGGACATAAGATTTTAAAGCATCAGCTCGTAGCCGAAAAAACTCCTGGAACAGAGGACATTACGACAACAGCCTGGTCAGGCGACCGCGGGCTGACCTTGATAGAGATGGGGCCGTTCGGTGTGATTGGAGCGATTACCCCATGTACGAATCCAAGCGAGACGATTTTATGTAATTCGATAGGGATGATAGCCGGAGGAAATACCGTCGTATTCAATCCGCATCCGGCAGCGATTAAGACTTCTATTTATGCGATAAACCTGATTAACGAGGCATCGTTGGCAGCAGGAGGGCCGGACAATGTGGCCTGTACCGTAGAAAAGCCGACGTTAGAGACAAGCAATATCATGATGAAGCACCCGGATATTCCGTTGATTGCCGCTACCGGCGGGCCAGGCGTGGTGACGGCCGTGCTTTCCTCCGGGAAACGAGGAATCGGCGCGGGAGCCGGAAATCCTCCTGCGGTAGTAGACGAGACGGCAGATATCCGCAAGGCGGCAGGCGATATTGTAAACGGCTGTACGTTTGACAACAATCTTCCGTGTATTGCGGAAAAAGAGGTAGTAGCAGTAGAAACGATAATCGACGAGCTGATGCACTATATGGTGACAGAGCAGGGCTGCTATCTGGCCTCAAAGGAGGAGCAGGATCGGCTCGCGGCTACGGTGCTGACACCAAAGGGGCTGAACCGGAAGTGTGTCGGGCGTGATGCCAAAACCTTGCTTGGTATGATAGGCGTTACGGTGCCGGACAACATCCGCTGCATTATTTTTGAAGGGGAAAAGGAGCATCCGCTGATTTCCGAGGAGCTGATGATGCCGATTTTAGGCATTGTACGGGCAAAGGATTTTGACGATGCGGTAGAAAAGGCTGTCTGGCTGGAGCATGGCAACCGTCATTCCGCCCATATCCATTCTAAAAATATTGACCATATCACAAAGTATGCAAAAGCGATTGACACAGCAATTCTTGTGAAAAACGGGCCGTCCTATTCGGCGTTAGGCTTTGGCGGCGAAGGCTTTTGTACCTTTACGATAGCCAGCCGCACCGGCGAGGGTCTGACGAGTGCGAGTACCTTTACCAAGAGAAGGCGCTGCGTTATGAGCGATAGTCTCTGTATCCGTTAAAATATTCCATAAGGAAACGACGGGAAAATACAGAACAGAAATAGAAAAGGATAATCGTGTAGTAAGATAAAGGTAAGAGGTGACAAAGATGGAGACGAACAATATCAATATAGAAGAAATCGTCCGCCAGGTATTGTCCAGTATGGAAGGGCGCACGGCGCAGGGAGCAGGTGCTTCCGCCGCAGGAGGCAGCGCAGCCGATTCTCCGGCGATTCCACGGACCGCTCATGTAGCAATGCTGACCAGCCTGGAGCATTTCGACGTAAAGGAATTTCCGATGCCGGAGGTTGGGGACGACGATATTTTAGTAAAGGTAGAAGGCTGCGGGGTCTGCGGCACCGATGCTCATGAGTTTAAAAAAGATCCGTTCAGCTTGATTCCGGTGGCGCTTGGTCATGAGGGAACAGGCGAAATCGTGAAAATGGGCAAAAATGTCAAAAAAGACAGCGCAGGAAAGGATTTAAAGCTGGGTGATAAGGTTGTCACCTGTATGATTTTTAAGGATAATCCAGATATTACGATGTTTGACTTAAACAAACAGAACGTAGGCGGGGCGGATGTGTATGGTCTTTTGCCGGATGATGACATTCACTTAAACGGCTGGTTTTCGGATTACATATTGATTCGGAAGGGTTCGACTGTATTTAACGTCAGCGACCTGGATTTGTATTCCAGAGTGCTGATTGAGCCATGTGCCGTATTAGTTCACGCCGTAGAGAGAGCAAAAAGCACAGGCATCCTGCGGTTTAACAGCCGGGTAGTGGTACAGGGCTGCGGACCGATTGGCCTGATTTGTATTGCCATTCTGCGTACCATGGGTATCCAGAATATTATTGCCGTAGACGGCGAGCAGGGGCGGCTGGATTTTGCCAGACAGCTAGGCGCTTCCGGCGCTGTGAACTTCAAGGAGCATAAGGGCATTGAGGCGCTGGCCGGAGCCGTGGAAAATGTGTTTGGCGGACATTTGGCAGATTTCGCATTTCAGTGTACCGGCTCTCCGGTGGCACATTCCAACATTTATAAGTTTATCCGCAACGGCGGCGGCTTGTGTGAGTTAGGCTTCTTTATCAACGGCGGCGATGCGACAATCAATCCGCATTTTGATATTTGTTCCAAAGAAATCACGACCGTCGGTTCCTGGGTATATACCCTGCGGGATTATGCGACCACCTTTGATTTCTTAAAGAGCGCAAAGCAAATCGGACTGCCGATTGAGAAGCTGATTACGCATACGTATCCGTTAGAGCAGATCAACGAGGCATTGAACATGAACCTGTCCATGCAGGGATTAAAGATTGCAATTATCAATCAATAGGATAGAGAGGAGCAGCCATCGTGGACAAAGCCGTAGGGATTTTAGAGGTATACGGGCTGACCTGTGCATTTATGGCAGCAGACGCCGGCTGCAAGGCAGCAGACGTAACCCTGGAGAATTTTGATAAAAACAAACCGGCAAATGCCGACGCCCTTCCGGTGCCGCTGCTGGTGACGATTAAGTTCCGGGGCAGCATTTCCGCGGTAGAAGCGGCGATGGAGGCCGGAATGGAAAAGGCAAAAGAAGTATCCGGGATCGTACAGCACTTTATCATTGCAAACCCGACCGAGGATACCGAAAAAATGCTTAAACTCTCTGCCTTTGATAAATCATAAAGTCAGAGTGACATCCCGCTGGTGAAGAGAGCAAACCGGACGGAGCCCGGCTCGGGAGAAATTTCTGATGCGTCTCTTTGCAGCAGAAATTTTCTCCCCTAAAAAGGGGCGTTGTAGTGAAGAGACGGAACTCAAAAAACAGCATCGGAACGGAAGCTCCCCCCAAAAGGGGGTGCTGAAGAGAAGATGCGGAACTCAAAATAGGAGGAATTTAAAATGGCTAAGGAAGCTTTAGGAATGATTGAAACAAGAGGTTTGACCGCTGCAATCGAAGCAGCAGATGCAATGACCAAAGCAGCAGAGGTTACGCTGATTGGTACGGAGAAGATTGGTTCTGGTCTGGTGACAGTCATGGTGCGCGGAGATGTGGGAGCGGTAAAGGCTGCCGTAGAGAGCGGCTCGGCTGCAGCCAGCCGTCTGGGAGAGCTGGTAGCAACCCATGTCATTCCAAGACCGCATGCAGATGTGGAGAAGATTTTACCAACCGTATAAACGGTGAAAATCCATAGACAGGAGTAAAAACCATGGGTAAATCATATGGCTTTATTGAGATTTCGGGCGTGGTAGCCGCCGTAGACGCGCTGGATATCATGTGCAAGACCGCCGAGGTGGAGCTGGTGACATGGGAGCGGAAGCTGGGCGGACGGCTGGTGACAATCGTGGTACAGGGCGACGTTTCCTCTGTCACACAGGCAGTAGAGGCCGCACGCACAGGCGGTATCAAGAAACCAGTGGCCTATGGTGTGATTGCAAGCCCCCACGAGGAAATCGTCAGGCTGATGAAAATCAGCGCCAGCCGGTTCCGCAGTAAGGAAGAGGTAGCTGGGCTGTAAAGCCGTTCGTAAGACAGGACGATATAAAACAGGCAAGCGTACAAGGCAGAATGATACAAAGCAGAACTACAAAGCCAAAGGCCTGAAATATGTATGGAACACGAAGTCTGGAGGAACGGAGCCTGGAGGAAAGAACGAGAAAAGGTAAAATGGGAGGCTGTCATGCAGGAAAACGAAGAGCAGAGCGAAAAGAACGAAACGGAAGAAAAGAAAGAAAAAGAAGAGAAAAAAAGCGCCGGAAAGGCAAAAGCATCCCGGAAGACAGCCGATAAAGCTGCCAGGGGAAGGGAAGAAGCTAATCCAGGTACGGAAAACCCCGGACAGACGGAGGAAAGGACAGAAGGAACCGGGAGTGTGGAACCGGAGGCTCCTTCTGTAAATAAGAAAAAGGAAGATTCAACCATAAAGGAGGAAAAAAGAATGGCACAGGAAGCATTAGGAATGGTGGAAACAAGAGGTCTGGTAGCAGCGATTGAAGCAGCGGACGCAATGTGCAAATCGGCTAACGTGACATTAGTAGGAACAGAGAAAATCGGTTCCGGGCTGGTGACAGTGATGGTACGCGGGGACGTAGGAGCCGTAAAGTCCTCTGTAGAGAGCGGATCAGCCGCAGCCAGCCGGTTAGGCGAGCTGGTAGCAACACACGTTATTCCAAGGCCGCACACCGACGTAGAAATGATTCTGCCTAAGGTGACGACGAACTAAGAGGGAGAAACGAAACAAAGCAGCCTGAGGGTAAGACAAGGGTAAGAAAAAACATGGCGCAGGACAAAAAGAAGCCAGGGCCTGCGCCATTGTTGTCTGAACTGTTACGCCGGAAGCCCTCTTATAGAGAAAGGCAGGAATAACATGGAAGCAAGAGAGATTGAAACGATTACGAGAGCAGTAATCGAGGCGATACAGCAAAAGGAAGCCTCCGGTAACGGGTATTTGGTGCCGGTAGGGGTATCGGCCAGGCATATTCATTTGACGCAGGAGCATGTAGAGGCCTTGTTTGGGCCAGGCTATCAGCTAACGAAGAAAAAGGAGCTGATGGGCGGACAATACGCCTGTAACGAGCAGGTGACAATCGTCGGGTTAAAGCTGCGGGCGATTGAAAATGTCCGGGTATTGGGGCCGGTGAGAAAGGCCACTCAGGTAGAGATTTCTTCTACCGATGCGATCAAACTTGGCATCAAGGCTCCGATCCGGGAATCTGGAAATATTGCCGGTTCCGCGCCGATTGCCGTTGTAGGGCCAAGAGGAGTGATTTATCTGGAGGAGGGCTGTATCATTGCACAGCGCCATATCCATATGTCACCGGAGGATGCGAGGGCAGCCGGAGTACATGACGGAGAAACCGTGTCCGTTCAGGCTGACAATGAACGGGGAACGATATTTAACCATGTGAAAATCCGGGTACACGAAAGCTTTACCCTGGAAATGCACATAGATACAGATGAAGCGAACGCCAGCAAGATTGCGACTGGAGATACCGTAAGGATTATTCGGAAATAAGAGCGTGTAACCGAACAGAGACGTTGGTCGGATGGAGGAAGCTATGATAGCAGGAAAGGTAGTTGGAAGCATTGTATCCACCAGAAAATGTGAAGGGCTGGTCGGAAATAAGTTTCTGATCGTCGAGCCGGTAGAAAAAATGAAAAATGGAGTCAGCCAGTTGATTGCCATTGATTACATAGGCGCCGGAATAGGGGAATATGTCCTGGTGGCACAGGGCAGCGCGGCCAGACTGGGCGGCGATCAGGAGCAGGCTCCGGTCGATGCGGCGGTAGTCGGAATCGTAGACGATTGCAGCGGATTGGAGTAACAGGCAGGAGGGGATACCGATGGATATCGAAGAATTAGGCCGTATCATAAAGGAAAACGGTGTGGTAGGAGCCGGAGGAGCCGGATTTCCTGCCTATGCAAAGCTGGACGGGCGGACAGATACCATTGTACTCAACTGTGCGGAATGCGAGCCGACGCTCCGCCTCCATCGCCAGCTTTTAAAGAAATTTGCCAGGGAAATTTTGACGATGCTGACCTTATTGGCCGAGACAGTCGGAGCCGAACAGGTGATCATCGCGATGAAGGAAGAATATAAAACCACACGGGAAACACTGCTTGCTCATCTGCCTGATTTTCCTAAGGTGCGGATTCATCTGTTAGAGGCGGTCTATCCGGCCGGGGATGAGTTTGTGTTGATTTATGAAACGACGAAGCGGGTAGTAGCGCCGGGTGCGCTGCCGATTTCCGTAGGGGTTACGGTTTATAATGTAGAGACTGTCTTTAATATGTACCGTGCCGTGACAGCCGGAAAGCCAGTGACAGATAAGGCGGTTTCCATTCAGGGCGAGGTAGTCACACCGATGACTGTGAAGGTGCCGTTAGGAATGACGGTAGAAGAGGTGACAGCATTGGCAGGCGGGGCAACGATAAACGATCCGGCCTATGTTCTGGGCGGCCCGATGATGGGACGCTTAGGCAGCGGAATGGATCGGATCACGAAAACGACGAATGCGATTTTGGTTCTGCCAAAGGATCATTTGGTGGTGCAGAGAAAGCAGCAGAATACGTCGATTGATTTGAAAAGGGCGGCCTCGGCCTGCTGTCAATGCCAGACCTGTACGGATTTATGTCCCCGGAATTTGTTGGGGCATCCGATAGAGCCGCATCGTTTTATGCGTTCTGCCGCCAACGAGGATTTTCGAGACACCAATGTCTATTTGAATACGATGTTTTGCAGCTCCTGCGGTCTATGTGAGCTGTATGCCTGTCCGCAGGGACTTTCTCCCAGGACGTTGCTGACTGCCTATAAAAACGGGCTGCGTCAGGCCGGAGTAAAGCCTCCGAAGAGGGAAACAGAACCGATTCGGACGGGAGCGACCGGCGAGGAGATCCGGGAATACAGAAAGGTGCCGTCGGCCAGACTGGTGGCCAGACTAGATCTTTCCCGTTATAATAAATCGGCACCGCTGACAGCAGTGGATGTAACAGTAGGAAGGGTGCGCCTGCTGCTCTCTCAGCATATCGGAGCGCCTGCAAAGCCAGTTGTAGCAGCAGGAGATTGGGTAGAGAGAGGTCAGAGGATTGCAGCAGCGGCAGAGGGGCTTAGCGTCCCGGTTCATGCTTCGGTTTGCGGCAGAGTGACAGAGGTGACAGAGCGCTATATTGAGATCCTGTCCAGTCCGCAGCCAGATGGAGAGAGCCGGAAAACAGAAGCTGTCTTGCAGCCAGACGGAGAGAGCCGGGCAATAGAGACTGTCCGAGAGACAGAGGGGAACGAAGAGGCCGTAAAAGTCGGCGGAAAGGATGGAGCTAGGCCATGAGTAAAGCCATTGGAATGATTGAATTTAAAACGGTATCCGCCGGAGTAACGGCAGCCGATCAGATGGTAAAAGCGGCGGCAGTGGAAATCCTGGAGGCACAGACGGTCTGTCCTGGGAAATACATTGCCTTGATCGCCGGAGATTTAAGTGCGGTGCGGGCAGCGATAGATGTGGCAGAGCGTACCTGTGAGGCTCAGTTGATTGATACCTTTGTCCTGGGAAATCCCCACGAAGCTATCTTTCCGGCAATTTACGGGACGACGCACATCGATCAGATGGCGGCACTTGGGATTTTGGAAACCTACGATGCTGCTTCGATTATTGTAGCGGCCGATGAAGCGGCCAAAACCGCGATTGTAGATTTGATTGAGCTTAGGATTGCCAAAGGGATGTGCGGGAAGTCTTATTTGATGTTAACCGGAGAGGTGGCTGCGGTAGAAGCAGCGATTGCCCGCGGCAAGGAGGCTGTGGCAGAGAAGGGAATGTTCTTAGATTCTACGGTGATTGCCAGTCCAGACCCGCAGATTTGCAAGACGATTTTATAAAACGAAAGGGCGTTCCTCCTGTTGGAGTTCGGCAGAGAGAGCATCATAAAAGGGGATGAAAAAAATGTTGGCAGCAGAGCGCAGGAATCGGATATTGGAAAGGCTTCAGGAGGAAAAGCGTGTCGTAGTCAGTGAGCTGAGTCAGGAATATGGCGTGTCTGAGGAAACCATACGGCGGGATCTGGAAAAGCTGGAAAAAGAGGGGCTGGCGGTCAAAAGCTATGGAGGCGCTACGATCAACGAAAATACCAGTATTGATATGCCATTTAATGTACGGAAAAAGAAAAATACGACCGGAAAGCAACGGATTGCAGAGCTGATTGCCGGGCAGGTGCAGAACGGCGACCATATTATTCTGGATGCCAGCACGACAGCCGTTTTTATTGCCAAGGCATTAAAGCAGAAGAAGCGGTTGACCGTTATTACCAATTCCCTGGAAATCATGATTGAGCTTTCCGATGTCCCGGAGTGGAACATTATTTCCACCGGGGGGAGCCTAAAGGAAGGCTATCTGGCTTTGTTTGGGCCGCGGGCGGTAGAAGGGTTAAGCGCCTTCCATGTAGAAAAGGCGATTTTCTCCTGCAAGGGCTTTGATACAGAGCAGGGAGTGACAGAGGGCGACGAGCAATTTTCCCAGACCAAGCAGGTGATGATGAAGTCTGCGGACAAAAGTATTTTGGCGGTAGACAGCACCAAGCTGGGGAAGGTGGCTTTTTCTAAGGTATGCGGCCTGCAGGAGTTAGACATGGTGGTGACAGATAAAAAGCCAGAGGCACAATGGCTGGCCGTACTGGAGCGGTACGGAATTACGTGTTTGTATCCAGAGGAGTGAGGAAAATGTTTCGGGAAATGAGAAGAAACCGGCAGGCATTAGGTCAAAAGGAATGTGAGGCCGTATTGGAGCGGGGCAGCTTTGGAGTGCTGGCAGTTGCAGGAGATGATGGTTATCCGTATGCTGTGCCGTTAAGCTATGTGTATCAGAAGGAGAAGCTCTATTTTCATTGTGCGAAATCCGGGCATAAGCTGGACGCACTCGCCAGAAATCCCAAGGCCTCCTTTTGTGTGGTCGATCAGGATGAGGTAGTCCCGGAGAAATATACCACCTATTTCCGAAGCGTGATTGTATTTGGGAAGGTTCGGATATTAGAGGAAGAGAAGGAAAAGTGGGAGGCCGCTGAGTGTCTGGCTCTGAAATACTGCCCGGAGGAAGGCGAAGAAGGGCGGAATACAGAAATAAGGAATTTTTGGGAGAGTCTTTGTATGCTGGAGCTTTCTGTGGAGCATATGAGCGGGAAGGAAGCGAAGGAATTAAAACAGTAACAGGAAAGCCGATAAACTTGTAAAATTACAGTTTACCGGCTTATTTTTTAGGAAAATTATCCTTCCTGTGACGGCATATCCCACGGCATTTTCGGGGTGTATTTTTTCGCCTGGAATGCCAGTTCGCGGTCAAAGTTATATTTTACCTCGCAGGTGCGGTCAAAGATCATAGTGGCAATCTGTTCCTGGCTGCAGGCCGGCCATTCCGGAAGGGAAGGATGGCCGGGATTTCCTGTTTTGGCGAAATTTACAAAGGCGCCGCAATACTGCTCCTCCAGACGGGCAGTAACCCCAGGAATCCCGCAATACGGCAGCTTATCTGTGTTGTGGAAGGCAAACGCGATATCGGAGCAATGCCAAGCAAGCTTTCCGCCATTGAATGGGAAGGCGAGGGTAAACAGATAGGAATAAATCGGAGCCTTTGAGCCCTTGAGCTTTTCTTCTATATATTCATAGGCAGAAGGGCGGAAGGAAATGTCCAGCTTGGTGACATCGATCTCGTTTTTCTCCGGGTAAGCCTTTTGAAACAATGCGATTAACTCGTCGGCATGTGCCTCTCCGTAATACCTTACTACCTGTTGTCTGCGCTCCCTGGCAGAAAGAAGCTGCGGGCTTGGAAGCTCTGGAACAAAGCTGAATTCCGCAATAACACTGCCAATCAGAATCGGGACATGCCTGGAAAATTCGGAAAATTCCGTTTTCAGCGGATCTCCTGTATACCAGCGGTTTGGACGCGGCCCCCAATAGGTGGCGATGCCCTGCTGCCAAAGCTTTCGTTGTACCTTGCGGAAGGCTTTATAAATCTCTTCAAATGGAGCTGTCTCTAACAGGCGGATATCCTTCGCATCTCCGCCCAGTTCTTTTAGCAGAGCTTCTACTACTTCTCGATCATGCCGCGGCTCTCCATACGGAAAATCCTTTCCGGCGACGCCGCTCATAATAATTCCCTTGTGAAATAACCCGGCAGCATCCGGAATCTGAAGCAGATCGGTAATTTTCATGCCGCCGCCAGACTGTCCAAATAGGGTGACATTGTCCGGATCGCCTCCAAAGGCGGCAATGTTTGTCTGAATCCAGCGCAGGGCGGCAACGATATCTGCATGTCCCAGGTTGGAGGAGTTCCAATACTCGTCTCCCCAGGAGGTTAAATCGACATATCCTAAAATGTTCAGCCTGTGATTTAAGGAAACAACGACAACATCACCGAATTCACTTAAATTTTGACCGTCATAGGCGATTTGCTCGATAGAAGAGCCTCCCATATAGCCGCCGCCATGCAGCCAGACCATAACCGGTTTTTTAGCGGAGGAATCCAGACTCGGCGACCAGACATTCAAATATTGGCAATCCTCGCTTTTCGGCCAGAAACGGTGCGGCGACATCAGATCGCCCATAGGGGATTCCTCCTCTAAAAGAGGGCAGACATGCCCATAATGAAGAGCATCCCGGATGCCCTCCCAAGGCTCCGGCTCCTCCGGCATACGGAAACGCTTGGCCTGTGCATAGCGGATACCATAAAAGGTATAAGTGCTTCCATAACGGAAGCCGCGCAGCTTCCCCGCCTTTGTTTCGACGACAGGGGAATCTAAATTACAGAAAAATTCTTTTTCCAGCATAATGTTTTCTTCCTTTCCTTTTTTATAAATAATTTGCTATATTTGCAGCATCTGTGATTTTGTTCTTTTTTTGTTTCATTTGCTGTTTCATTTGCGGATAGTGGGATAGCCGGATATCTGCGGATAGTGAAACAGCCGAATAGCTGGTTAGGGATGGGGGTAGGAGAGCGATACTCTCCTTAGTTTAACAGAAGGGCAGGGTTATTTCCATAGAAAAGGGCAAAAAGGAAATAAAGTGGACAAGATATGAAAAAAAGAGCAGAGCAGAGAAGGAAAGAAAAAATTGTCTGTTAGAAGGAAACAAATGCAGTGGTATTCCGATAAGAGATTTCGTAAAATGAGGGCGTAGGAGGAATTGGATAAAGGGTAGTTTTTCGGCGATGCTGCAAGGTGAAACGATATTATGGAAGGAGGAGCTAGGATGAAGAGGAACAAAAAGGTACAAGGAAAGAGAATGTCTCTGTTATTGGTGGTATGCTTGTTGATGGTATGTCTGTTGGCTGCCTGCGGGAAAGAGGAAAAGAAAGAAGTAAGCCAGGAGACGCAAGGGGGAAAGGATACCGGAGAACAAACGCAGGATAAGCCAGAGACAGAAGGAGAGGAAGCCTTAGAGGATACACAGGCGGGGCAACAAGGGGAGGTAGAGGGCTGGAGCTGGCCGCTGGCTGAGCAAAAGGAGCTTTCTATGTGGATTGCCTGGTCAAACGAGTATGCGATGGATCCTAATGAGCTGCTGGGTATCCAGGCGATTGAACAGGCAACGAACGTCCATGTCAACTGGATTACCGTAGCTGATCAGGAGGCAGGAGAGAAGTTCGGTCTGATGATTGCCTCCGGCGATATACCGGACATTATCCGAGGGGCAAACAGCTATTACAGCGGCGGCCTTTCCAAGATGGTAGAGGAGGGCATTTCGATTGATCTGACGGAGGAGGTTCCGGCTTATATGCCGACCTATCTGGGCTTGATAGAGGGAAATGAAAGTCTGCAGCGGGATACGGTGACAGATGACGGCAGACGGGTAGCCGTCTATACCATTACCTCGGATTTTGGCAGGGTAGAAGGAGAACGTGCCTGGGGCGGACTTTGTGTCCGTCAGGACTGGCTCGATGAGCTGGGGCTGGAAACTCCTGTGACAATTGAGGATTGGCATCAGGTGCTGACTGCCTTTAAGGGGGTGGAGGGCTGCGAGGCGCCTCTGATGATCGGGAAAAATGGTACGGATACCTATGGAAACTGGGTGTCTGCTTATGGCGTCGGGCCAGCCTTTTATCAGAAGGATGGAGTAGTAAAGTATGGGCCGGCAGAGCAGGGCTATTGGGAATATTTAAACACCTTCCGCCAGTGGTATGAGGAGGGTCTGATTGATAAGGACTTTATGGCAAATGATGCAGGCTTTATGGCTGCAGGAGAATACATTGGGACAGGACGTGCCGGAGCTTCGGCCAACATTGTCGGCCTGACGGCAGATGTATGGAAAACGATGGGCTATACGGACGACCCGGACTTCTTCCTTTCTGCGGTTCCGTATCCGGTATTAAAGGAAGGAGACACCTCATATGTGCTGTTTAATATGAGAGATTTGCTCAAGGAGGCAGTGGTAGTGACAGCCTCCTGCCAGGATGTGGAGCTGGCCTGCCGTTATCTGGATTATTGGTATACGAAGGAATGTATGCTGTATGATTCTTTGGGGATTGAGGGAGATTCCTACACGGCAGAGGACGACGGGACATACGCGCTGACAGACTCCCTTTTGGAACAGGTAGCTACCTATCAATCCGTTTTAGGTACATTAGCGGCAAAATATACCCTGCTGACCTCTGATTTTGGTCTTTATAATTGGGCAGGTCTGGATATCAGCTCCCCGCAGAATACGATTGATCAGTCCTTGATCTGGAGTGAGGCAAGCGGTGCGATGGCTTTGCCGACGTATATGACTATGACGGATGAGGAAGCATTTGAATATGCCTCTCTTTATACCAATATTCAGACGCTTTCCCAGGAATATACGGTTAAGGTAATTACAGGCGCTTCCAATTTGGAACAGGATTACGACACCTTTCTTAGTAAACTGGAAGGCTGCGGACTGGAGCGTTGTCTCGCGATTCAACAGGCAGCGTTGGATCGTTATCTGGCAAGATAGCCGCCTTCCAGCTCCAGCAGGCAGACCTCATAAGGAAGCAGCTCATATTCCAGCAGCAGAGTGTTTTCCTTTACTGGGAGGACATGCTTTTGTAAGGTAGGAAGCGGTTCCAGATGTTTTTCCAGTTTATAAGGAAGTAGGCTGCTGTCAGGAACAGCGGAGGCGCTGGAACAGACTGGATTGTCAAGCTTGTCAGGAGGGGAAAGAGAAAGCCAGCCCTCCAGTCCGGAGTGCTTGTCAGGGGAAAGGCGCTGTTCGGTCAGCATTGCGTAGGAATAGGAAAATCCCTCCAGCCGGATAGAAAGCTTTCTGGATGGCAGGGAAGAAGAAAGCTCTTTCAAGGAAGCCGCCAAGGGTAACGTATCAGAAGGCGGAATAGCAGCATGAGGAGCCGGCAGCGAGGCGGAGGCCTGGTATAAGAGGATCTGAATACGATTCTCTTTCCGGGCGATTAGGATTCCGTCCTCTTGAGAGAGGATTTCCGGGCCAAGCCGGGAGAAAAAGCAAAACGCATAAAAAGAAGGCTTTGCTATACCGCCTGCTGTAAAAAGCCCAGGCCTTCCAGAGTAGGTCTGCTCTCTGGTCGGAGAGGGAGAAGAGGGTGGATAACACAGATCGGAGGGATCCGTATAGTAGTAGCAGAAGGAAGGCGATTCCTCAGGCAGAGAACGGGCAGAGGAGCGTTGAATTCCTCGGGCAAGCTGCTCTAATAGGAGGCTTGCAGAAGGATAAGAATCATGAATCAAAGCAGCCTCTTTAGAAAATGGAGAAATCTGGAAGCGTTGTTTCGCATAATCCTGTATCTCCTGATTCATCACCGTAAGCTTATTTTGATAACGCTGCTGCAAGGCGGCAATCATATCGGCCTTTGCAATGCCTGGCTTATCCTTCGTCTGCCCGGAAGCCTGGCTTGTCGTTGATGGCCTCGTCTTTGCACCGGCAGAGGGAGCGGGAGAAGAAAGCAGGAAAACCGTTAGCTGTTCCTGATACAAAAAATCAAAGACAGATAACAAGCCCTCTGACTGTACCGGCAATAACAGGGCAACCGCTTCCAAGCAGGCCTCCTGTTTCAAACGGCGCAGGCTGTTCTGTACGCTTTCGGTCAGCAAAAGCCTCCAGTCAGAGAATAAGAGTGAAAAGTGTCTGGTGATAGTCTGGGCGGCGGTAGTTGAGAAGGAAAGGCGGTAGTGGCAGTCAGGCGACTCTGCTGTTAAAGAAGGGGATTTTTGCTGATGGGCAGAGGTCGTTTTGGGCAATGTAGAATCCAGGTAGGGAAGCAGCTCTTGAAAATAGCCTTCCCCAGTCAGGCGCTTTACGGCCGCTGCTGTTTTTTCAGAGCTGTCAGCCTGCTTTTTTAGCTGCTTCCGGTATTCGGCAGGGCCGATTCCATTGGCCTTGGAAAAGGCGTCGTGCAGGGAACGGGTATCCGGGAAGCCGGAATGGTGGGCGATCTCACTGAGCGAATAATTGGAAAAAATAACCTGGGACATAGCGTCGGAGAGCCGTAGATTTAAAATATAATCGTTAAAATGAAGTCCGGTTTCCTTTAAAAACAGTTTAGAGAGATAGGAGGTGGAAACATAGTACTGCCTGGCCAGACTGCTCAGGGTAATCCGTTTGGTATAGCTGGTATTGATTTCCTGAAGGACATTTTTTAAAAATATCTGATGCTTGTTTTGGGAAAAGGGTATGGCTTCCGGCTGCAGGGAGGTTGCAGGCGCCTCCGGCGCGTGGAAGTATTTGGATAAAAAGATGGAAATATCACGGAATGCGGTTTTTGTTTCTTCTCGGCCATAAGCCGAGGCAGCAGAGAGCAGCGGAAGAAGCGCAGCCAGGAGCCGCCGCAGGGTATCGTAATGCGGATTTGGAAACAGGGCAGAATTACAGTAAATATGCGGGTTGGAGCTGGAAAAACGGGATGGGGGAATCACCAGGGTAAGCGCATGACATTGTTTGCTGGAAAGGATAATTACCTCCTCTACAGGAATGAAAAAGATGTCGTTTGTGGAAAGCAGGTATTTTTTCCCCTGATATAGCAGAGTAAGAGTTCCGTCTAAAAGATAGAACAGATGATGGGTAAGTGTTTTGACATTTATGGTTCCCTGATAGATGTTAAAAAAGAGCATTTCCATCAGTTCGTCAGGCTGCCCCAGGAGAATCCCGTCGTTTTTTTTCATATCGCGTTTTCCTTTCTTTGATATCAGCTACAACGAAAACCAGCCAGAAAGGCATATCAGTCCGATATGCGTTCCGGCTGGTTTTTCTGCATAGTTTTTACCGCTCACGTTCCCCAAAACGTTTCAAAACCCTTCCGTAAACTCCTCATCCGCGCTCATGACGAATCCACGTTTTATCGAAACCCTCTCATTGATTCGACTTATTCAGCATATCATGAATTGTAAAAAATGTCAATAGAAAGTGAAATTCTTTTTTGCTTTTACATGAATTTTTACAGAAAATAAAAAGAGAGAAGAGGGATATTGTATATTTTGAGTAATCCGATTAGAAAGTGCGCTTCTGGTTTTCGGTTGCGCTTGCGGGATTATTTTTTTCAAACATTGAAGAATTCTCCTTCTCATGGTACACTAAAGATATCAGAGGAGAAAGGACGGATTGGTTATGATTTATACAGTTACGTTGAATCCATCTTTGGATTATACGATGAAGCTGGAGGGCTTTCAGCCGGGGAGACTGAACCGGGCGCTTTCCGAGCAGCTTTCACCAGGCGGAAAGGGGATAAACGTGTCTCTGGTGCTGGCAAATCTGGGCTGTCCGAGTGTGGCGCTTGGCTTTTTGGCGGGCTTTACCGGGAAAGAGATTGAAAAAAGGCTGCAGGAGCAGGGGATTCGGACCGAGTTCCTTTTCCTAAAGGATGGTATGAGCCGGATCAATGTAAAGCTTTTGGAGCAGGCAGCAGAACCAATCGCAGGACAAATAGAGGAAGCAGCAGTGACAGGAGGAAAGAAAAGAGGCGCGCGAGAGGAGACGGAGATTAATGGAAACGGGCCGACAGTGGCTTTGTCGGAGGTACAGCAGCTTCTGACCCGCCTGGATCGGCTGCAGGCGGAGGACTTTTTAGTACTGGCAGGGAGCGTACCGTCCGGGCTGCCGGATACGATGTATCAGGATATTTGCGGGAGGCTGCAAGGAAGCGGCGTTCGTATTGTAGTAGACGCGGCAGGAGACCTCTTAAAGCGGGTACTGCCGTATCATCCGTTTTTGATAAAGCCCAATCAACAGGAGCTGGGAGAGCTGTTTGGGGTAAGCCTGCAGACCAGGGAGGAGGTGCTTCCATATGCAAAAAGGCTGCAGGAACTGGGGGCTGTCAACGTACTGGTTTCCCTTGGAGGAGAAGGTGCTGTTTGGGGAGGGCGGCATTGCCTATGAGGCAGCGGCTCCGACAGGAACCGTCCTTGGCACAGTAGGCGCCGGGGATTCCATGGTGGCTGGTTTTTTGGCTGGTCTTTTAAAAGGCGGAGATTATCGGGAGGCTTTTTTAACAGGGCTATGTGCAGGAAGCGCGAGTGCTTTTTCGGATGGTCTGGCCACGATGGAGGAGGTGGTCAGGCTGCGGCAGGAGGTGGCGGGATGCTGATCTTAGAAGGAAAGGCGGTATGCGGCGGAATTGTGGAGGGGCGGCTGGAGCTTTATGCGGGGAAACCGCTGCAGAGCCGGGAGCGGAGTTATTTAGAGAATCCAGCAGTTGTGGAGGAAACGGGGGCTGTGTTTGACAGCAATGTTGAACTAGAGCTGTATAAACAGGCCAAAGCAGAGGCGATTCGGCAGCTAGAGGCGCTGTATCAGAAGGCGCTTACGGAGGCGGGAGAAACGGAGGCGGCTATTTTTGCGGCGCACCAGCTTTTGGTGGAGGATCCAAATTACGAGGCAGTCGTTTATGATCAAATCACGAAACGGCAGAGGAGAGCTGCAGAGGCGGTTCAAATTGCCGGGGAAATGATTGCGGAAGCCTTTGCTTCTATGAAGGATGATTATATAAGGGCGAGGGCAGCAGATATACAAGATGTCACAGGGCGTTTGCTGGGACTTCTTTTAGAGAAAACGGATAACCGGCAGAAAAAAAGGATGTCACAGGCAGAGGGAGGTGTAAAAGGCGAGACGGCAGAGCAGGAAATTTCTCAGGAAAAGGTGATTTTACTGGCAGAGGATTTTACCCCAAGTGAGACGCTGCAGTTGGATAAGTCCCGGATTGCCGCCTTTGTCACCAGACGGGGAAGTGAAAATTCCCATACAGCTATTTTAGCAAGAACTCTGGGAATCCCGGCGGTAGTAGGGCTATGCTGCGGGGAATGCTGTGACGGGCTGGAAAGGTGGGCAGGCTTTCCTGCTATTGTGGATGGAGGAACAGGGAGGATTTATATAGAGCCGGACGCAAAAACCAAAGCCGCCCTACAGGAACGATTCGCAAAAGAGGTACAAAGGAAGCAAGGGCTGCAGGCCTTAAAGGGAAAAGAAAACCGGACGCTAAGCGGCCAGACGATTAAGCTGTATGCCAACATCGGAAGTGTAGAGGATGCAGAGGAGGCATTGGAGCAGGATGCGGGAGGAATCGGTCTGTTTCGCAGTGAATTTTTATATTTGGGTGAGTCGGATCCCGGGGAGGAACGGCAGTTTCAGGCGTACCGAACCGTAGTAGAACGATTGGCAGAGGGGAATCGTCCTGTCGTGATACGGACGCTGGATATTGGAGCAGACAAGCAGGCAGACTACTTTGGACTGGAGCCAGAGGAAAATCCAGCGATGGGCTACCGTGCCATCCGTATTTGTCTGGAGCATCCGGATCTGTTTCATGTCCAGCTTCGGGCTATTTACCGTGCCAGCCAATATGGAGTGGTAAGGATTTTATTGCCGATGATAACCTCTCTAGAGGAGGTGCAGGAGGCCAAACGGCAGATAGAGACGGTAAAGCGAGAGTTGAGCGAGGAAGGAATCCCGTATGGCGAGGTGAGGCTGGGGCTTATGATAGAGACGCCTGCTGCTGCCCTAATCAGTGACCGGCTGGCACAGGAGGCAGATTTTTTCAGTATCGGTACGAATGATTTGATCCAGTATACCTTGGCAGTTGACCGTCAGAATCCCAGACTGGGGCGTTTTTATCAGCCCTATCATGAGGGTGTGCTGCGCCTTATCCGGCTCGTAATAAAAAATGCGCATGAGGCGGGCCGGCCTGTAGGAATCTGCGGAGAACTGGCGGCAGATTTGAGTCTGACGGAGGAGTGGCTGCGGCTGGGAGTGGATGAGCTGTCCGTTGCGCCGTCTATGATTTTACCGGTGAGGGAACGGATACGGGAATGCTGGTAACGTTCATGACAGCCTGTTGTCATGTTCCTTTTGTTATCCTGGTTTCAAAATCAAAGGGAGGTAGGCAATATGATAGATTCACGTTGTGGCCTGCACTGCACAGGCTGTTCGTTTAAAGCCAGCCATGACTGTAAGGGATGTATAGAAACCGAAGGAAAGCCGTTTCATGGGGAATGTCCGGTTGCAATATGCTGCCAGGAGCGAGGCGGTCAGCATTGCGGGGAATGTGAGGAGTTTCCGTGTGAGCTACTAGAACGTTATTCCTGTGACCCGGAGCATGGGGATACTCCGGTCGGAGCCAGAATAGAGCAATGCCGGATATGGAAGGAAAAGGAAATGTGATATCCGCATATTGACAATACTGTATTTTTGTGGTATACTATTTTTTTCAAAATCTGTGCGGAAAGTACGTAAAAGAGGCAGCCGTCCTATCGGAGTAGAACGGCTGCCTTTCTACACGGAAAGTACGCATACAGACAAAAAGTATGTGTAAAGGAGCGTGTATCACAATGAGTGAAAAAGCAAGAAAAAGTTCGATTGACATGACCCAGGGGAGTCCGTTCCGGCTTTTATTGTCGTTTACATTGCCTATGCTGTTAGGAAATATTTTTCAGCAGTTTTACAGCATGGTGGATTCCATTGTAGTCGGAAGATTTGTAGGGGTAGATGCGTTTGCAGCAATCGGCGCCACGAGCTCGGTATTGTTTTTGATGATATCGGTTATTATTGGGTTTACCATAGGAATATCGGTTGTAACAGCACAGTTTTTCGGTGGAAAACAAGAGGAGATGCTAAAAAAGACAGCCGCTACGGCGACAGTGCTTTCGGTGCTGATGGCAGCGGTTTTAGGGGTGATTGGAATTGCTCTTTCCCGTCCGGTGCTGACTCTGTTACATACCCCGGAAAATATTATGAAGGATGCTGCTTTGTATCTGACCTTTAATTTTGCTACCTGCTTGGCGCCGATTTCTTATAATATGGCCTCTAATATGCTGCGCTCCTGCGGAGACAGTAAAACGCCGCTTTATGCGCTGATCATTTCCTCGTTGGTCAATATTGTGTTGGATTTGGCATTTGTCATTGTATTTAAAATGGGTGTTATGGGGGTAGCGCTGGCAACGGCGGTTGCCCAGGGGCTTTCTACGATATTTTGCATAATACGGATTTATCAGCATTTTCCGTATATGCGCTATTCCCGAAGGGAGCTTAGGATTTATAGAACTATTGTAAAAAATGTTTTGAGGATTGGGATTCCTATGTCGATACAAAATATTTTTACTTCTTTTGGAATGATGGCAGTACAGGGGATTATCAATCCATTCGGTTCTTCTGTGGTAGCAGGCTATGCAGCCGCCAATAAGGTGGATCAGATAGGGATGCAGCCGATGATGGCGATTGGAAATGCGATGTCCACTTATGCCGGGCAAAATTTCGGCGCCGGGAAAACAGATCGGATTCAGGAGGGAGTAAAGAAAGCCTCTCTGCTTGGTTTTGTAGTGTGTGGTCTGATTGGTCTGCTGCTCATTGTGGCAGGACGTTTCGTGGTACAGCTAATGGTCTCAGATGCAGAGGCTGAGGTTATCCAGATAGCAAGCGAATATTTGAAAATCGTAGCCGCCTTTTATATACTGGGCAGTCTGGTTTATATTTATACCAATACGCTGCGTGGGATGGGAATCGTAGCAATCCCGATGGCTGCCAGCTTTTTGGAGCTGGGGGTTAAGGTTGCCGCTGCTTTTTGCCTGGCTCGTTTTTCAGGTTATCATGCGATCTGGTTTGCCTGGCCAATGGCCTGGGCAGCCTCTGCAGTGCTGCAAATTGGCTATTATTATGCAGGGGGATGGAAAAAGAAGCTATATACAAAATAAAATCCGGCAAAGCCGGATTCTCCGCCTGCGGCGGGCTGTGGAAGCAGTGCTTTTCTGGCCCGCCGCAGTGCGATTCTTCAGAGAACCTTTTCTATGGTAAAATAATACTGTCTCAGTCGTCTAAGTCCTTTTCAAACTTTAGAATAGAACCATCAAAAGCGTCAATTTCGTATTCGTATTCATATTTGCCGGATTCAAACTCTACCTCGTAAAAGGTCTGGCCGTCGTCATGCGCCAGCTCACATTTCAGCTTCCGGACTTTGCTTTTGGAAACACCAGCATGAGAAAGAGCGGCTGTCGTTGCCTTTGTCTCTCCGATGTAGGCATTGTCCTGTTTGGAAGGAGTTTTTTTGATTTTTTCCTTTTCATGCTTGAGGATCGATCCATCTATCGAATCAATCTCATATTCGTATTCATAATTACCGTACGTAAAGTCGATTTCGTACTGAGAATAGCCATCGTCATAATCCAGCTTGCAGCGATAGCCGGTAATATTTTTCTCTTTTACACCAGCATGAGAAAGAGCGGCTGCTTTTGCCTTTTCTTCTCCGATATAAGTACCGGCCTGATTGGAAACTGCATCGGTAATCATTTCTTTTTTGGATTTTAACACAGAGCCGTCCAGTGCGTCGATTTCATAATCATATTCGTAGCCTCTGCAGTCAAAATCAATTTCATAAACAGGATAGCCGTCATCATAATCCAGCTTACAGCGATAGTTCTGAACATTCTTAGCCGTCACACCGGCATGGGTAAAGGCGGCTGTCTGGGCTTTTTTCTTACCAATACGGGAGGTGTCTGCATCGGCTGAATGGGACGGAGAGACAGCCAGCTTTTCCTTTTTGGATTTTAGTACGGAACCGTCTAAGGCGTCGATCTCGTATTCATATTCGTAGCCCTTGCTGTCAAAGTCAATCTCATAGACAGCAGCGCCGTCATCATAATCTAATTTACAACGGTAATGCTGGATATTTTTGACTTTGACGCCTGCATGATTGAGAGCAGCCGTTTTTGCGGCGGATTTTTTAATATAAGTACTGGATTGGCTGGAGGAAACCTTGGAGAGCTTTTCCTTTTCGGACTTTATGACAGAGCCGTCCATCGAATCAATCTCGTATTCATATTCGTAGCCCTTGCAGGTAAAGTCGATTTCATAATGGGTATAACCATCGTCATAATCCAGCCGGCAGCGGTAATTGGTAACGTTTGCTTCTTTGACACCGGCATGGGAGAGAGCAGCAGCCTTTGCCTTCGCCTCTCCGATATAGGAAGCCTCTGCTGCCAGAACGTGCTGGCTCTGATAAAAATGTCCGCAGGTCATACTGGCGGCCAAAAGGAAGGCTGCGGCTGCGATCCTGGCAGGCTTTCTTTTCCAGTACGGTAGTTGCTGTTTTATGGTTGTCGTCCTCATAAGAGTCACCATTCCTTTCTGTGTTAGATTTAAAAATGTAGATTTCATCAGGAAATCTTATTCACTTAGTTAATCCAGGAAAACGGGATTTTATTGCATGGATTTTAAAAAAATTTAGGAAAATTTGTTTTAGTCATCCCAGTCCTTTTCATATTTCAAAATAGAGCCATCATAGGCATCAATTTCATATTCATATTCATAGCCGCCGCTTTTAAATTCGATTTCATAATACGTATCACCGTCATCGTCATCCTGATCCAGCTCCCATTCCAGTTCCCGGATAGTATCTTCGGTTACGCCGGCATGGGAGAAAGCAGTAGCAAGCGCCTGTTCAGTTCCAATGTAGCTTGTATTGTCGGAGGCAGAGCTTCCGGCAGGATAACCCTGCTTATCATCTGTATCCTGACGAGGGTCGTGATAGTCCCAGTTATCGTCTGCTTCCTGACTGAAGCTGATAATAGCTCCTGTCACAGCATCAACATCATAGTCATATTCGTAGCCCTGACAGTCAAACTCAATATCATATACCATAACGCTATGCTCATATTCGAGTTCTATTGAAAGATCAAGCAGATCGTATTGGCTTAGTCCGGCATGGGCAAGGACTGCCAACAGAGCGTTATTTTCTCCGATATAGGCTTTGTCGCTGGCCGTTCCGACAGAATTGATGTTGTCCAGGCTTAGCTGGGAGGACTTGGTCAAAAGGTTTAGCTCATTGATAGAAAGCGGAACCAGATCCTCAAAGCGATATAGGCTGTTGGCGGAGGTGATCTGTTGAATAAGCTGTGCTTTGCCTGCGGTAATACCATAGGTATCCGCCAGAGCCTGCAGTTCTTTGTCGAGAGAAAAGGTTTGGCTTAAAACAGCGCCGCTAAAAGTCTCTGTCTGCAAGAGCCCATCGATCTCCTTTGTCAGCTTTTCCTGGAGCTTGGCACCTTCTATCGGATCGTTGTCGTCTACGCTTACTAGGATAGAGTTGGTAGTTTCATTCAGATAGCTCTTTCGGAGCATGGAGCCAATCAGGGCATTGATCGTAACATCCAGAGAGTTCCCGGTAAAGTCCATATCGCCGATGACATTTCGCGCCTCCTCATTTCGGGCTGTGACAGATAGCACTTTTTCCTTGGGATTGACCTTGATTTCGATGCTCGGATTGACGTCCAGCGATATCGTGGCTGCCACGGCCTGTCCGGTCTGAAGCTGCTGCCCAAGGGTAATGCCAAGGACAAACAGGATCAGGGAGGCTGCTATAAAAGAGAACCGCTTTACCCATCGTCGGTTTGCGGGCTGCTTTTGCGGCAGGAGGATAACCCCGCCCTCCTGCTGGTGGCAATCGGAGAGTATGGAATCCAGAACATCTGGGGTGGCGTGAGCAAAGGCTCGCCGTATAGTCTGGTTGATTTCTTTTTCCTTCATACGATACCTTCCTCTCTAAGATAACTCTGCAGCTTTTTGATAGCACGGTTGTATTTGGAAAGAATGGTAGACAGAGGCAGGGACAAAAAGGAAGCAATTTCCCGGTGCCGGAAGCCGGAAACGGCATGTAGGATGACAATCTGTTGCTCCTCGCTGCTTAAACGGGAGAGACAATTCTGAAGTAACAGACGTTCCTCTGTTCCCAGCTGTTCAGGAGCCGGCAGGGAATACATCCATTCCTCTTCCGGCAGATCGGCAGAATGCTTTTGCTCCCGCAGCTTCTTCCGGCACAGGTTTTTGGCAATCGTTAGAATCCATGCCAAAGGCTTCCCTAAGGACTGATAAGCATCCGCTGCCAGAAAAATCTGGACATAACAATCATGCAGCACATCCTCGGCATCCTCTGCGTTCTTTAAAATCGAAAGGGAAAAGCTGTATACAGAGGCCTTTGTCTGACGATAGAGCTCTGCCAGAGCCTCCTGATTGCCGGCGGCGATTTCCGTCAGGTAATGATCCAATAAATCAGGATCGGGAACGGGAGGTGCTGGCACCGTTGCGGCCAAAAAGAATAGTAACATAAATGGTCTGCCCCTTTCTATTCTGTTAATCCTCTAAGGGGGGATTTTATTGCATAGGAATAAAAAATTTTCTAAATTGGTTAAACAATATCCTTTTTACTATATCGGAAAAAGGCCACAAAAATTCCAGTGGCAGCGAGTAAAATACCTACTGCCAGATAAGCTCCGTTTAAGGAGCCGTCCGCGATGATATTGGTTCCCTCCGCATAGCCAAAAGGGGTGAGATATTTCAGACAGGCAGCTTCCTCGGTTAGATTGGCAATCAAATTTAAAATATAAAAGATACCGGCAACGCCTAAGCCAAGTCCCATGCTCCCACGATGCAAAAAGGCCGAGAGGCCAAAGCAAATGGCGGCTGTTTCGAGCTGCAGGATAAAATAGGCCAGGAATAAAAGAAGCATCGTAGAGACGTCCGGCGTTTCTCCAATCAGGATGATAGACAGCGCTGTTATCATAATGACAAAACCATTTAAAAGAAAGAGTTGTGTGCCGATAGCGGCCAATTTTTCAGCTAAAACCCGAAGCCTGCCAACGGGGTGTGTGAGCAAAAATTCGGCAGTATGCTCCTTTTCTTCCTTTGCCAAAGCGGATATCCCAATCAGAGCAGCGTATAGGGCGCCCCCTAATCCTAATACGTTGCCGCATTCTACACCGAAAAATCCGATGAATTCTCCAAAATTGATCTGATCCATACCAAATGCTTGAGAAAAGCTGCCCATCTGAGAAAAGGTATCACTGATTTCTTCCATTTGGACGGACATCTCTGGATAAATAAAAATGCAGACAGCCAAAAGAAATGCAATAGCTGCTGTCCAGATAAGAAGGGAGAGCCGTCCGGTCCTCAATTCATGCTTCCATATTGTCATAGCTGTAACCTCCTAACGAGTGGTGTTTCAGAAAAACAGATCTATTCGTTTCCATAATAATGAAGGAAGATTTCTTCCAGATCCGGCTCTGTGATAGTCAAATCAGTAAGCGGCAGAGCAGCCAGGGCAGAGAGCAGAGCCTTTGGATCGCCGCTGTAAAGAAAGCTGACAGAGTTGGCTTCGGAAGTCTCTTGAACGGGGTATTTTTCAAGCTTTATCCCCTCTAACGCAGGCGCCTTGGAAACACCATAGAGTGTGACACGCCTGGCGTCGGTATGACCAAGCTGCTCTACGCTGTCTGTTACGAGCAGACGTCCCTCCCGGATAATAGCCGCATGCCTGCAATAACGCTGTACTTCGGACAATACGTGGGAGGAAAGGAAAACCGTAGCGCCCTCCTGATTTCGTTCTTTTAAAATCGTATAAAATTCCCGCTGCATCAGCGGATCTAGGCCGCTCGTTGGTTCGTCCAGGATATACAGACGGGGACGGTGCTGCAGGGCGCAGACAATTCCGGCCTTTTTTCTGTTTCCTAAAGAAAGCTCGTCAATCCGGCGGGAGGGATCAAGCTCTAACCGTTCACAAAGCCGCCTGGCCTCATCGCTGCAATCCTGCTTGCGCAGATCCGCGGAAAGGCGCAAAATATCCCGAACCCGGAGCCCGGAATAAAAATTGACCTCCGAGGGCAGATAGCCGATGTCTGAAAGGATGTCCTGTTTTCGGGAGAGGACGTTTTTCCCGAACAGCTCTGCCAGACCGCCGGAGGGAGCAATGAGTCCTAAAAGGATTCGGATAGTCGTACTCTTCCCTGCGCCGTTCGGCCCGATAAAGCCGAAGAAATCGCCCTCTGGTACCGTTAGGGTGACGTCCAGGATACCGCGGCTTTTTTGACGGCGAGAGCCGTAATATTTGGTCAGATTTGTGGTAGAAATCGCATTCATAAAAGATCCTCCCTTCGTTTTGTGGCTTTATTATACTTCGGTTAGCCGTTTTTGGAAAGAGGGAGATAGGAGAAAAATTAACTATTGTTGCCTTTTTTGATTTATGCTATAATATTGACACAAAAAGATACTATGACAGGCCGTTTGAACGGCAGAATGCGAGGATAAGATGAAGGTAAAGGCAAGTGAGTATTTAAGAACAATAAAGCCGGTACTGGTACAGCTAAGAGATCGGCTGTTAGAAAGCTATCCGTATGTGTCGATTTTGGCTTCGGATTCGACAGGAAAAAATTATTCGGTGTCAAAAACCAGCACGTCGGTGAGGATGGACAGTACGCTTTGCGGACGCGGCTTTGTAGTAAAGGTCTATGACGGAAGCAGCTATGCAGAATATTCGTTTAACGAAATTGGAGAGGACTTATTGGAGGAGATTGAAAAGAAGATCCAGGAGTCGCTGCGTTCTCTTTCAGAGGAATTGCCGGAAGGAGTAAAAAGGAGCTGCTATGCGATGCTTTCCGAGGAAGAGGTCGTTTTTTCGGACAGCACGGAATATGAGCTTGATCCGCAGGAATATGGAGATGAAGCGATTTTAAAGGAATTGACAGAGGCCAGCCTTGAGGCCAGAGCCTTCAGTGAAAAAATCATAGACTGCCAGACGTATGCCAGCTTCCAGAAATACAGCAAGCTCTTTTTATCCAAAAACCGTGATATGGAGCAAACGGTTCTCTGGATGACCTGCGGTATTGCGGCGATGGCCTCGAGAGGAGAGGAAATCAAGGACTGTTACCGGGGCTTTTCCAATCTGGGAGGCGCAGAGGTGCTGACGCGTTTAAAGGCAAATGTGGCCGAGGTGGCCGGGGTGGCCATAGAGCTGCTGGAGAGCGAGCCGATAACGCCTGGAGAGTATGATTGTATCTGTACGCCGGAGGTGACGGGAATGATTGTGCATGAGGCATTCGGCCATGGTGTGGAAATGGATATGTTTGTAAAGAAGCGCGCACAGGCCGAGCAATTTGTCGGAAAGCAGGTTGCCTCCGAGCTGGTGACAATGCACGATGGGGCTGCAGCCGGAAAGGAGGTCGCTTCCTATTTCTTTGACGACGAGGGGGTATTGGCAAAGGATACGATTGTGATTGACCATGGCATCCTCAAGGCAGGCATCAGCGACGCACAGTCCGCTATGTATCTGGGAACCGTACCAACCGGCAACGGGCGGAGAGAGAGCTACCGGAGAAAGGCATATACGAGAATGACGAATACCTTTTTCGAGGGAGGGAAGGATTCCCTTTCGGACATGATTGCTTCGATTCAGAACGGATTTTTGCTGGAACAGGCAGAGAGCGGAATGGAAGATCCGAAGAACTGGGGAATCCAGTGTATGGTCGCTATCGCCAGGGAAATCAAGGACGGAAAATTGACCGGAAAGCTTTATTCCCCGATTGTCCTGACCGGCTATGTACCGGATTTGCTCCAATCGATCAGTATGGTATCCGGGGAGGTCGAGCTTGGCGGCGGAGGCTTCTGCGGAAAGGGCTATAAGGAATGGGTAAAGGTGTCTGACGGAGGCCCTTATATAAAGGCAAGGATCCGTCTGGGATAAACGGATAAAGGAGGAAGCTATGATAGAAAAAATTTTGTCTGCTTTGGAAAAAAGCGGAGTGAAGCAATATCAGGTGACAGAGACAACAAAGGAATCTGCCGAGCTGTTTTTTATAAAGAGAAATCTGGATATGCAGCGGGCGGCGAATGTCAGACAGGCAGAGGTAGTGGTATATCAGGAGTTTTGGGAGGGAGAGAGGCACTGCTTTGGCTCCTCTTCCGTAGTGGTGCAGGAAAGCTTTACCGAGGAGGAGATGGAAGGGCTGTTTCGGGATGCGTTATACGCCGCCGGCTTTGTAAAAAATGAATATTATGAATTGTATGCAGGGGAAGAGAATTCTGCGGATACCGGATTGGCAGAGAGGGTCGATGTCGATCTGGCAGAGCTTGCCCATGCGTTTTCGGCAGCGCTGTTTGCAGAGGATGTACGGGAGGATGTTTTCTTAAACTCTGCAGAGGTTTTTGCCTATCGGGAGGATACGCATATTATAAATTCGAGACAGGTAGATGTCCGTTACCGGAGAAGCTGGGTTTGGGGAGAATTTGTAGCACAGTGTATAACAGACCAGGATGTGGAAACCTATCATCATTTCCAATATGAAAATTTACAAAAAGGAAACCTTCCGACAGAGGCTTTGAGGAAAAAGGTCAGGGATGTGCTGGAAATGACGCGTGCCAGAGCAGAGGCGACGTCTGCAGCACCGGCAGGGGAGTACCGGGTGATTCTTCCGGGCGCTTTTCTGAAGGAAGTTATGCAGTATTACATCAGCCGTTCCGGCTCTTCGATGATTTATCCAAAATATTCTGCGTTTGAAACAGGCTGTGACGTACAGGGCGGAGAGGCAAAGAAGGATACGATCAACCTGAAGCTGAAGGCAACCGTACCGTATAGCAGTGAGGGAATTCCTATGACGGATCGGGATTTAATAAAAGACGGAACGCTGCAGCTCATCCATGGAAACAATCGTTTCGCCTGTTATCTGGGGATCCAGCCGACCGGGAGCTATACCAGCTTCCAAATGCCGGGAGGAAGCGTGACGATAGAGGAGATGAAACGGCAGCCGTATTTGGAGGTCGTCAACTTTTCGGACTTTCAGATGGACGCCTTTACCGGGCATTTTGGCGGAGAAATCCGGCTGGCCTTTCTCTATGACGGAAAGAGCCGGGTTCCGGTGACAGGAGGCTCGATCAACGGGCAGATTCTGGAGGCGCAAAGGAATCTGGTATTTTCTAAGGAAACACAGGTAGAGAATGATTTTGAAGGGCCGGCAGCGGTCTGCCTGGAAGGAATCCGTGTGGCCGGAGCAGAGGCATAGCAGGGGATTAGAAGAGGGTGCAACAGATATGGCAGAGCAAAAAAGAGGAACCGGAAAACGGGCGGTAAGGTGGATTGGGATTGCGTTCGGAGGCCTGGCGCTGCTCGTGGTGCTGGTATTGGGATTTTTCACACTGACCGAGTATCGTCCAAAGCAGAAAGAAGCGCTTATCTTAGAGGGTAACGAGGATCTGGAGGTCTTGAGCCAGGCACGGGCGGCAGAGGGAATCCGTATTATGACCTTTAATATCGGCTACGGCGGATTGGGAGCGGAGCAGGATTTTTTCATGGACGGAGGAAGCATCGTCCGTCCATCCTCCAAGGAGGTAGTAGAAGGATATTTGCAGGGAATTATTGGGATTATCAGAGAGCAGGAGCCAGACGTGCTGTTTATGCAGGAGGTTGATAGCAAGGCGAAACGAAGCTATGGAATCAATGAGCTGGCGTACCTGCCAAGGGTAGGAGATCTGCCGATGGGAATGGTTTCCAAGGCTTATGCCAAAAATTTTGACGCCGTATATGTTCCATATCCGTTTCCGGAGACGATTGGCCGGGTAGAGGCCGGGATTGTCACATGGAACCGCTTTCAGGCGGATAGCGCGGAACGGATTTCCCTGCCGACGACGTATACCTGGCCGATTCGTACCTGCCAGCTCAAGCGCTGTCTGCTTGTCGAACGGGTGCCAATTGAGGGGAGCAACAGGGAGCTGGTGCTGGTGAATCTTCATTTGGAGGCCTATGACGACGGCAGCGGAAAGGCAGCGCAGACAGCAGTATTGATGGACTTGCTGGAGGAGGAATATCAAAAAGGAAATTATTGTATTGCAGGCGGTGATTTTAATCAGACGTTTGAAACAACGGATACCAGTGCTTATCCGTTAGTGGATACGAGTTATTTTGAGGCAGGAGTGATTTCGGAGGCATCGTTGGCAGAGGGGTATTCCTTTCAGGCAGATGCTGCCCATCCATCGGCACGGCTGCTGAATCAGCCCTATGATCCGGACAGTCCGCGTACACAATATTATGTGATAGATGGGTTTTTGGTATCGGATAACGTAGAAGTACAAAAGGTAGAAACACTGGATCAGGGCTTTTTATACAGCGATCATAATCCGGTAATCCTGGAGGTGCGTCTGAAATAGAGCCTGAAAGGAAAGCGTGCTTTTTGGAGAGATCTGGTGAAAAAAGGAGGTAATCAGATGGAGCAAAAGGAGAGTTTGATGGCGCCGCCATGGATCGCCTGCCCGGAAATAGAACGGTATTCTATCGGCTGGCGGATGGGCTATGGCGAGGACTATATCTGCCGCTGGGGAGCCTGGTTTGAGGCTTTGACGGAGGAGGAGCAGCAGACCTATCAGGAGCTGTTTCCAGAGCCGATAACCTGGAAGGGATATTGGAACGAGGAGGACGACGAAGACGAAGAAGAGGACGGCTGCTATTATGAGCGGGGAGACTACTGGATAGAATTTTGGCAGGAGAAGGGAGTCCCTAAGTACTCTTTAGAGCAAATCAGGGCGGACTATTCGGAGGGAAAACAGCAGAAGTATTTGTTTTTCTGGAGTGCGCGCTCTTCTTCCAGACAGCAGGTGACAAAAAGCTGTCTGAGCCAATGGTGGAAGTCAGATTTTTGGTCGGTGGCACATACCTATTGCTGTATGGAGCAGTTTATGATGGCAAACAAAGCAGAATTGTTTGGGGATAAAAAGACACGGGAGCAGATTTTGCAGTGCAGTGATCCGAAGCAGATAAAAGCACTGGGCAGGAAGGTGAAGCCATTTGAGGAGGCAGCTTGGGAGGAAGTCAAGTATTCCATCGTATTAAATGGCAATTATTATAAATTCACACAGGATGCGGCATTAAGGAATTTTCTGTTATCGACCGGGGATGCTGTTTTGGCAGAAGCCAGTCCATATGATCGGATTTGGGGGATCGGCCTGGGAGAGAAGGAGGAGGCGGTATCCAATCCCTGGAACTGGAAGGGAGAAAATCTGCTGGGCTTTGCTTTGATGGAGGTGCGGGATGAAATCCGCCGGGTCTGGAAGCACGCCGACCAGGTATTGCCAAATATTTCTAAAAAATCGTAAAAGTCAGAAAAAAGTAAAGACAAATTTCGTAAATTGTGATATGCTAAAGCTATAGCAGAGGAGAAACAGCAGTTCCAACCGTAAGGAGAGTGACAGAATGGGAAGGAAAGAATGGCAGACAGGGATAGAGCAGTTTACGAAGCAGATGGCCGGGAAGGGGCTGTTGGCGATATTGCTGGCAGCGGTGCTGACAGGGAGCGGCTGCAGCAGGGCTCGTGAGCAGGAAAAGCCGCAGGAGACCTTAGATCCGGTAGAGATAGATCAGTCAGAGGATCTGGAAAAGGAGGGAGAGCAGCCAGTTTTGGATCAGGAACTGGAGGATTCCGAGAAGGAACCAGATGGCTCCTCTCAGAAGGAAAAGGATCCGGACTCGGAATACACTAGGGATGGCGAAGGCCAGGAGGAAGAGGGCGTAGTGATTGAGCGTGTCGGGGAGCCGGTCAGCTATGAGGCAGAGGACGGCACACAGCTTTTTATCAGCGGCTTGTACTATCCGTTTGTTTCGATACCGGAGAATCCGGCGGCGGCAGAAAAGATCAATCAGGTGTTTGAGACGCAAAAGAAAGAGGACGAGATACAGATTGCAGAATATAAGGAATGGGCAGAGGAGGCCTATCAGGAGCAGGCCGAGAATACGTTTTTAAACTATGCCCTGGATCGGGATTATATTGTGACATCCTCCGGAGAGCGCCTTCTTTGCATCAATGAAGTAGAATATTCTTACGCCGGCGGGGCGCATCCAAACAGCCGGGTATGGACCTGGAACTTTGATTTGGCAACAGGGGATCTGGTAGGCTGGGAGCAGATGACAGATGATATAGAGGGCTTTCGTAGCTTTTTGGCAGAGCAAATCCATACCTTTTTGGAGACGGAGCAGATGACGGACGGAATGACCTGGTCGGAGGCGCTGTATCCGAATTATCAGGAGACGCTGCCGTTGCTTTTGGAGGCTCCGAATTGGTATGTTGAGGAAGGGAATTTAAACATAGTGTTTAATCCATATGACATTGCTCCTTATGCAGCTGGGAGTATTGCGGTGAACATTCCGTTGGCGGATTGTGAGGAATATTGGAATGCGTATGGCCAGGAAATTTTGCAGCCAGGAGACAATTATTAAATCTTTATGAAAAATCAACTTGTTTACGTTCTGTTCACAATTTCATGTTATGATAAAAGTAAATCGTAACCAGAGGCTCTTAGAGAATGAGAGGGAGCAAGAAGTAAGGAACAAAGAAGCAAAAATAAGAAGTTGTGGAGGATAAATATGGAATTACCTATGTTTTATAACGAAGTTGAGGAATGGAACAGGGCGCTTCTGCTGTACGATGCCGCCCTCAAGGAGATCAATACAAAGTTAGAGATTTTAAACAATGAGTTTAAGCTGGCACATCAGTATAATCCGATTGAGCATATCACATCAAGAGTAAAGTCTCTGCAAAGCATTGCAAAAAAGATTCGTCGCAAGAATAAGGAATTGACGGTGGAAAACATCGTGAAATATGTCAACGATGTAGCCGGAGTTCGGATTATTTGCTCCTTTGCATCGGATATTTACCGGATAGCGGATTTGATTACCAAGCAAAATGATGTAACGGTACTCAAGGTAAAGGACTATATCGTATCGCCTAAGCCAAACGGCTATATGAGCTACCATATGATCATTACAATCCCTATTTTCCTGGCGAATGACGTAGTAGAGACAAAGGTAGAGGTACAGATTCGGACGATTGCCATGGATTTCTGGGCAAGCTTGGAGCATAAAATTTATTATAAATTTGAAGGGAATGCTCCGGCGCATATCCGGGAGGATTTAAAGGAATGTGCGCAGTTGGTTTCCTATCTGGATAAAAAAATGCTGATGATCAACGACGAGGTGCGAGCCTTAGAGCAAGGGGATTACGATGAAGAGCAGTATCAGAGGAAATCCCAAACAACCTATTTTGAGTCTGTAAAGGATTATTATGGGAAGCTAGACGAAGAGGAAGGTACGGAGGTCATCATTGAGCATGAGGAGGTATCGGAAAAGGCAGAATCCGAAGAGGCGGGTTCGTTGGAGATAATCGAACTGCCAAAAAAGGATACGCCCGGAAAGGCGATACCGGAGGAAGAGAGTTTTGCGGGGGCTTCCGAGCTGATAGAGATGCCAGAATACATTGGCACTCCAGAGGATATAGGAATCGAAAGATGGGGGAGCCTGGCGGTTTTTCTGGAAAACAGGCGGAGGGCAAAACACAGCAAATGTGAGATATCCTCTGCCAAACGGGTATGTCCGGCAGGCAGCGAATAAATTGAGGGGGAAAAAGGATGCGTTTGTTTTCAAAGGAAGCGTCAACAGAGCGGCTGCGTCCTGCTGAGCAGGCAGTTTCGCGGCTGACAGAGCAGCGTCATCAGGCGGTGCAGGCGCAGAAGATTGCAAAGGAGAAGCAGGAGGCCGAACGGCAGGCTCATCAGGCGACAAAGGAACGGCTGAAGGAGGCAGAAAAGCAGACGGCGGAGTGGAAGGCAGCAGCGGCAGATTATAAGGAGTCGTTAGAGCAATATGAGATTGGATACCGCCAGATCTTTGAGAGCCTGGAACGGCTGAAGGAGCAGCAGGAGGGAATTTCGTTTTTAAAGGAAAAGCAGGAATATATGCTGAAAAATTTTCTGACCCTGGAAGGGAATATTGTCGATAAGCTCAAAGGGGCGCAGGCCAACAGCACGCAGGAGCTGCTTCGCCGTTTGGATGAGATGGAGCATGTCCAAAAATGGAGAAATATTTGGAATAAGGTATTGCTGACCATATCGTTGCTTTGCAGCATGGCAGCATTAGGGGGCGTCGTGGTGGTGCTGCTGTATTTTTCAGATAGAGTAGCTTTATAACAATTATTATAGAAACATAATAAGGACAGGAAAGAGAAAGAAGCTCACTTTTGACTGTCCTTTTTTATGCACAGAGCCGCGTGAGAAATTTTGCCGCCGTTGACGGCACACAGTCCGTGCGGCGAGTAGGGTGCGATTGCTCTTCCCTGCTTGATTCTGAAAAATTTACATGAATTTTACATAATGACTTCTCTGATTTTACATACTATAGGTAAACTCTTTTATAAGAACTGCCGTTTCCTTTAAAGGATTCTTAACAGGATAGTTGAAAAGGGAAAGGGCAGGCTTTGGGAAAGGATACATAGTGGAAAAATAGGGAGGGACATGATGGATATTTTTGGAATTTTTACGATGCTAGGCGGTTTGGCGCTGTTTTTGTACGGAATGAATGAGATGGGAAATGGGCTGGCAAAGGTATCCGGCGGAAAGCTGGAGCGGGTGCTGGAGCGTCTGACGGCTAACCGGCTGATGGGTGTATTGTTGGGAGCGGGAGTGACAGCAGTGATTCAGTCCTCGTCCGCTACTACGGTAATGGTAGTTGGGTTTGTCAATTCCGGTATTATGAAGCTGTCTCAGGCGGTCGGCGTCATTATGGGAGCGAATATTGGGACGACGATTACCTCCTGGATTCTGAGTCTGGCCGGGATAGAAGGAGGAAATTTCTTTTTAAAGCTGTTGAAGCCAAGTTCATTTTCTCCGTTGCTGGCAGCAGTCGGAATCGTGTTAATGATGTTTTCCGGCAAGGAGGGGAGCAGACAGGAACGAAGGAAGGATGTCGGAGCGATTTTGATCGGCTTTGCGATTTTAATGACCGGAATGGAAACCATGAGCGGAGCGGTAAAACCGTTGGCGGACGTGCCGGAATTTACGAACATCCTGACGATGTTTTCCAATCCATTGCTCGGACTGCTGGCAGGAGCGTTACTGACAGCAGTGCTGCAAAGCTCCTCTGCCTCTATTGGTATTTTACAGGCCTTGTGTCTGACCGGATCGATTGGCTACGGTACGGCGCTTCCTATTATTATGGGGCAGAACATCGGAACCTGTGTGACAGCGCTTTTGTCCGGAATTGGAGCAAATCGGAATGCGAGGCGGGCAGCCCTGATTCATTTGTATTTTAATGTAATAGGGACATTGCTGTTTATGGGGATTTTTTATGGGATCAATACGTTTGCTGATTTTACATTTTTAGATGCCACGGCGAGTTCCTTAGGGATTGCCGTGATACACAGTGCATTTAATATTTTTGCGACGATTATGCTGTTCCCATTTGGGAATCTTCTGGAAAAGCTGGCTTGCCTGACTGTAGGAGACAGAGCTGTGGGAACAGAGGCAGAGAATGGGACGGATGTCGGCAAGAAGTTGGAGACGGGGATTCAGATGTTGGATGTGCGTTTCTTAGAGACTCCGGCATTTGCCGTGGATCAGTGTAAGGACGCGGCCTTTCGGATGGCAGGGCTTTCAAAGGACGCCTTGCTGGCTTCTCTCAGCTTGTTAGAGAACTACGAGGAAGAAAGGGCATGTCAGGTATATGAAATAGAAAACAAGGTAGATCGTTATGAGGATATGCTGGGAAGCTATCTGGTAAAGCTTTCTAGCAAAAACCTGACTGGGAGGGACAGCGGCGTGTTGTCTATGCTGCTGCATTGCATCGGGGATTGGGAGCGGATTTCCGATCATGCAGTAAATCTGGTGCAGGCGGCAAAGGAGATTTATGAGAAAAAGGCCATTTTTCCAGAGGAAACAAAGGAAGAGCTGGCAGTGTTTGTCCGGGCAATCCAGGATATTATCGAACGAACAGAGCGGGTGTTTGTCACAGGCGATTTGGATTTGGCGAGGAAGGTGGAGCCGTTAGAGGAAGTGATTGACGATCTGAACGGAGAATTGAAAAACCGTCATATCAATCGGCTGCGGAGAGGAGAAACGACGATTGAATTGGGCTTTATTTTTTCTGATATTACAACAAATTGTGAACGGATAGCCGACCATTGCTCCAATATTGCCGTCTGTCTGATCGAGATTCATGAGAATGAATTTGAGACACATGAGTACCTCGGCAGAGTAAAGCAGGGAGGCGGCGAATTCCGCAGGAAATATCAGAAGTATCAGGGAAGATATCAGCTTCCGTAGGGAGGATGCTATGCAGACGATTTATGTAGTAGAGGACGATAAAAATATTCGGGAAATTGAAAGCTTTGCGTTAAAAAACAGCGGCTATACGATTTTTGATTTTGAGTGTGCAAGGGATTTTTATAAAAAGCTTTCCGAACGGAAGCCGGATCTGATTTTATTGGACATTATGCTGCCGGATGAGGATGGGCTGGAAATGGTCAGAAAGCTCCGTTTTATGCCGGAAACGAAAAAAATCCCGATCATTTTGGTTACGGCGAAGGATTCGGAGATCGATAAGGTAAAGGGACTGGATATCGGTGCAGACGATTATATGACAAAGCCGTTCGGGATTATGGAGCTGATTTCCAGAGTGAAGGCGCTGCTCCGGCGCAGCCAGACTGCAGAGAAGGAGCGGCGGCTACAGGTAGGAGAACTTGTACTGGACGAAGAGCGGCATAGTGTATCCGTAGGGGAGGTTCCCTGCGAGCTAACCTATAAGGAGTATGAGCTGCTGAAGTTTTTTATGCTCAACGAGGGGATCGTTCTGCGGCGGGACGTTCTGATGGATCGGGTGTGGGGAACTGATTTTGAAGGAGAATCCCGTACTCTGGATATGCACGTCAAAACACTTCGCCAAAAGCTCAAAGAGGCAGGGAGCCTGATTAAGACGGTACGGAACGTCGGCTATCAGTTGGAGCATTCCTAAAGAGCGGTTCGGGAGTATTTTATGTTATGAAGAAAAAAATCAACATCCAATTTTTACTGATAGCATTTTTGGCGATTGCGGCAACCTGGGTGTTTGCCGCATTTGTCTTTTATGAGGTCGTCTGCCGGGAGATTATGAGCGATTTAAAGGGCTATGCAAGGCTGTTAGCCACTACCCGCATTCTGGAGCAGATGGAGGAGGGGGAGGCCTCTGTTCAGGCGGAGGGGCTGCGGATCAGCCTGATTGGGGCAGATGGATCGGTGCTGTTTGACAGCAATGCGGATATCGGGGAGATGGAAAACCATCGGAACCGCCCGGAAGTGGCGAGTGCATTGGAAAAGGGAGCCGGAGAGGTGATCCGCCAGTCGCCGACTCTCGGGAAAAACACCTTTTATTATGCCGTGCGGACGGGGCAGGGGGATGTACTCAGGCTGGCCAAGGAAAGCAGCAGTATTTTCAGTATTTTTACAAGTGCAGTGCCAGTGATCCTTGTCATTGCGGTGCTGTTGTTTGGGCTTTGTATGGTACTGGCGCACTATTTGACACGCTCTTTGGTAGCTCCGATTGAACGGATGGCAGATCGGATTGACGACATCCCGCAGGGAGGGCTTTACCGGGAATTGCTTCCGATGATGGAAACCATTCGGCGGCAGCATGAGGAGATTTTAAAGAATGCCCGGACAAGGCAGGAGTTTACCGCCAATGTTTCCCATGAATTAAAAACACCGCTTACTGCGATTTCCGGCTACTCGGAGCTAATCGAGGCCGGAATGACCGATCAGGAGACAACACTTCGTTTTGCCGGGGAAATTCATCATAGCTCCCGCCGTCTGCTGACCCTGATCAACGATATTATCCGTTTGTCAGAGCTGGATACGGCTGAGGAGGAGCCGATGGAGGAGGTGGATTTGCTGGAGCTGGCACAAAGCTGTGTGGATATGCTTCAGATCAGCGCGAAAAAGCATCAGGTGACGTTGGAACTGGCAGGGAAACCAACGCCGATCCGGGCGAATAAGGAAATGATGGAGGAGGTGATTTACAATCTCTGTGACAATGCTATCCGTTATAACCGGGCAGGCGGACATGTGTGGGTGGAGGCCAGGCCGGGCAGACAGCAGAGCCAGGAGGAGGGTAGCCTTGCTGTTTTAGCGGTACGGGATACCGGGATAGGGATACCAGCCAAGCATCAGGAACGGATTTTCGAGCGTTTTTACCGGGTGGATAAAAGCCGCTCAAAATCCACAGGAGGAACCGGGCTGGGACTGGCGATTGTCAAGCATATCGCGGCGCTGCATGGCGCAGCGTTGGAGTTGGAGAGCGAAGAGGGTGTCGGGACAGAAATCAGGCTTCTTCTGCCACTACCTGGAGGTCAGTAATGCTATAATAACGGCAAAGTGCAAGACACTCCTTGGTGATTCGTTCTCCGCTGACTACAATCGGAATAGCTGGCGGACAGGAAACCGTCGGAGCGGCGCAAATCCGCCCCAGAGCCTGACTGACAGGGACAGCTTCACTGGGCGCAAACAGCGCTTCCCGGATAGAAAGTGCAGCAGGGAGGCTGCAGGTGGAGGTGGCAGCAGGAAAAAGATCTGGTTTTGGGCATGATAAAGAGACATCCGAATATTTTGGAGGCTTCAGAGATTCCAATCTGTTCCAATCCTCTTCGCTGTTTTCCGGCGTCACCATCAGTACAACATAATCCTGATCTGCATATTCACATTCTATATGCTGAAGGCGCAGATATTCTGCCAGCATGTGTCCGCTATAGCCAAGCGCAGAGGCATAAAATACGATACGCAGCGGATCGGCATCTCGGAATAAAAAGCCGCGCCCAAGTAACATCTGACAGACGGCTTCTTTTTTTGCGATACAGGAAATCAGGCGATCTGGATAGGATGGCGTCAGGTTGATTTGGCCTTGAGGAGATCCTGCCAGGTAGGCATTGCACCAATCCAAGGACTGCAGCAAAAGGTAGGAGGGGCTGGTGGAGCCGAACAGAGAAAGAGCGGTGCGAGCCTTTTTTTCATAGGGGTAGATCGCAGCCCGGCTGATGTGCAGATAGGCACAGCCGGTCAGCGCCGGAAGCGTTTTGTGGGCAGAATCGCAACACATATCCGCACCCAAATCCAGAGGATGCCGGGAGGGAGAAAGGAATTTGAGATAGGCTCCATGAGCATTGTCTACCAAAAGAGGCAGGCCGAAGCGATGGCAGATGGCAGAAAGGGCAGCGATGTCCTGAACCCCTCCCAGATAATCCGGCGAGGTAAGAAAAACGGCAAGCGGACGTTCCTCTTCTGGCAAGCCAGAAAAATGCTCCAGTGTATGCTGCAGATATTCTGCGGAAACAGGGCAGGAGCAAATGGAGGCTGTCTGCGTCTCTTTTGAGGAAGCCTCCGGATAAAGCCAGACAACATCTAAATCCAAAAGCGCACAGGTATAAAGGAAGGTTTTGTGGGCGTTCCGCGCCGCGAGGATTCGTCGGCGAGAGGGAGAAGGACGCAGGGGTGTGCCGGAGGAGGCAGAGGGGATTCTGCGGGAGTCCGGGCAGGCAAAGGTATGGCTGGACGGAAAGACCCGCGGCGCACAGGATACCGCCAGATAAAGCATGGCGCGGATACAAAGGGAGGAGCCTTCCGTAGAATAAAAGGTATGACGGCTGCCAAAAAGAGCAGAGGCGTTTTCCTCACTTTTTAAAATAATCCCATCGGCATGATAAAGGTCGTCTGCTCCTTCGATCTCCGTGATATCCCGTGCCAGGAGCGGAAACCGCTCGTCTGTCCCCTTGTGTCCGGGCATATGAAAGCGGGAAAAATGTTTTTGAATATAAGCTTCTACAAAATCACAAATTGGTGTATCTATCATAGTGGCCAGAAGTCTTCCTTTCTTTTTTGTTATTTTGATAGGCAGCATGACAAGATTTTTTGAATGCCATGCTTATTTTAGCATAGGTCTTAAAGAAAGTATAGCATCTCACGCTGTTGAGCAGACCGTTTGCGCCAAATTTTTGAGCGAGGACTGGTTCTATTTGACAGAGAGACCGCATACTATTATAATAAAAGCAAATTGTGAGCTTCCTAATTACTATTTTAGAAAGGGACGTCGATTGTATGAAATACCAAATGACAAAATTTATAAGCCTTCTGCTGTTAGCGGCCATTCTCCTGGCCGGGATTCCGGTGACAAAAGCACAGGCTGCCGCAACAAAACCATATTTGATTAAAGTAAACCGTCAGGCATGTACGATTACGATCTATGAAAAGGACGCTAAGGGACAGTATACGGTTCCGGTAAAGGCCATGCTGTGTTCGCCAAGTGATTATACGCCTCTCGGAACCTTTCAGACACCAGCAAAATACCGCTGGCGGCTGTTGATTGGGGACGTGTGGGGACAATACAGCACGAGAATTACAGGAAGTATCCTATTCCATTCTGTCTGGTATTATGAAAAAGATCCTTCTACTCTTTCCAACAAGCAATTTAACCGGCTGGGAACGAGATGTTCTCTTGGCTGCATTCGCCTGACCGTGGCAGATGCCAAGTGGATTTATGATAATTGTCCTCTGGGAACGTCAGTTGTTGTGTATGATTCTCCGGATCCGGGGCCTTTAGGGAAGCCGGAGGCAATTAAGGTAAGCGAAAAGACCCTGATGGGCTACGATCCGACCGATATCTGGAGCGAGGGGAATCCCTATGTCAAAAAACCGACACTCGAGGGTGTCAAGAATAAAACAGTAAATTATGGAAAATCCGTGAACCTGATGAAAGGCGTCAAAGCGAAAAGCTTTGATGGAAAGGATCTAACCTCGGACATTCAGGTTACGATTACATATCAGAAAAAAACGGTAAAAAAAGTAAATACGAAAAAGGCCGGAGAGTATCAGATTACCTATCGTGTTACAGACAGTCAGGGATATTCGGCGGAGAAAAAAGCGGTCTGTACGGTAGTAGATAACATTGCCCCTAAGCTGTCGGGGGTGAAAAAGCTTTATCTGAATAAAAAGCTGGATCAGAAAAGTGTACTGGCTGATGTGCAGGCAAAGTGGCATGGAAAAAAGATGAAGCAGAAGGATATTTCTGTAAAATGGAAAAAAACCGGCAGTGAGGACGGCGTCACAAGCTATAAAGTGACATATTCCTATAAAGCGGCGAATGGCAAGACGGTAAAGGCCACCACAAAAGCATACTACGACAAAAAAGCGCCAGTATTTTCCGGTGTTACAAACGGCGCGGTTCGTTTGGCGGAGGAATTGACCGAGGAGTTTTTACGCACGAATGTTACGGTGTCGGATAACCTGGATTCTCTGACGATGGAGGATGTTACGGTTACTCTAAAGGAAATAGGAGAAAACTGTTATGAGGCGGTTTATCAGGTTTCGGACAGAGCAGGAAACCAGGCAGAGGCGAGAGCCTGCTATACCATTGAAGCCGGAATCGTATTCCAGGGAGTAGCGGATCGGAGCATAACGCCGGAGCAGATAGTAGATGAAGCCTTTGCCAGAGAAGGGGTCTCTGTCACAGAAAACGGAGTGGATGTGACGGAGCAGATGACGGTAGTGATTACTGCTTTGGAGGGAGAATATCGGATTCTCTATCAGATCACAGGAGCGGATGGAGAAACACAGACAGCAGAAGCAGTCTTTACAGTAGCAGCCGAGGATGCCTCGGAAGGGGAAACAGAATCAGAGAATGAGGATGTCTTAGAAGAGGAAAGAATCGGAGAGTAAGGCTGCCTTAGAAGAGGAAGGAATTAGAGAATAAGGATGTCTTAGAAGAAGAAATCAGGGGACGAGAGTGCCTTGAGAGAGCAGAAATCATTTGGATGGTTATAGTGTGAAGGCTCATCTTTGGATGGGCTTTCACGCCGTAATAAGGACGCCTTTGGTCTCCGCTCCTGCATATATTAAGAAAATTCTTATAAGAAAGCTCTATCTTGCTTCCAAAACACACGATATGGCTATCCATCACAGGAATTGTCCATCGAAAAATTGGGATTTTGCAGTCAACGCAAAGACCAGTTCTTTTTTTCTGCTTTTTTTGCCGTTACACTGGAGCTGCTGGACACAACGCAGCAGGATAAGTAAGGAAGGGAAAGTGAACGGAAGAAAGGAAGAGTGAGTGTATGGAAGGCTCGAAGAAAAAGAGACTGCGTAAATTTACAAGAAGGGCGATAGCAAGGGATTGGAAACGAAATCGGGTTTTGTATCTGATGTTGTTGCCGATGGTCGTATTTTTTATTGTATTTGCCTATCTGCCGATGCTGCATGTGGCCTTTGTGTCGTTTTCAGATGCTGCCTGGGTGATGAATCATTCCGGGATGATTCTTTGGCCGCATGGCTTTACCCTGGAGGGATATAAGCTGGTATTTGGTACGAAGCAGCTATTAAGCAGCTATGGCAATACGTTTTTTTATGTGTTTTGTGCGACCGGACTCGGGATGCTGGTGACGGTGATAGCCGCGCCCTTTACTTGGTAATCAGCGTCGATGATCGGCTCTAGGTAAAGCAGCAGATCCTGCGCTGGCTCGGTATTGGTAGAAAGAATCTGATGGGAGCCGCGTTTTTCCGGCTGGGAAATAAGCTGGCGGAATTCCTCGAGGCTGACATGGATAGACTGGGCATAGGCATCGAGATTTCCACTACGGTAGCGTCTGGTGCCAGTAAGGATAGAGTCGCTTTCCTTAAAATAAAAGACAGATTGGCTGCGTGCTTCAGAAAGCTGATTCTGGTTCCGCAGGATTTGCTGCAGGGTCTGGTTGGCATAGAGATCCTGTGGAGCGGTATTTTGCGACAGGGTAGAGAGGAATTTGGCCAGAGCCTGCTCGACCAGGAGGGTGCTGGTAGTTTCAATGCTTTTTAAGTGGATGTCTAATTCTGTTCCGGTATGGCGCAGCAGAATTAAAATAAAAACAAGGAGACGCCAGAGGAGTTAGAAGAACTGGCTGCACGTGGGCTGGGGCATTTGGATCGGCTGATAGAAGGGCTGGAGTTTCAAAAGAAGCTCGATGCGCTGCGGGAGCTGGATGAGTTCCATCAGAAGGAAATCATGCCGCGGTATGGGAAATGGCTGGTGAGGAACCGTTTGCCGGAGTGGGAAGCGTCCAGACGCTGTTGCATTCTCCGCTGACCAAGGGAGATATTGCCGGGATTATCATTATGAGTTCGGCGACGATTGACAAGCTGAATGCGATTATGCGTGGGGAGTCATTGGCAGAAAAGGAAAAGCAGGGCGTGGAATTTATGGAGGAAGCGGGCTGCAAGAATATTGCCGAGCTGCGGGAAAAGAGCTATGAGGAGCTGCGCCAGGTAGGCGGCACGGGCTTTATGGGGAAATACCGGTTTGGCACGGTTTACCGCTGCTGGAGGTTACGTTGCAGGCGATTTTAGGGGAAGAATAAACTTTGACAGTCTTTTCTTCTTGGTACTAAAGTGATATAGAGAAAGGTTATCATTATTTTCAGCAAAGTAATGATAACCTTTTCTTGTAAAATTGGAGACGTCATTTTTTTAATAAGAGAAGGTGATTTGGAAATGATTTAAAAATTATTGAGAAAGTGATACAGACATAGTATAATGTTATAATAAGTAAAAACTATGTTAGGATATAAATGAATGGAGTTAAATAGTAAATTGAGAATTAGCTTGAGAAATCAGAGCGAGAAGTAAGGTAAAAATTCAGGTTAAGAAGGTGAGTCGGATGGTTGAAAAATTATTTTTTGGGGAAGGGAAAAATATTGAATTTAAAAGAGAGATTCCTCCTAAACATGAGAAATTTTTAAAGGATATTATTGCGTTTTCCAATAGCACTGGTGGGAAGGTAATTTTGGGGATTGAGGATAAGACAAATCTAGTTTACGGGATTGGAGAGACTAATCCATTTAAGTTGTCGGATGATATTTCTAATATGATTTCCGATGCCTGTACCCCACAGATTATTTCTTATATTACCATTCAGACATTAGAAGAAAAAACAGTACTGATAATTGACATACCACCGGGAAATTTTCGGCCTTATTATTTGAAATCGCTTGGGAAAGAAGCGTCTGCTTATATTCGGATTAATGGCACCAGCCGACCGGCAGATGCAAGGATGCTTCAGGAACTGGAACTGGAGGGGCAGCATATCTATTATGATTCGATGCAGGAAATTGGGATGGAATATCAGGAAAAACAGGCCTTAGAGCTGTGTGCCATAATGAAGCAGCTTGCATTGGAATCCTGTAAAACAGAGGACGAACGGGCGGAGGTAAAGGATTTGACGATAGAGAAGCTGGAGGATATGGGATTGCTTTGCAAGGTAGGAAGAGACTATGCGCCGACACACGCCTTTCATTTGATGACAGAGAATAAAGTAAGGTTTGCCAAAATTCAGTGTGCCTTGTTTAAAGGAACGGATCGGGATATTTTTATTGACCGTAAGGAGTTTAAAGGGCCGATTTATGAGCAGATCCAGGAGGCATATCAGTTTGTGCTTCGCCATATCAACAGAGGAGCAGAGTTTGAGGGAGTAGTTCGCCGGGATATTTATGAACTGCCCGTTCTGGCAATCCGGGAGGCGATTGTCAATGCAGTTACGCACCGCAGTTATTTAGACGATTCTTGTATCCAGGTTTCTGTTTTTGATGACAGGATGGAAGTGTTATCCCCAGGGAGATTATATGGTGGCCTGGATATAGAGACAGCATTGTCTGGGAAATCCAAATGTAGAAATGCAGCTATTTCGGAGGCTTTCTATTATATAGGAATCATAGAAGCATGGGGGACAGGGCTTGGAAGGATTCGGAAAAGCTGTCGGGAATATGGATTGAAGGAGCCTGTAATCGAGGAATTTGGAGATGGGTTCCGAGTTATCTTTTTTAGAAAAATAGAAAAGGAAACAGGGAAAAAGAAGGAAGTTGCTCCTATAAAAGCCACAAAACCGCCGGAAAATCCTACGAGATGGATGGGAAGGCTTTTAAAGGGATTTGCAAGGTCTTAACAACCAAAAAATAAAAGAAAAGAGGACAACAAATGGAACAATACAAATCCTACCGAATGTATTTCTGTCAGGAATACACCGGGCAGCTCAATAAATTCGGCGGCTTGCCGACTCACCTGCCTTCGGTCTGGCCGAAGGATGAAAACGGGGAAGATGATTTGACATTTTTATGTCAGCTTTATTGTGACGAAGTGAAGCTTTCACTTGAAAATATATTGTGTATCCAGCTTTATCAATGGGTAGAATGGGACGGGCAGGAAGGGGCGGACGTCATTGTGGTTCCGGTTCCGATAGGAGCAAAGGAAAATCTGCAGGGCGAGGGAGTGAGCCATCCGTTGCTGAAGGAAGGGGATATTCGTTTTGAAGAGGTACTGGAGGAGGTCGTAGAAGAGCATGCCAGGGAGACGTTAGAGGATGAAAACGGACTGTATTTATGGGAAAATAAGCTGGGCGGGTGGTTCCATGAGGAGGCTGTAACGCCAGGCAAGGAGGATGTCACCCCAGAAAATTTTTTAGGAATGATAGGCGATGGGGACGGGTCTGTACCTTATAACAAATATTCTCCTTTTAACTGGGGGTGCGGGTATCAGTTGGTTTTTTACAGGAACCATTCTGGAAAGGTGGAGTGGGATTTTTACTAAAAGAGAAAGGATACTTGACAACCAGGCATATTTAGTATCCAAGAATGTTTAGCATCCGATTTAAAAATAAATTTACAGAAATAAGGCTTGAATATCTCTATATCCATGATATAATAAAGGAAAAGTGTCTAATATCGGATAAAATATGTTGCATGGACAGGGAGGATATCATGAATTACACGGCAACCCAGATGGCAAAAAAATTAAATATTTCCAGATCCTATTTATATTATTTGAAGGAAAGCAGGATTGTAGAGGTAGTAGTGAACGAAAATGGAAAGGCTGTATGGACAGAGGCCGTGTATGAAACATTAAAGGAATATATCAAAAAGAACCGTCCGAAAGAGGAAGCAGAGGAGAAGCCGCCCTATAAGACAATTACGATAAATAACCGGAGATACCTGGGGAATAAGTATAAGCTGCTTCCCTTTATTACAAAAGTAGTAGAAGCAGAATGTGAAAATGTGAATACGGTAGCTGATATTTTTGCAGGAACGGGGGCGGTAGCCTCTGCTTTTACCAATAAAAAGCTGATTGTAAACGATAATCTGTATAGCAATTATATCTGTCATGTGGCATGGTTTAGCAGCGAGCCATATTGCAGGGAGAAAATAGTAGAACTGGTGCAAATGTATAATAACGAAGCTGTAACTGCGGACAACTATATGAGTGAAAATTTTGCAGACACCTATTTTTCCTTGGAGGATTGCAGGAAAATCGGATATATCCGGGAGGATATCGAACAGCGATATGTCAGAGGAGAACTGAACGAAAGGGAAAGGGCGTTGCTGATTACTTCTCTTTTATATGCGATGGATAAAATTGCGAATACCTGCGGTCATTATGATGCGTATCGGCAAGGGATCCAGTTTGAAAAGCATTTGGAATTGGCGGTGCCGCAGCCGGAAGAGCAGTTAAATGAGAATAATATCTGCTACCATTTGGATACAAAGGAGCTTACACCGCATATTGAAGCGGATTTGGTTTACATCGATCCACCCTATAATTCCCGTCAGTATTGCGACGCCTATCATTTGCTGGAAAATGTTGCGGAATGGAAAAAGCCAGAGGTGTTTGGGGTAGCGAAAAAAATGGATCGGAGCAAGCTGAAAAGCGAGTATTGTACCAAAAAGGCAGCAGAAGCCTTTGAAGGACTGATAGACTCCATTCAGGCGCGCTATATTTTATTGTCTTATAACAATATGGCTCAAAAGGGAGACGAACGCTCCAATGCCAAAATAAGCGATGAAGATATTTGGCGGATTTTAGGGAAAAAAGGCACAGTAAAGGTATTTGTAGAAAATTATAAGGCTTTTTCAGCGGGAAAGTCTGATATCCAGGAAAATCAGGAAAGGTTGTTTTTGTGCGTTTGCCAGGAATCGGAAAAGAAGCAGATTCCTTCTGCCCTGAATTATACGGGAGGAAAATATAAGCTGCTTCCTCAGATCCTGCCGTTTTTTCCAGAGGATGCGGACTGTGTAGTAGATTTGTTTTGCGGCGGCTGCAATGTAGGAATCAATGTAGCTTGCAGCAGGGTTCAGTTTAATGATTCTAACGGATATTTGATTGGTCTGCTGAATACCCTGAAGCGTTTGCCAAAGGAGGAAATCTTTCAGTGGCTTTATGCGGCGATCCGGAAATACAATCTGTCGTTAGTGTGTGAGCATGGTTATGAATATTATGGATGTGAAAGCTCAAAAGGATTAGCCAGCTATAACAAAGAGGGATATGGCAGGCTAAGAAAAGACTTTAATAACTGTACGGAAAAAAATGATGATTATTATTTGATGCTTTATTTGCTTTTGGTCTATTCCTTTAATAATCAGATCCGCTTTAACCGAAAGGGAGAGTTTAATCTGCCGGTTGGAAAAAGAGATTTTAATGGGAACATGCAAAAAAAGCTGGCTGATTTTCTGGATAGAATCAAAAGCGGAGATTATCGCTTCACGAAACAGGATTTCAGGGAAATAGCGAGAGAGGATTTTACAGACAGAAGCTTTTTTTATGTAGATCCCCCGTATTTGATTACCTGTGCAACCTATAATGAGCAGGCAGGTTGGACCGAACAGGACGAGCGGGATTTGTTGGAATATCTGGAACGGCTGGATGAAGAGGGAATTCGATTTGCCTTGTCTAATGTTCTCGAGAGTAAGGGGAAGAAAAATGATATTTTAGCGGATTGGATAAACAGGAACGAACGGTTTCATATGATCGAGCTGGACTATGATTATTCAAACTCTAATTATCATACCAAACGGGATGGGGCTGCAAAAGAAGTGTTGGTAGTAAATTACGAGATAGGAAGATAGAAGGATAAGATAAGGCGAAAAGAGGGAGAGATAAGGCATGGCAGATGGGATAGGGTTCCGAAGCTACTGCTGGTCAATCGGGACGACTAGCTACCGGACTGATAAGTTTAATATGAATATAGAGCTGCAGTTGGCATTATTGAAGGAATTCAGGTCGTTGCCGGAAAATCAGGGCAGAACATGGTCAGGAAATAATGAGTTCCAAAAGGAGTATTACGGATTTTTAAAAAGCAGAGGTTTTGTAAAGGGAGATGCTCCAAGGTCGGATAAGGATGCAAGAGAAAAAACATCGGGATTACGGGACATCGGCTTATTGGATGATGAGCGTATTCTTACGGAGGCCGGGGAAGCCTTGCTGAAAATTGCGGAAACCGGAGATTTTAAATCAGATAATGAATTGGAAATTCCAAAGGACAGTTATCTGTACTTGAAACAGTTGTTAAAAACCTCCAATGAAGTGAACGGAAAAGTAGTCAGGCCGTTTGTCATATTTTTATATCTGATAAATCAGGCGGGTTATCTGACATATGAAGAATTTACGTATTTACTTCCCCTATGTATAGACAAAGAAACTACCAATACTGTTTTAAAACATATCCTGTTTTCCCGGAAAGAAGGCTTGCAGGTAGAGGCTGCGATTTTATCAGTCCTTATGAAAATGGAAAATTATAAACAGGCTTCTATGCTTCTGCAAAAAGAAGAGGTTACAGAAGAGTTGATTTGCAATATCGGAATGAACCGGAAAAGTGGAAGGTATGACAAGCCTTATTATAAGTTGTATCAACTCTTGCATGAGATAGTATTCCGAAAGGAAAATCTTGTCCTGGAGTTGTATGATGCAACGAAAAAACTGACAAACAGTAAGGTAGGAGGAGCCTGGAGAAATTATTTCTTCGCAAGCAGCGCCAGAAGCGTGATCCGTAGAGAAGGCTTGTCTGTTTTAAAGCCGGTTCCCATTTTGAGTGTGGAGAAAGAAGAACAATTTAAGGAAGAATTTTTTAAAATCATGCACTTGTTCAAAGCGAAGGCAACACTTTCTGATTATTTTGACTTAAATAGACGATATTTTAAACTAACCGATTTAGTATTGTATGAGGATCAGAAAATCAGATTGGACGTGCTGCCAGGTTGTTATGTAGAAGATATTTCGGAGGAATTATTATCGTTTGCATTTGAGAAAACAGAATTATTGCAGAAAGATGTTGCATTAGAGGAAATTCATCCATGTCTGGAGATTTCTATAGAGCGTTTGTACCATAAATTAGGGAAGGTTTTTGGAAAAACTGTGGTGGACAAGGCTTCTGCCCATAAAATTATGGAAGAGGAACGGTATCTCCGTTTTCACAAGCTGATCGAGGAGAGATTTCCGAACGATACCATAATAGCCTTACTTGGTCATTTTGAGAAAAGAAACGATGAAGAAATCCGAACTCTTGTAACAGACAATGCAGATATTCCTACTATTTTTGAATATATTCTTGGAATTGCATGGTATATCATCAGCGAAAAGCAAGGCGATGTCCTGGAATATATGAATTTGTCTTTAGAAGCGGATTTGTTGCCGAGGACGCATGCAGGAGGAGGGGAAGCAGATATTGTCTGGAATTATGAGAAAACAAGCGAATATCCGAAGCATACCTTGTTGATAGAGGCCACGTTAGCAGATGGTTCCAACCAACGGAGGATGGAAATGGAGCCTGTGTCCAGGCATTTAGGAGAATATTGTCTGAAAAATCCGGATAAAGAGGCATATTGTATTTTTATTACTACCTTTCTGAATATGAATGTCATCTCAGATTTCAGAGCGAGAAAATCTATGATATATTACAGTGCGGATGGAACCAAGAGCATAAATGGAATGAAAATTATACCCATACAAACGTCGGAATTAAAGACCTTGCTCAGATTTGATGTGAGGTATCCGCAAATCTATAAAATGATGGAAAAGGCCTATGATAGTAACGAAGCGCCGAAGGAATGGTATGAAAAAAACATTGTGGAGGAGGCAAGCGCTTATCAGACAGGAGCAGGGAAATTATGAAAGAATCCAGGCGATTCCGTTAGAAACATGGTATGTGGTTCTGTGCATAAAGATGGTGCAGGAAAGTGTTTTCCCTGCACCATTTTCTATTGTGTTTCCTGCCTCTACTGATCCAGCTTAATATTCGCCAGCAGCGACGCCAATCCCGTAGTAGCGGACTGCCCGGAGTGGTACTCAACCGGAGCTGTCTCAATATCCTCAACGACCTCTTCTTTTTCTTCAACTGCCTTCATACTCAGGCTGACCTTTCCGTCCTTGACTCCGATGATTTTGACCTTGACGGTGTCGCCTTCTTTAACGACCTCGTTCGGAGTTTTGATTCGTTTGTTTGCCATCTGAGAGATGTGTACCAGTCCGGACAGCCCGTCGCCCATACGGACAAAGGCGCCGAACGGCATGATTTTTTCTACCACGCCTTCTGTCACAAGGCCAATCTGCAGATGAGAGATCTTATAGGATTTTTCTGCCTCTGCCCGATCTCTGGCAACCTCTCTGGCCGAAAGGACAAGACGCTTTCCTTCTTCCTCTACGGTGATAATGATGACGTCTAAGGTCTGTCCGACCACACTGTCCAAATCTTCGACATAGGACAGCCCAATGTGAGAGGCCGGGATAAAGGCGCGGATGCCCTTTAAATAGGTGACAACTCCGGCCTTGACAGCCTCGGCTATTTTGACGGAAAAGACCTCTCTGGCTTCCATTGCTGCCTTTAGCTCATCCCAGGCCAGAATGTCTGCTGCCTTTTTCAGAGAGAGCAGCAGAGCGCCGCTTCCGTTGTCCTCGGAAATCACCAGGGCGCGTACCGGATCGCCGACCGCGATATCTGCCTTGATGGAGAAACGAGGATCGTTGCTCAGCTCTTCTATCGGAATGATGCCCTCGGAATAAGAACCCAAGTCAACGGCTACCTCGGTATCACTGACCCCCATAACCGTGCCGGACACCATATCGCCCTCTTTTAATTTATGGAAGGAACGCTCCAACTCCTCCTTAAATTCATCCATTGACGGAATCGGCTCAATTCCCGCCAGCCGGTTCATATCTGCCGTCACCTTTTCCAGATCCTCGCGGATAGAAAGGTGCTGCGGGCAGGCGGCTTCGCATTTTCCGCATTTGACACAGTGATCGGCTCTGGCAGCCTCCTCCGTCCGCTCAAAATAAGCGGTTTTGGCACTTGCATCGTTGCCGTACATTGCATGGCGGTTCCAGATCGAAAAGCATTTTGGAATATCGACCCCTGCCGGACATGGCATACAATAGCGGCAGCCGGTACAGCCGTTTTTCACTCTGGCACGGATGGCCGCCGCCACCTCATCGATCAGAGTGTTCTCAGCCTCGGTCAGTGGAGCGAAGCCGGAAAAGGTGTTCAGGTTATCCTCTAGCTGTTCTATCGTACTCATGCCGCTTAAAATTACCTTGACATTTGGCTTTGTGGCAACCCAGCGGAGCGCCCAGGAAGCAGCGCTTTGCTCCGGGCTGACAGCGAGGAAGCGGCTGCTGATATCCTCTGGGAGAGAAGCCAGAGAGCCTCCCTTGACCGGCTCCATAATGACAAGCGGCACCTGTTTTTTCTCAGCCAGCTCATAGCCGCGCAGTCCAGGACCGTCCTCCGTGTCCATATAGTTGAACTGGATTTGGCAGAAATCCCAGTCACGATAGTTTAAAATGTCCTCAAATACCTCATAGGTATCGTGGAAGGAAAAACCGAGATAACGGATTTTACCCTCCGCCTTTTTCCGCTCGCCCCATTCCGGGATACCGGCCGCCTTTAGAGCCTCCCAGCGATCCTTTCCAAGACCATGCAGCAAATAAAAATCAATATGGTCGGTTTGAAGACGCTCTAGCTGTTCATTTAAAAGGCGTTCTGCATCCTCTTCGGTTTGAACGAGCCAAACAGGGAGCTTTGTGGCCAGATAAAAGCTGTCCCGGTCATACTTTTTAAGAACCTTGCCGACGAACGGCTCGCTGGCTCCGTCATGATACGGGTAAGCCGTATCAAAATAGGTGACGCCTGCAGCCATTGCCTTATCCAGCATTCGTTCTGCCTCCGGCTCGTCGATTTTACCCTCTGGCGTTACCGGGAAGCGCATACAGCCAAAGCCCAGTAAGGATGGGGAAATCCCCAGGTTGTCCATCGTTCTGTAGTCCATGATGATATCCTCCTTATCATGTATGGTGAATGTTATCGTGTGCAATAAAGTATTTTAATGTGCCGTTACAGCCTGGAAAATGTTGCGGCACCAGGCCTCGATATAGGGTTCTGCGATATGTAGCCCACGCTCGTCCGCATATTCGGTTTTCAGGTTGCCCTGTTCGTCGATAAAATCGGCAGTGGCATCGATAAAACGGGTATTTTTTTGAGTACGGCAAAACCGTTCGAGTTCTTCATTAAAGGCATCTACACAGTTCTTCTCGCCATGGTTGACTTGCTCGCTGGTCCAGGCGATCTGCTCCTTACGTATAATGACGAACTGCTCAGCAACCGGCATCAGCTTCATCACAAACAGCGGAACATCTGGAAACACAGCCCGAATATCCTCAATCAACTGCTCCATATAAGGAATATTTTTGTCAGATTTGATATTGTTGATGCCATAATTTATGAGAATACCCCGAAAAGGGGTTCCCTCCATCGCCTGGAGCCGGGAGAGAAAATCTACATAGCGTTCGTTGTCCTCTTCTATATACCAATCCTTGGGAGATGAGCCAGATTTGGCCAGAACAGTGCTGCTTTCGTGCAAAATGCCGCTGTCGGCCAGTCTCTGGATAAAGGAATCCCCGATATATAAAAAATCGTATAAGGAATAAAGCGCGGTCGGGTCGGTTTGGTTAAGCGCCACGACACCTGGATAAGCGGCGGCATCTAAGGGAATCTGGGACGATGTGTCCTCGGCAAGCTCCTCGTCCGAAGATAGGCCAGGTTGGTTCTGGAACAGGTTCAGAGTATCTGGCAGCCGCCCGGAAAGGACGGAGGCACGGAAAAAAAGGAAGCCGGAGACCAAGGCCAGGCAGCCGCAGCTAATCAATAATAATACGGTCATGGTCGTTCGTTTCATAAAAATCACCAAGCTAAGCATAACATGTTTTTCGTGCGGATACAAGAAGAAAAAAATGTTCCTGGGATAGCTTGACGGTATTTCTATCCTGTGATATACTTTCCAAGGAAACAGTTTCGATGGAAAGTATTTAGAAAAGAGAGGGGGAGGGAACGTTTTGAAAAGGATTCTAAAATATGTAGTAGTATATTTGCCAAGAATGCTGGGCGGGCTGGCGATTAAGGTTTTGGGGACGCTGACCGATTTGGGGCTGCCCTGGGTGCTGGCCTTTATGATTGATGATGTCATCCCGAAAAAGAGTTTATCTCTGGTAGCGCTCTGGGGTGTGGTGATGTTAATTTTGGCCGTGGTGACGCGGGCGCTGAATGTGCAGGCGAACCGGATGGCTTCGAGTGTGGCGCGGGATGTGACACGTTCTGTCCGTCATGATTTGTATGAGAAGATTATGAGTCTGTCCGGGAGACAGGTGGATCAGTTTACGATTCCGTCGCTCGTATCCCGGATGACCTCAGATACCTATAACATTCATCATGCTGTAGGAATGATTCAACGTATCGGGGTACGTGCGCCGATGATTTTGCTGGGCGGGATTGCCATTACGTTTACGCTGGACGTTGTGCTGACGCTGGTGTTGATTGCAACCCTGCCGTTTATTGCCGTATTGGTCTGGTTCATTTCCAGCAAGGGTATTCCGATGTATACCAAGGTGCAGCAGGCCGTTGACCAGATGGTTCAGGTAGTACGCGAGAACGTTACCGGAGTGCGGGTGATCAAGGCGCTTTCTAAAGGGGAAGGGGAAAAACGCCGCTTTGATAAAATCAATGAGGAAACCTCGGCGCGTGAGGTAAAGGCAAGCTCGACAATGTCTGCGATCAATCCGATTATGAACCTGATTTTAAACATTGGTCTGACACTGGTGATCATCGTCGGCGCTTATCGTGTCCATGCAGGGCAGATGGACGTAGGAAAAATCGTAGCCTTTTTGTCCTATTTTACGATGATTTTAAATGCGATGATGTCAATCAACCGTATTTTTGTCATGCTGTCTAAGGCAACCGCCTCTGCCAACCGTATCAGTGAGGTATTGGAGGCTCCGTCAGAGCTGATGCCGGTAGAGATGGAGTCCGTGGCAAACGGCTGTCATATTGAGTTTGACCATGTGAAGTTTTCGTATTATGGAGCAAATGGAGCAGAGGGTAATTCTGCTTTGGCAAAAGAAAAAGAATCAGGAAGAGGAGGAACGCTCTCTGCCGGAGAGATACGCCGGAATATCGACGATATTTCGTTCCGGCTAAAGCAGGGAGAAAGCCTGGGAATCATCGGTTCTACCGGGAGCGGCAAGACAACGCTAATCAATCTGCTGATGCGCTTTTATGATGTAGAAGAGGGCGCCGTCCGTATTCATGGGCGGGATGTTCGGAGTATGAGCCTAAAGGAGCTGCGGGAGCAGTTCGGCGTGGTTTTTCAAAATGATATCCTGTTTGCGGATACCATACGGGAAAATATCAATTTCTGGCGGGATATTCCTGAGGAACAGCTTTGCCGGGCGGCGGAGGATGCCCAGGCAGCCGAGTTTTTGCGGGAGATCGGAGCCGCCGCACTGGAAGGAGCAGGAGCAGCAGAGCTGACGCAGGGGCTTTCTCATCTGGCAGCCTCTAAGGGAGCGAACCTGTCCGGCGGACAGAAGCAGCGCGTTCTGATTGCGAGAGCATTGGCCGGGAAACCGGAAATTCTGATTTTAGACGATTCCTCCAGCGCCCTGGATTATAAGACGGACGCAAATCTGCGGGTAGCGCTGCGGGAGCATTTGAGCGGGACAACGGCGATTATGGTAGCGCAGCGGATCAGCTCTGTGCGGAGCCTGGATCATATTTTGGTAATGGAGGATGGACAGTGCGTCGGATATGGCAGTCATGAAGAACTGATGGCGGGCTGTTCGACGTACCAGGAAATTTATCGTTCACAGATGGGAGGTGGCGACTATGGCAGGAGCTAATGGAGCCGGAGGGGGACGTCCGGGCGGAATCGGCAGTCCGGGTGCGGGAGGCCGGATGATGAAGGCCAAGGAAAAGCCAAAGGACACCGGATATGTGCTGAAGCGGCTGGGAGCCTATTTGTTCCACTATAAATGGCTGCTGCTGTTGGCGCTGGCGCTGACGATTGCTGGGAATTCCCTGGCGTTGGTCGGCCCGATGCTTTCCGGGTATGCGGTGGATTTGATAGAGTTAGGAGCAGGAAGGGTCGATTTGGAGGGCGTCTGGCATTATGTCTGGCTGATGCTGATATTTTATGCAGTTTCTTCCTTGCTAAGCTATGCACTGGCGATTTTGATGCTGCGGATTAGCCAAAAGGTTGTAAAAAAGATGCGCCAGGATGTATTTTATAAGCTGCAGTCTCTGCCGGTCGGCTATTTTGACGTTCATCAGACCGGGGACATTTTAAGCCGGATTTCTTATGATATTGATACGGTCAGTACCTCTCTGGCCAACGATTTGATTCAAATTTGTGCCAGTGCGATCACGGTGACGGGCTCGTTTGTCATGATGCTCATGATTTCGCCGCCGCTGCTGATTGTGATGTTGTTTACGATTCCACTTTCTATTTTTTATACGAAATATATGTCCGGGCGGATTCGGCCGCTTTCGAGAAGGCGTTCTGCCAACCTCGGACGGCTCAATGGTTTTGTCGAGGAAATGGTGTCCGGGCAAAAGACATTAAAGGCTTATGCCAGAGAGGATGTGAACATTGCCCATTTTGACGAGACAAATGAAGAGGCAGTGGATGCGTTCTATCAGGCAGAATTTGTGAGCAGCATGGTCGGGCCGACGGTAAACTTTATCAATAATCTTTCGTTAGCCCTGATTACAGCCTTTGGAGCCGTGCTGTATCTGTTCAATACTCTGACGCTGGGAAGCATTTCCTCATTTGTGCTGTATTCCAGAAAATTTTCCGGTCCGATTAACGAGCTGGCAAACCTGGCAAGCGAGCTGCAGTCAGCGATGGCAGCGGCAGAGCGTGTGCTGAAGGTGTTAGATGAGGAAGCGGAGCCGGAGGATGCGCGTGATGCAGTCGATCTGCCGTCTCATATCCGGGGCGAGGTCGTGATGAAGCACGTAAACTTCGGCTACAATCCAGACCGGACGATTTTACATGATTTGAACCTGAGGGCAGAGCCGGGCAAGCTGGTGGCGATTGTCGGCCCGACCGGAGCCGGAAAGACAACGATCATCAATCTGCTGATGCGTTTTTACGATATCAATTCCGGCAGAATTACGATAGACGGCCTGGACATTTCCAAAATTAAGCGGAAGAGTCTGAGAAAGGCATACGCCATGGTGCTGCAGGATACGTGGGTATTTGAAGGGACAATTTTTGACAACATTGCCTATGGTAAGGAGGATGCTACCCGCGAGGAGGTAGAGGCCGCAGCAAAGGCTGCCCGAATCCATTCCTATATCAGCAGGCTGCCGCAGGGGTATGATACGGTGCTGAGTGAGGATGGGACGAATCTCTCGAAAGGGCAGAAGCAGCTTTTGACGATTGCCAGAGCAATGCTGCTTGACGCCAGGATGCTGATTTTGGACGAGGCCACCTCCAATGTCGATACCCGTACAGAGGTACATATCCGGGAGGCGATGCGGGAGCTGATGAAGAATAAGACCTGTTTTGTTATTGCCCACAGGCTTTCTACGATTGTAGACGCGGATACGATTCTGGTCGTGCGGGACGGAGACGTCATTGAGCAGGGCAGTCATAAGGAGCTGATGGAACAGGGCGGATTTTATCATCAGTTATATATGTCGCAGTTTGAATAAATGGATCAGAAAATGGGGAAAGCGGATTTGTGTTAAAGGAGGAGGAGAGGATGACAGACTGCAAGCTGCTGTTATTTGATTTGGATGGAACCTTGCTTCGAGGGGATAAGACGATTTCTAAATGGACATTGGAGGTGCTGCAAAGCTGCAGGGAGAAAGGTATCTTAATTGGGGTGTCAACTTCCAGGGGGGAACAGCTTTCCCTGTCCTTTGTCAAGGAATTAGATCCGGATATTTTGATTGCCAGCGGCGGAGCGGTAATAAAGTATAAGAACGACTATATTTATCGGGCGGAATTTTCCGCAGAGGAAACCAGACAGATGATTGCTGCTGCCAGAGAGGTATGCGGAGCGGACTGCGAGATAACGATGGATACAATAGATGCTCATTATTGGAATTATAAAGTAGATCCGAGGCAGCAGAATCCAAGCTGGGAGGGCAGCATTTATACGGATTTTTCAGGGTTTGATAAACGAACCCTGAAAATGTGTGTAGAGATTTTAGAGGATAACCAGGCGAGACAGTTGGAAAAATTACTGCCGGACTGTGATGTTATTCGATTTTCAGATGGATATTGGTATAAGTTTACGAAAAAAGGCGTCACGAAGGAACAGGCAATTCAGAAGCTTTGTTCGGTTTGCGGGATTCAAACAGAAGAAATCATTGCTTTTGGGGATGATTACGCGGATATTGGGATGCTGGAGTTATGCGGACTTGGTATTGCGATGGGGAACGCGATTGAGGAGGTAAAGGAGCAGGCGGATTTGGTCATTGGAAGTAATGAGGAGGATGGGATAGCAAAATATTTGACGTCCTCTGCTTTTGGCTTTTTGGGATAAGTAAAAAGCCTTTTGGTTATATGAATATAAAAATATCTGATTGTGAAATAGCACTTGTAGGGGTATAATGGATATAGGAAGAAAAGATTGGGATAGGAAGCTTTGGAGGTAAATGGAGATGCTATCAGATGAGATAAAAGAGGAATTGGTACAGGGTCTGACGGATATTTTTAGAAATAATATTTCCATGATTATTTTATATGGTTCAGTTGCGAGAGGGAGTGCAAATAAGGAAAGCGATATTGATATTGCGATTGTTGTGAGGAGCCAGATGGATGATGCAACCAAGAGGCGTTTTTTAAACTGGGCTGCCGACATGGACATTCGGTATGAAAGAGTTTTTTCAATCGTGGATATTCAGGAAAGCAATATGAGGAAATGGGAAAATGTACTTCCTTTTTATCGGAATGTTAAAAAGGAGGGGATTGTTTTATGGAAGGCAGCTTGAAGGAACTGGCGGGTTATCGTTTGGCGAGAGCCCGGGAAATGCTGTTGGCTTCAGAGGGCAACCTGAAGATAGGACAATATAAAACGTCTTTAAACAGGTCTTACTATGCAGTTTTTCATGCCATGCGCTCAGCTAACGCCTTGAAAAATTTTGACTCGTCCAAACACTCAGGAGTGATAGCATATTTTACAAAAGAGTATTTGAAAACAGAAATATTGGACAGAAGTCTGGCTGTTATTATAAAAGAGAGTTCCTTATGCCGAGAAAAGTCTGATTATGACGACTTTTATGTAGCGGGCAGGGCTGAGGCGGAAGAGCAGCTTAGAAATGCAGAAATCTTTGTTCAGCATGTGGAAAAATATGTGAATTCAAAGTAATAGAGAGGGAGTGCAAATAAGGAACCCCCTCTTGACAAAATCCCTCGTATGCCGTACAATCACCTCATCGGTGATGAAAAGGGATAGTACATGCCAGGAAGCACTCAGAGAGGAAGCGGCTGGTGCGAGCTTCTGTGCGGAAGGGATGGAACCTGCCTTGGAGCCTCATACGAAAGTATGACGCAGGCCTGCGTTACGGGCAGGAAAGAGGAATGGGCTTGCTCATTCAAAAAGGGTGGTACCGCCGGATAACCTGGCCCCTGATAGAAATATCAGGGGCTTTTCTTAATAGATAGAAAACGTTCTCCGGTCCCTTGTTGTAAACATAGGAAGCGGCTGCTTCTTAGAAATCATCACAACAAGAAAGGAAGTAAGGAAATGGCAGAGGAAAAGAAGTTAGTAGAATCCATTACCTCTATGGAGGAGGACTTTGCCCAATGGTATACCGATGTGGTGCGGAAGGCAGAGTTAGTTGATTATTCCAATGTAAAGGGATGTATGGTGATCAAACCGGCAGGCTATGCTATCTGGGAGAATATCCAGAAGGAGCTAGATCGGAGATTTAAGGAAACAGGGGTAGAAAATGTCTATATGCCAATGCTGATCCCGGAGAGCCTGCTGCAAAAGGAAAAGGATCATGTAGAGGGCTTTGCCCCGGAGGTGGCGTGGGTGACGCATGGCGGGCTGGAGCCGCTTCAGGAGCGGATGTGTATCCGGCCGACCTCGGAAACGTTGTTCTGTGATTTTTATGCTAACGATATCCAGTCCTACCGGGATTTGCCGAGGCTCTATAACCAGTGGTGTTCGGTCATGCGCTGGGAGAAAACGACCAGGCCGTTTTTGCGTTCGAGGGAATTTTTATGGCAGGAGGGACATACTGCTCATGCGACGGAGGAAGAAGCCGAGGCACGTACGGAGCAGATGTTGCATCTTTATGCCGACTTTTGTGAAGAGGTTTTGGCGATGCCGGTGATCCGGGGCCGAAAGACAGACAAGGAGAAATTTGCCGGAGCGAATGCAACATATACGATTGAAGCTCTGATGCACGACGGGAAGGCGCTACAATCCGGCACAAGCCACAATTTCGGCGATGGCTTTGCCAAAGCCTTTGAAATTCAATATACCGATAAGGATAATAAGCTGCAGTACGTTCATCAGACGTCCTGGGGAATGACTACTCGCTTGATCGGCGCTATTATCATGGTACATGGAGACGACAGCGGACTGGTGCTGCCGCCGAGGATTGCTCCGGTTCAGGTCATGGTGATTCCGATTCAGCAGAAAAAGGAAGGGGTACTGGAAAAAGCCTATGAGTTGCGTGACCGCTTAAAGGCATTTCGTTCTGGTACGGCAGAGGCCGGTGCGATGGCAATGGCGGGATCCGGCTTCCGGGTAAAGGTAGACGATACCGATAAGAGTCCAGGCTGGAAGTTCAGCGAGCAGGAGATGAGAGGGATTCCGGTGCGGGTAGAGATCGGCCCTAAGGATATCGCCAATGGGCAGTGCGTCATAGTACGCCGTGATACAAGAGAGAAGCTGGTAGTTTCCTTAGAGGAGTTGGAGGAGAAGCTGGTAGAGGTATTGGAGACGATGCAGTCCGAGATGTTAGAGCGGGCAAGGAAGCATCAGCAGGCGCATACCTATACAGCAGCGACCTACAAGGAATTTCAGGATATTGCAGAGCATAAGCCAGGCTTTATCAAGGCGATGTGGTGCGGAGACGCAGCCTGTGAGGAAAAAATCAAAGAAGATACGACCTGCACCTCACGCTGTATGCCGTTCGCTCAGGAGGAAATAGCCGAAACCTGTATTTGTTGCGGGAAAAAGGCGAAAACAATGGTCGTTTGGGGAAAGGCGTACTGATTTGACAAGAAGAGACAATGCGTCCGAAAGAAGGAGGTGGTATCGATGCAGATTACAATTCCTAAGCCTGCGGAGGCTGTTTTGCGCCGTTTGGAGGAGCAGGGCTTTGAGGCCTATGTAGTGGGCGGCTGCGTCCGGGATGCGATGTTAGGCAGGATGCCAGAAGACTGGGATATTACGACCTCGGCGACGCCGGAAGAAATCAAGAAAAGCTTTCATTCGACGGTAGACACCGGAATCCAGCACGGAACGGTGACGGTTTTGATCGGCGGGGAGCCTTTTGAAGTGACGACTTACCGTCTGGACGGGGAATATGAGGATGGCAGGCATCCGAAGAAGGTCGCTTTTACGGCCTCCTTGGCAGAGGATTTACGCAGGCGGGATTTTACGATCAATGCAATGGCATATCACCCGGAACGAGGACTGGTCGATCTGTATGGCGGACTGACGGATTTGAGAGAAAAAAGGATTCGCTGCGTAGGCTGTGCCGAGGAGCGTTTTGGTGAGGATGCGCTGCGGATTCTCCGTGCGCTACGCTTTGCTTCTCAGCTTGATTTTGAAATTGAGGAGCAGACCAGACAGGCGATTCGGAAGCTCGCAGGGACGTTAGGAAAAATCAGTGCAGAACGGATTCAAAAGGAATTGACGCTCCTGCTGCTGGGGAAGGGCTGCTGGAAAATCCGGGAGGCGTGGGAGGATGGTGTGACGGCAGTGGTGCTGCCGGAGCTTAACGCGATGATGAAAACACCACAGAACAACCCGCACCATTGCTTTTGCGTAGGGGAGCATTGTATTCATTCGATGGAGACGGTGCGTCTGCCGGAGGATAGCCATTATCAAGCAAAGGAAGCGCTGATTACGGAGAACGGGGAGCAGAACCGAATAGAGAGCCGGGAGCAGATGGAAAAATGGCAGAAACAGGACAGGATAGTTTTAAAATGGGCAATGCTGCTTCATGATGTCGGAAAAACCCGTACACGGACGAGTGACGAGCATGGAATCGACCATTTTTATGCTCATGCCGAGGTTGGCGCAAAAATGGCATGGGATATTCTGCACCGGCTGAAATTCGATAATTATACGTGTGAAACTGTGACAAAGCTGGTTCGTTATCACGATGATGCGTTCCGCCTGACGGAGCAGGGGATGCGCCGCACGATTCACCGGGTAGGAGAGGATCTGCTGCCGCTTTTGTTTCAGGTAAATGAGGCGGATATCGCGGCTCAGAATCCGGAACTGGCGGCAGGAAAATATAAAGACCTGGAGGCTGCCAGAGAGCTTTATCAGAGGGTGCTGGCAGCAGGAGACGCCCTGACGATAAAGGATCTGGCAGTAACAGGCTATGATTTAATGGAGCTGGGCGTGCCGCAGGGCAGACAGATCGGCCGTATTTTGTCAGAGCTTTTAGAGCAGGTATTAGAGGAGCCAGAGCGGAATGAACGGGAGTGGCTGCTCTCTTATGCCAGAGAGGTCATAAAGATGCTGTAAAAGGTAAATAAAAATCCCGCAGAATTTTGTCATGTTGTATGGGCAGGCTACATAAGATATAAAGCAGTATCACTTATGCAGCCTGCCTTTGCTGTAGGAATGTAACATGACTGTGGGAGGGATTGCGTTGGAGGAACGAGTCGAGGATGTACTACGAAACTATGAACTGGAACTATTGCGTGCTTATCGGGTAAGAGGAGCCTATCTGTTGGAAACCAGGCAGGGAACCTATCTTTATAAAAGCTATCATGGTACAGAAACAAGAGCTGGCTATGAGGCAGCGATCCAGGGCTGTCTGGAGGAACGTGGCTTTCCGATGATAGACCGCTATCTGGCCAACCGTGACGGAGACTTTTTAAGCTATGACGTGATGGGAGAGGCACATGTTGTAAAGCGGTGGTTTGTCGGGGAGGAATGCAGCCTGCGGGAGCAGAAGGACGTTCGGTTGGCCGCGAGCCGTTTGGCGGAGCTTCATACGGCGATGAAGGGTCTGCGTGCGGATCTGTCCTTTGAAGTAAGGCCGAGAGATTCCCATATAGAGGCTTTGCAGCGGCGGCATCTGCGGGAGCTGCAGCGAATCAAGACCTACATACGGAACAAGAGGGATCGGAATCCGTTTGAAGTCCGTTATCTGCAATGTGCAGATGAACTATATCTCCAGGGGAAGGAGGCGGCAGAGTTTTTGACCCGCCAGAAGCCGGGAGAGCTGGAGGCCAGAGCAGAACAGGCCGGGGATTTTGTGCATGGAAGCTATACCTATCATAACCTGATTCTGCAAAAAAACGGAGCTGCCGTGGTACAATATGACAAAAGCTGGCTTGGGCTGCAGCTTTTGGATCTGTATTATCTGCTGCGGAAAACACTGGAAAAAAATGAGTGGAGCCTGGAGGCCGGAGAATGGGTGATGGAGGGGTATCAAAGGATCCATTTGCTGGCGCGGGAGGAACGGCAGGTTTTATATGCGCTGCTCTGGTTTCCAGATAAATTTTGGAAGATTGCCAATTCCTATTACAACGGAAAGAAATCAAGGATTCCTGGGAGAAATTTGGTAAAGCTGGAGGAGTTTTTGGGACAGGAGGAGAAGCGGGAGCAATTTTTGAGCCAGGGAAGATACCGGATTTTTTCTTAAAAACAGACGGCCGCTGCCGATTACTAAAAATTTACTGTGATTTCTGAGGATATAAGCTTGTCAAAGAATGGGGGATACGCTATAATAGCCGAAGAGAGAAAAGCAACAGCAAAGGTAGGAAGATACGAAGGAGCGATAGGATGAAGAAAAAAAGGGGACTGGGGAAATGGTTTCCGGTGATGCTTCTGGTGCTGATGACTGCTGCGGCAGTAGCGACAGGGATTCATGCAGCAGGTGTGGCAAAAGGACGGAAGCCCTCCCCTGTACCAAGGCCGGGAACCAGTACCGGCACAGGGCAGACAGAAGACATAAAAGGAAACGGATCCGGAGCGTCAGTAGAGGGCGATCCGGTTTTAGGCGTGCTGCGTAAGGTGGACGGAGAAGCAAAGAGAGTAACGGTGTACCAGATTGGGAAGATGGAAGAGGTAGAGTTATCCTATAATGGAGCGACCGAGGTTTTGACACGCTATGGAAACAGAGCCACGATGCTCCAGCTTACTCCGGGGATGATCGTGCAGACGATTTGTAAGGAAGGAAGCGACCGGTTAGCTTATATCAAAGAGGATGACGAGAGCTGGGTATATAAAGGGATTATCAATCTGGAAATAGATAAGGTAAATTATGCGATGTCGGTCGGAGACCAGAACTACCAGTACGACGATCAGCTTACGATTGTCAATCAGGGCGAGCTGGTGGATTTGCTGGATCTTTCTGAAAAAGATGTGCTGACTGCCCGCGGGACAGAGGGGAAGATCTATTCTCTGGAGGTGACAGTTGGGCATGGGATGCTGGAATTTGCTCATTATGAGGATTTTATCGGCGGCTCGATTGAGGTAGGCTATGAGGTATTCGACCAGATCAAGGAGAATATGGAATATGTGCTGCGAGAGGGCAGCTACAAGCTGCTGTTAAAAAACGGCAAGCTGGAGGTCAACAAATACATTACCATTACCCGCGGCGAGACGGTCGTGGTGGACTTAAACGAGTACCGGAACGAGGTAGGAAAGAGCGGCCAGGTGACATTTGTTCTGAATCCAAAGAATGCCGAGCTGTATCTGGACAATGAATTGGTAGAGACAAAGGAACCGGTAGAGCTAAGCTATGGAGATTATATTTTAGAGGTACGCTGCGAGGGCTATGCAAGCTGTTCCCGTCTGCTCTCTGTTTCTATGCCGACGCAGACGATCCGGATTGATTTGGCGGACAATTCTGCCAACACCTCCGACGGCGCGTTATCCGATTTGGATCCAGATGGTACTGGCTCCGGCAGCTCTGACAACTCGGATGGCAGCGGCGGTACGGGCGGCTCCACTGGCCCTGACGATTCCTCCGATGACTGGGAGAATAATTCCGGCGGAGAGGACGACTGGGAAAACGACGATGATATCATTGAAATTGACGACGACGAGGATACCTCCGGGGAGGTAGACGATCCGGACAGCTCCGGTTCGGGCGGAGGGGATTCTGGCAATGGCAGCTCTGGAAACGGGAATTCCGGCGGCAATGGCTCTGGCAGCGGAAGCTCCGGTGCGAATAAGGGAGAGGTAATGCCGGGCTTGTATATCATGGTGCAGAAACCGGAGGGCGCCTCTGTTTACTTTGACGATACCTATGTAGGGGTAGCGCCGGTGCAGATCGAAAAGGTGACAGGAGAGCATAAAATTACGCTTCGCCGGGACGGCTATATCAGTAAGACCTATACGATTGAGGTAGAAAAGGACAGCGACAATGCGATCTACAGCTTCCCGAATTTGACGAAGGAATAGCCATGATGGCCAGGGAATAAGGAGTGTCCAGAATTAGGGACAGAAAGCAGACTGCAGGAAAAGTAGCAGGAATATCGGAACCGACTTTTTCATACATTGTTAAAAACAAAGAAAAAGCCTTGCCGGATCAAGAGATACACGCTTTGCCCGGCAGGAGATAGGAGAAGATATGAGGAAACGATTGCTGCTTTTGCTGCTGTTTGTGGCGGCGACAGGGCTGTTGTCCGGCTGCAGCCTGAAAAAAGAGGGAACCGAAAAAACAGCGGATCTGGATTTTACGATTGTAGCAGAACAGGATATTCCAAAGGAATTTCAAAGTATTCTGGAGGAAAAAAAGCAGAATCCGATGACGCTGACCTTTTTGGATCAGGATGGGCTCTACCTTGCAGTAGGCTATGGGACACAGAAAACGACCGGCTACAGCATCGGAGTAGAGGCACTTTATCTGACGGAAAACGGAATCTGCCTGGATACGACGCTAATCGGGCCGGCAAAGGGCGAAAAGGTGACAGAGACGGAAAGCTGGCCGTATATTGTGATCAAAACGGAACGCCGGGAAGAGGATGTGACGTTTCAATAAAGTTGTTCCCGCCGGAATCATTTATAAACTGAGATAAAATACCGTGATCCTGAAAAATTTGGGATTTCGGTATTTTTTTATTTTCACGAAAAATTTAAGAAAATAGTACAGAAAAAATTTTCATGAGGTTTGGACATGGAGAAAAAAATCTGCTATAATAAATTCCGACACTTTTAAAAGGCCGCAAAACTGGCTGACGCGCTTAAAGTATGATATTGTCTGGCATCACAAGAAGGAGGAGTGATCACCATTTCAACGAATACGTATGGCTACGTCCGAGTCAGCACTCGTGAGCAGAACGAGGGGCGGCAGTTAATCGCGATGGAAGAACTGTCTATTCCGGTAAAAAATATTTTTCTGGATAAGCAGTCCGGCAAGGATTTTGAACGGCCTGAATATAAAAGGCTAATAAAAAAGCTAAAGCCGGATGATTTGCTTTATATCAAAAGCATCGACCGTCTGGGGCGCAATTACGAGAAAATCCTGGAGCAATGGCGCTTACTGACAAAGGAAAAGCAGATTGATATTGTGGTGTTGGATATACCTTTGCTGGATACCAGGCGAGGAAAGGACCTGATGGGAACCTTTCTAAGTGATATCGTCCTGCAGGTATTATCCTTTGTGGCAGAAAATGAACGTGCCAACATCCATCAGAGGCAGGCGGAGGGGATTGCCGCCGCCAAAGCCCGCGGCGTTCGCTTCGGCAGGCCACCCAGTCCGCTTCCTGAAAATTATCACAGCGCCTACCAGCGCTGGAAATCGGGAAGCATTACCGGAACCGCAGCAGCAAAGGAATGTGGGATGCCCTTATCTACGTTTCGCTACCGAGCTGAGCTTTATGAAAAAGCCAGAATACTATAAAAGGCATATTTACAGAAATGTGTACTTTTCTGTAAATATGCCTTTTTATATTTCTAAGAATCATCATACAACAAAATGATTTGATTTTCAAGGGGAGATTATCCGAAAAACAGGCAATATCTATCAATCCTCTGTAATTGCTTCGATATCTGGAATTTTCAAGAACGCTTCTGGCGTTTTTGCAGTATTTCTGATCGGGAGTAGGAACGATGTCCCGTTTCTATAATAAAAGTATTCTATTTTTTTATCGGTCTGCCATGTCAGGAAAAAGCCAAAATTTTTGCTTGCGGAAAAGTACAGGAATATGCCAGCTATTATGGAAAGACGCATGTAAACACCTCTCTGGCGGCGAACTCGGTCAGCGATATTACCTCAAAGGGCTATGATTATCTGGAAATGGCGGAGGTAATGGACGATACGCTGACAAATATCACAGAGCATCTGACCGATAAGGTGGAGTGGAACGGTGAGTTTCGTTCGAGCCGGACAGGGTGCAGCTTTTAGGATTTGAAGGATGAATTTCAGTTTATCCGGGATGTAGAGCTGCGGCAGTTGTTTTCTGAGATTCTGGCAGGAAAGATCACCAAAAACAGGGATTTGCTGCTGAACAAATATAAAAACAGAAACAACAACCTGGAGATCTCCAACAGTGCGTCCTCGTTTGAGATTGACCGGATTCGCCGGATTATCGGTGCCTATGAGGAGGCGATGGGAGAGTTTGGTGTTTCTTCCGGTACTACCTTAGATGGAGAAGGGGACGAGACGGTTTGGCAGAACAATGTGCTGCCGGACGTCTATGACAATGGAAATCAGGATGAGGATGGAAACTGGACGCCGGTAGATCGGACAGCAGAATACGATCAGCTTTTGATGAAATATATCGAGGATCGGACGTTTTATGAACATAACCTGATTGAAACGGAATATAACAATTACGTTCTGGAGGTATTCCATTCGGCGCCGTCTAGCTCCTCGGAGGAAGAGCAAAAGGTTGTCCAGGCAGAGATCGCGCGGCTGGCGGAAAAAATCAATCGCCTCCAGACCATTTATTATGAGACAAACGATGAGTATAACGAATATTTAGGGGCGCAGAACATTGTCATGCTGTCGAGTGTACGGATGACGGAGCGGTTTCCAATCTTGATTTTTACAGTGTTAATTGTGATTGTGTTCGGTGCGCTTGGCTGCGCGGGTGCGGCACTGTTTGGCAGAATCGAGGATTTTATCGAATACTATGCCTTTACCAACAAGGTAGACGGACTGCCGAACCGGGCAAAGTGCGATCAGTATATCAAATCAAGAGAAAACAGGCCGATTCCGGAGGGCTTTGCGTGTATTGTCTGCAAGCTGGCCAATCTGCAGGCCGAAAATGCCCGCTTAGGCCGGGAAGCAGGCGATCAGATGCTCAAGGATTTTGTGGCGATTTTGACCTCGGTGTTTGCTCCGTCTGATAAGCTGTTTGTTGGTAACAACGGAGTCGGGCAGTATTTGATTTTTGCGGAAGCGCTGCCGCAGGAACAGGTGTATGCCGCTCTGTTTCAGATTGGTGTCGTGCTAGAAGAAAAATCAAAAGATCGCGGCTATCAGATCGATTTGCAGTGCGGCTTTGCCTGTGCAGGAGAGGAAGAATGTTATTATATCCGGGAACTCTTATCTACTGCGATGAAACGGGTAGGCAAGGAGGCTTAGACCATGCTTTCAGTGTTATATATAGCGCTGGCAACTGCGATGTTCTTTTTGCAGGATACGTATTTTTTGATAGGCGAGGTTGCCTTTAGTCTGAAAAATCCCTGTGCAGTTGCGATTTTGTTTCTGGCGCTGCTGCATGTTATTACGACAGCCAGGCTGGGGCGTTTGATTGTGCTGGCACGCCATACGGCAGTGCAAATATTTCCCTTTGTGATTCCGTTTTTGTTCTCAGCGGTTCTTTGGGTGATTTCCGGGGCGGACAGCATAACGATTGCAAACGGTGTGGGGATGATTTTGCCGCAGCTTTTGTCGGTTTGTGTAGCGGCAGCGACGCTGCATCTGTTTGGCGGCAGGGGAATCTGGTATTGCTTAGGCTCTATGTGTGCGGCAAATTTCCTTCGGGTGATAATAGTGATCTTAGAGGGCGGTCTGGATGAGTTTCTCCGGGAATTTGGCGCGTTGCTGTTGTCGTTCAGCGCAGAAAACGGCCCGTTGATGCTGCAGCTTGAAATCAATGACCTGACCTTTGCGTTTGGCCCTCTCCTGCTTTATTTGCTTTTGAACCGAAAAGAGGTTTCTCATTTCCTTTTTTGGTTTGTGATAACAGCATTGCTGTTTTTGATTGGGTTAAAAAGGATTGCCGTAGCAGCTCTTATACTGGGGACGGCCATGGCGTTGCTTTTGCGGAAGCTGCCGGAGAAGGCAGCGAGGCAGACAGCGCTGTGTGCGGCCATCGGGATGATGGCCGTCAGCTTTTTGTATATTGCAGGAATCCGCAGCGGACTCTTTTTGTATTTGGAGAAGCGTCTGCAGATCAATACGATGGGAAGGGTGGAAATGTTTACCAATTTGGAACCATATTATGATATCAGCTTTACTTATCTGGGAAAGGGAACCGGCTTTGAGCGGTTTGTAGATTGGGCCTCCGGAAAGGTGTATGATGTGCCGCAGCGGACGATTATGCAGATTCACAACGACTTTCTGCGGATGTATTTAAACATAGGCTTTATCGGGTACTGGGTATGGCTCTGGAGCTTTTTTATCGTGCGGCTTCGCTATTGGTTCCGGCAGGGCGGAAAAAGATCGGGCTGTCTGTTTTTCGGAATTTGTGTGTATTGCTTTGTCCTCTATGCGACGGACAATACGGTGTATTATCCCTATACGCTGATTGCCTGTTCTCTCGTTCCGATGTCTTATCAGTTCGACAGGCTGTCGGACGAGGAGCCAGGGCCGTATCGCATCGGAGAAGAAGCCTCCGGCCGGAGCGAGCGATTATCTTCCGCGCTGCTGTCAGTACCGGAATTTCCTCCAAAAAGAGGAATTTTCCAGGTTGTTGGAGCAATGCAGTGTGTTGATTACGCATGGAGGTGTGGGTACGATACTAGCTGCTGTTAACCAGGGGAAAAAGGTGATTGCCGTACCGCGGCGCGCACAATACGGCGAGCATGTGGACGATCATCAGCTTCAGCTTTTGGAGGAATTTGAAGAAAAGAATCTGGTCTATACCTGTCTGGAGGTAGAGGATCTGCCGGAGGCCATAGAGCATGTCCGAACTCATTCCTTTGACGACTATCCCTCTAACACAGAGCATTTTCTCTCTGCCCTGGATGAGTATTTGTGTTCGCTGTAAAGGAGTAAGAAAAAAGGAGTAAGGGAAGAGGGGTGATATGGATGAAAGCAAAGATTTTGGTAGTCGGCCCAAGCGAGACAAAAGCATGCGGCGGGATGGCGGCGGTCATTCGGGGTATCCGGGAGAGCAGACAGCTACAGGCAGAATTTGAAATGTAGAGGAGAAGGGACTGCAAAAGCATGTTATAGTAAAAGGATGGATCGGAGAGGCAGAAAAGCTAGAGTGTCTGAAGCAGGCGGCTACCGTAGTGCTGCCCTCTTATCAGGAGGGATTGCCGATGTTTTTGCTGGAAGGGATGGCTGCCGGAAAAGCGGTTATCAGTACGGTAGCAGGAGCGATTCCAGAGGTGGTGACAAAAGAAAATGGCATTCTGGTGGAGCCAGGTGATGTTCCGGCTCTGGCAGAGGCGCTTTTGCGCTGCAGCAGGGATACTAAAATGCTAGAGAGCATGTCCGAACGAAATCAGGAGAGAGTGAGACAGATGTTTAGCGTCCGGCGGATGCACGAGCGTTTGGCAGAGTATTACAGGCAGGTGCTGGAATAGGAGGAGGGCGGCATGGAAAAGGAAATGCCTAAGATTAGTGTAATCGTACCAGTATACAATGTGGAGGCCTATATCAAAGACTGCCTGGATACGATAGCAACGCAGACGTATCCCAATCTGGAAATCCTTGCAGTGGACGATGCTTCTACGGATAAAAGCGGCAGAATCTGCGATGCCTATGCTGTGCGAGAAAAGCGTCTGAGGGTGGTGCATGTTCCGAAAAACCGCGGGCCGTCTGCTGCCAGAAACGAAGGAATGCGTCTGGCAAGGGGGAGCCTTCTTTCCTTTGTGGATGCGGACGACAAAATAGAACCAGAGATGCTGGAAAAGCTCTATAGCAGCCTGTTGGAGCATCAGGCGGATATCAGTGTATGCGGAGCGGACGGGATAAAGCTGGCAGGAGGGTCTGTGGCGGTTTATTCTGGAAAGGAAGCGATCTGCTGTATGGCAAAGGGCGTTCCGTTTAACCATGTGCCGTGGGGAATGCTTTACCGGACAGATCTGGCAAGGCAATGTCCGTTTGACGAGCAGATATTTTATAGTGAGGATTTGCTGTTTCTTTATCAGGTGTTTCAGAGAGCCAGCCGGGTAAGCTATCTGCCGGATAAATTGTATCATTATACCTGCCGGGAGGGAAGCCAGGTGCATGGGGGCGTGAGCAGGAGAAAATGTACGACGCTTTTGGTACAGGAGAAGATTTGCCGGGATGCTGCGGTAACTATTCCAGAGGCGCTGCCGGATTTTCAGCAATTTGCCCTAGACGTGGATACCCGTCTGGCGATGCAGGCGGTAGAGGGCGGTACAAAGAAAGGAGAGGTTTTTTCTTATTTAAAGGCGTTTCAAAAGGACGTCCGGCAGCAATGGAACCGGAAGGCGCTAAGACGTCTCCCGGAGAAAAAGAGCGTTGTCGCTGCCCTGCTTTTGTATACGAGTGTATTTGCCTTTTGGGGAATTGCTGTTATCTACCAGCGGCTGAAAAGGAAAGGATTTTACGGATGAAAGAGGAGAGAGGGAGAAAGCCGAAAATCAGTGTTATCGTGCCGGTATATAATGTAGAAGCCTATCTGGAAAAATGCCTGGACTCTATCCGAGCGCAGACCTACCCCGATTTTGAGGCGATTTTAGTAAACGATGCTTCTACCGACAGAAGCGGAGAGATTTGCAGCCGCTATGCAGAACAAGACGCACGTCTGCAGGTGATTCATCTTCCGGTAAACGGCGGGCTGTCTGCGGCGAGGAATAAAGGAATGGAGCAGGCGGTCGGAGTGTTTGTCTCGTTTCTGGATTCGGATGATTATATAGAACCGGATTTGCTGAAGCGGCTTTATCAGAGTATATCGGAAAGCGGAGCAGATATCAGTATTTGCGGAACATATGGAATTAACGGCGGAGGTGTGCCAGCCAGTCTTTATTCCAGAGAAGAGACTGTCAGATGCCTGGCGCGCCGTGAGCCCTTTCTTTGGACAGCATGGGGAAAGCTGTATTCCTTAGAGCAGGCGAGGCAGCATCCGTTTGACGAGCGTGCGTATTGCTGTGAGGATCTGGTCTTTTTTTATCAAATGCTTCAGGAGGCAGAGACGATCAGCTATTGGCCGGAAAAGCTCTATCATTACGTCTACCGGGAAGGGAGCTTAATCCATCGAAAAATCGACGAAAAGAGATGTACCGTGCTTCCTGTTTTAAATGAAATTTGTAGGGAGGCGGCAGAAAGGTTCCCGGAATTGCTGTATGGATTTCAGCAAATAGCATTAGATGTCAACGTGCGTCTGGCGATGCAGACGGTGGAGTGTGGTACAGAGGGAGGAACACGGTTTGCCTATTTAAAACGCTTTCAAAGAAATCTGCGGCGCCAGTTCAGCCGGGAGGCCTGGAGGCTTTGCTCCTCGAAAAAGGGACAGGCAGCAGAGCTGATATTGTATATCAGTACAGGGGTTTTTTGGGGCTTTGCCGTTTGCTATAAACGGATAAAACAGATGAAACGGTGGAGAAGCCGTAAACGGCTGCAAAAAAAGAACGAGGTGGATAGGCCGAATGGACAGGGATGAACCGATAGCGAAAAATTTAACCGGTATTTTATTTAGTGAATTTCTGCTGGCGGTATTAAAATTTCTATCACGCCGGGTATTTGTGCTGCTGTTGGGAAAGGAATATTTAGGCATCAATGGGCTGTTTACCGATATTCTTTCGGTGCTTTCCCTGGCGGAGCTGGGCTTTGGCGTGTCCATCACCTATAGCCTGTATCGGCCGGTAGCGCAGGGAGATACTGAGCTGATCAAATCCCTGATACGGCTGTACCGCAGGGTTTATCGGGCAGTCGGCCTTCTTGTGCTGGCAGCGGGCTTCTGTCTGACTCCCTTTTTGCATTTTTTTGTCCGGGAAATGCCAGAAAGCATCCCGAATCTTTCGTTGATCTATTTATTAAATGTAATCAATACCAGTGTTTCTTATTTTTTTTCCTATAAAGCGACCTTGCTGTATGTCGATCAAAAAAAGTATATCGACGCATTGATTCGTGCTGCCGTAGCCTTGGCGGCTGCAATCGCACAGATAGCGGTTCTGTTTGTGACAAGGAATTATTTGTATTATTTGTATCTGGCGATAGGGGCTACGGTGACAGAAAATTTGGTGATTTCGCTGAAAACAGACCGGCTCTATCCGTACCTGCGGGAAAGAAGGGTCAGCCCTTTGCCGACAGAGATCCGGCAGGAGATTCGGCGAAACGTCAGCGCTATGCTGCTTCACCGGATAGGAGATGTGGCAGTATACAGCACAGACAATCTGTTGATTGCCAAATTTGTAGGCATTACAACGACAGGGCTGTATTCTAACTATATGATGGTACGAGGCTTTCTCAATCTGATGATAAATGCCCTGTTTCATGCAGTTACTCCGGTAATGGGAAGGCTGAATGCAACGGAAACGGAGGAAAAAGGCAGATGGCGTTTCGATATCTGAATTTCTTTTCGGCTTGGCTGTTTGGCTGGATGAGTATCTGCCTGTTTTGGCTCTATGATCCGTTTATCGACATCTGGCTGGGAGACGGTTATCTGCTCCCCCGTTCAGTGGTCTGGCTGATTGTCCTTATTTTTTATGTCAATAGTATGCGGATTCCGGTCGCCAATACCAGGAGTGTGATGGGACTGTTTTGGGACGACCGTTTCAAATCCGTGCTGGAGGCGCTGCTGAATTTGGGTCTTTCTGTCCTGCTGGCACAGCGCTGGGGGATTTTGGGTAATTTGTCTGATCGTTCCGAATCTGGTTTATCTGGCAGTCTATTGCCGGATGCCGGAGATTCGCTTTTTAGGGCGTTGGATCGGACACAGACTGGATCAGATGGAGTAGGAGGGAAGCTATCCGGCCAGCCCGTTTACCTGGATTTCATAGCGTCCGTCCGAATAGGCCGTCAAAAACACTTCGATGCTGTGGCAGGCGAAAAAGTCCGGATCGGTGCCGAAAAACATATCAAATAAAATATGCTCCGGTTTTCTGCCCTTTTCGTAATAAGAAGCATTCATTCCCTCCAGATACAGGCTGTCAAACAGGCTCTGATTGGTGACAGGGCAGGGAAACAGCTTTCCGTCCTCTAATACATAGTAGGTTTTTCCCTCCTGCTCCAGCGTGTCGAACCCATCCATCCAGTCGCAGGCAAGTCTTGCCATATCATCCTCTAAAATCGCATAGAAAAGCTCGGTTTTATGCTGCTCGATCCATTCCAGATGCTGGTTTAAAAGCTGGATAGCCGCCTTTAGTCCAGGAGACTCTGTCTCTTCGTCCTCCTCTTCCTCCAGGTAGTCGAAATAAAGCTCGGCCTGTTCCCCCCAAAGAGGAAGCTCTCCCTCCCAGGTATATTCGGAACCCTCTCTGGAAAAATCCTCTGCCCGGATAAAGGGGGACTGTCTGATTATTTTTCTCTTCTGGGCTTGCTTTTGCTCCTTTTCCTGCCGCGCAAGGAAGCTTTGGTGATCCTCCGGCAGAAATTCGTAGTAGCATTTGCAGAGGATTTCCTCCGAAATACCTTGATTGAGATAGAGAGATTCTATCATGGACAGCGCGATCTGAAAGACGGAGAAGGTTCCGCAGAGGGCGTTCTGTCCTGACGGGGTCGAGTCACCTGTAACGCAGGAGATGATAAAAATATCATGTTCGCAATGAATTTCCTCTGGTATAAAATCCTCAGGCAGAGGGAACTCTCCCCGGAAAAGATGCGGTCTGTTTTTATATGCTTCAAAGGTGAGGCTGGCTGGGATAAAACAGAGAACGGGTCTTTTTGCAGATGCTCCGGAAAGGATGTCCTTTCTTTTGCCATTCCAGTAGGTTTCAGAAGAAAGAGCGCCGTCTGTAGTAAAAAAGACCGGCATAGCAGCGAGAACGATCAAATCGCCTGCCTGGTTAAAGGCATACGAAAGCCCTTCCTCCTCGGCCCATTTCACAGCAGACGGCTCCAGGGCGAGTAGCTGTTCCTTGCGTTTTAATAAAGCTTCGATCCATGTATTCATAGGATACTTCCTTTCTAAAGTTTTTTTTATTACCAGCGTTCCATATTTCTGCGATGCTTTTCCAGATAGACCTCTTTGAATTCGTCGATAGAAATATCATAGCAGAGGAGAGCGTCGTTGAAGTACATCATAACGTCTGCCAGCTCTTCCAGAAAGTGCCTGCGTACCGCATCGTCCTTCATAATACTCTCGTTTCCTTCTTTTTTGATAACATCCGCCGCCTCTCCCAGCTCGATCATCAGCCAGAGAAAGGTTTTGAGGCTGGCCTCCGGGCATAGCTTCTCCCATTTGTCCTTGTATTTTTCCTGTAATTCGCGTTGGATTTCCTGCATTTCCCGGAATCCAAGGTCGGTGGTAGATTCCATGATGTCCTCCTTTTTGTAAAATAGTTTTTCAGGGAACTTGAGTTTTGCTTTTTACAGTGTACCGCATTCAGACGTTTGCGTCAAGAATGGGATAGATGTGTTTTTTTGGTTAAGAGAGTAGTCATATTCGCCGGACAGGCGGCATAAACTTCTCTTAGATAACGTCCGCGGTACTTATATTAGGAGGGGTAAGCAATGGAGCTTGTAAAAAAGTTGGTTTCGGTCAACCAGGGCAAATGCCAGGGAAGTATCCAACTGACGTTGGACGACGATTTCAACGTGCCGGATCGGAAGCCGGATGTACGTCAGATTGTGGCAGAGCAGGGAGAAATTCATACCAATGAGGTGACGCCTGGCGGGGATAAGGTGCAGCTAGACGGAACGCTGCAGTTTCAGATCTTTTATATCAGCGAAGGGGAAGGCGGCAGGATGCAGGGAATGAACGGAGAAATTCCCTTCCGGGAGTGGGTAAATCTGCCGGAAGCCTGTCAGGGTCAGGTATTGGTCAAATGGATTTTGGAGGATTTGAGCGTAGAGGTGATCAATTCCCGGAAAATCAGTGTGCGTGCTATCGTAACCGCACATGTAAAGGGCGAGGAAGGAACGATGGAGGAAATTGTCTCCGATCTATCGGAGGGCTCCTTTGGCGGAATGGGGATGTCGCCGAATATAAGCTGGGGGGCTTCTGCAGAATCCTACTTTGACGGCGGAAGGGAGAGCAGAGACGAGGAGGATGAGGACTGGGAGATGCCAGCGATTTCGGATTCTGTAGGGGCGTCTGGTGAGAGCTTTGGCAGCGGCAGTCCGATGGGAAAAGCCTCAAAGGACAGTTCCAGAAGCTTTTTTGGAAGCGCTTCGTTTGGCGGAGGCAGTGGGGCGTCAGGCGGTGAATTGGTAAGCTGCATTCAAAGCAGGCGGAAAATGCTGCCGTTGACACAGCAGAGGATGGCGAAAAAAGATACTTTTCGGGTAAAGGATGAATACATACTGCCGGCGGCAAAGCCGGATATTGAGGAGATTGTCTATCAGGAGGTTTCTCTGCGCGGGGTGGAGATACGGCTGCAGGATGATAAATTCAGCTTAAAGGGCGAGCTGTATTTTATGATTTTCTATTATGGAGGTGAGTCGGATAAGCTGCAGTTTTTGGAGCTGGAGCTGCCGTTTTCCGGGACGCCGGAGTGCATTGGCTGTACGCAGGATATGATACCGGACGTAGAGGTCGGAATTTTGAAAAAGGATATCCAGATCAAGCCGGATGAGGACGGCGAAGAGCGGATTTTGGATGTCGAGGTCATTTTGGAGTTGTCGGTGAAAACCTACGGGGAAGAGAAGCTAGATATGTTAGAGGATTTTTATGCGACAGACCGCAGTCTGGAGCCGGTTTATAAAGAGCTGGAGCTGCAGGAGTTAAGCGGGCGATACAGCAATAAGCTCCGTTTGAACAACCGGATTCAGCTTCCAGAGTCGGCGCCGGGGATTTTGCAGCTGTGCGGCACCAGCGGAACGGTAAAGGTGGATGAATGCAGCCAGGAGGGAAATTCGATCCGGGTAGAGGGAATCGTGGAACTGCCGATTTTGTATATTACACCAGAGGATGCGACTCCGGTCTATTCGGTAAAGGGAATGCTGCCATTTGAAGAGCTGATACCGATTGAGGGCTTTTCCGAGCAGGATACCTACGAGGTAAAGCCGGTGATTGACCAGGTGGCCTTGTCGCTATTGGATGGCAGGGAGATAGATGCGAAGGCTACTTTAAACTTGGATACCTTTTTGTTCCGAAAAACCGGAGAGAAGGTGATCACAGGCTATACAGAGGCAGAGATACCGGAAGAGGAATTTCAGAATATGCCGGGGATTACCGGGTATTATGTGCAGGATGGAGATTCGTGGTGGACAGTCGGACGGAAATACCGCGTGCCTGTGGATAAGCTAAAGCGGATGAACGAAGGGCTTGCCGGGGAGTTAGAGCCCGGGATGCGCTTATTAGTACAAAAAGAAAGCGTTTACCGGAAATAAGAAGCAACGTGAAAAGAGACAATATAAATAAGAAGGAGCAGAGACGCCGGTCATGCGGTATCTCTGCTCTTTGTTTTCTTTTTGATTTTTGATTCTCACGCAGCCAGCTCTGGCTATGCGATCTGGCTTTGTAAGAACATTGGAACGGTCAGATTATACCTCGCTGTCTGCTGTACCATTCTTCCAAGCGTTGAATTTTTCTACGGTAGCATCGTAGGTTCTCTGGCAAATGTCAGGAAGCTTGCTGCCCCATGCTCCAGTGGCCTGTTCAAAGCCCTTTTTGAAGGCTGCGAGCATTTCGTCTGCCTTTTCGGCATCGTTTCCAGCCAATGCTTTTGCAAAGGAAAGAAGGCGGTCGGAGGTCTGCTCTACGCCCCAATAGCCATCCTCTGCGATATCGGCCTTGGCCTGTGCAATCGTTTTCGCATCAGCGGTCAGATTTCCAGAACGAAGCAGGGCGTACATATCGACGCCGTTTCCCTTGTTCCAGGTATTGGCCTGCTTGCTTAACATCTTGTCAACTATGTTTTGCATCTGCTGCTTACGTCTGGCCAGATCGGATTTCATCTGGTTGACAATAGCGGCGTTCTCCGCCTTGGTAGGCTTTCTGGAGGAACTGGTGCTTGTAGTAGGCTTGCTCGGCTCATATACGGCACCCTGCTCGGTACTCTTATTGGCAGAGGATGTCGTGGTGTCCGCTGTCTTATTGGTTTGTGTATTCGTATAAGAAGCGGGATTTGTATAAGCGCTGCCTGTGGAGGAAACTCCATTTGTATACATGTCTAAGACTCCTTTCTAAGCGCGGCATCATCCGTGATGCCAATATAGGTTCACTTGTATTCCATATATCGGATAAAAAGTGGAAATTCTTAACCGTTTTCCGGGAAATCACTGGGAAATGTATTTTCGCTGTTGCAAGAATGGAAAATATAACGTAAAATAAAAATCAGAAAAAGATGTATACAAAGTACAGTAGGGGCAGGGGGAATACGGGAATGAAGCAGATAAAGCTAAAAGCATATGGAAAGATCAATCTGGGGCTGGATATTATCGGGAAACGGGAGGACGGCTACCACGAGGTCAGGATGATTATGCAGACGGTGGGAATTTATGATCGGCTGTATATGGAGCGGATTGCGGAAGATCGTGTGCTGCTGGAAACCAACCTGCCCTATTTACCGACGGGAGAGGGGAATCTGGTCTGTCGTGCGGTAGAGCTTTTGCGGCAGGAGTTTGGCATCCGGCAGGGGGTGTTTATCCGGCTGCAGAAATTTATTCCGGTGGCAGCAGGAATGGCAGGAGGAAGCGCCGATGCGGCGGCAGCACTGGTTGGGATGAATGTATTGTTTCGGCTGCGCCTCTCGAAAGAGGAACTGATGAAGCGTGGTCTGCGTTTGGGGGCGGATGTTCCCTATTGTATTATACGTGGAACCGCTCTGTCGGAGGGGATCGGAGAAAAGCTGACACCACTGCCTGCTCCGCCGGATTGCTATGTGCTGATTGTAAAGCCGAAGGCGAGCGCTTCTACCAGGCTGGTCTATGAGCGTTATGATGCATGTACTTCGGTTTGCCATCCAGATATTGACACGATGATAAGGGGACTACAGCAGAAGGATTTGAGCCAAATAGCGGGGGCTATGGGCAATGTATTGGAGCCGGTGACAGTAGCGGAGTGTCCGGTGATTGGAGAAATCAAGCAGACAATGCTTGAAAAAGGGGCGCTTCAGGCGATGATGACCGGCAGCGGCACGACGGTGTTCGGCTTGTTTCAAAAAGAGGAAGAGGCGGAGCTGGCCAGAGAGCAGCTAAGGCAGGATATGAGGATACGGCAGATTTATTTGACTGGATGGTTTCAGCCGCCGCAGCATTTGCCGATAAGAAAACAAACAGCAAAAGGAAAGGGTGAGTAGGGTGAAGGATTTTCAGGTGACAATCAATGAGTATATGCCTCTGCGGGATGTTGTGTTCCATACGCTGCGGCGTGCGATTCTGATGGGGGAGCTGGAACCTGGGGAACGTCTGATGGAGCTGCAGCTGACAGAGAAGCTGGGCGTGAGCCGGACTCCGATTCGGGAGGCGATCCGAAAGCTGGAGCTGGAAGGACTGGTGGTGATGGTGCCGCGAAAGGGAGCGGCAGTGGCAAAAATTACGGAAAAGGACTTGTTGGATGTCCTGGAGGTACGCTGTTCTCTGGAAGAACTGGCGGTGGAGCTGGCCTGTGAACGAATTTCGGAGGAGGCGCTGCAGCTACTGGAAAACAGCATGAAGGAATTTCAGGAAAGCCTTTCCTCGGGGAAGGATATTACGGCGATTGCAGAAAAAGACGTCCAGTTTCATGATATTATTTTTGAGGCAACCGGTAACAGACGGCTGATTCAGATGGTAAGCAACCTACAGGAGCAGATGTACCGTTACCGGATTGAGCATTTGAAAAATCCAGATACTTATCCGCAGATTTTACAGGAGCATGAGGAAATTTTGGCCTGTCTGGTAAAGAGGGAAAGGGAAACGGCCAGAGCGGCTATCCGCCGGCATATCACCAATCAGGTGGAAGAGGTTCGCCGGACAATTCAGGATTGAAGTGTAAAAAACGATTGCTTGTATAAGCAGGGAAAATATGGGTATTCTCTTACTATAAAGAGGCTGTAAAAAGATTCAGAAATAAGACATCTGTAACTATGCAGTTGTGAGGAAGGCAGCCACGATAAAATAGGGAGGGAATATCGATGCTACATAAAATAAAAAAACAAATTTTACAAGGGAGTCAGAACGGACAAGGTTCTCTACAGAAGTCTTTGCTCCAAAAAAGTGCGTATGGATTCATATTGCTGATGGGCTGTGCAGTTTTGTTTGCCTGCACAGCCGGGAAGCAGCAGGAGGTAATCAGCCAGAAGCTATATCCAGCGGTGCTGCGCTTTCATGTATTAGCAGACAGCAATGAGGAGGAGGCGCAGGAGCTAAAGCTTTTGGTGCGGGACGTGCTGCTCCGGCAAATCGAGCCATGGCTGGACGGGGTAGAGGAGCAGGAGGAGGCCATTGCGGTGCTTTCCCGTCATACGAAGGAGATACAGGAACTGGCAGAGGAAACGCTCCGGCAGCAGGGTTGTGAGCTTCCGGTCAAGGTGGAGCTGACAAAGGACTGGTTCCCGGTGAAGCAATATGGAAGCCTGGTGCTGCCTGCTGGAGAATATGAGGCGCTCCGGGTTTCGATTGGAAGTGCTGCCGGGAAAAACTGGTGGTGTATGCTCTTTCCAGGGTTATGCTTTGTGGACGAGGCTTATAAATTAGAGGAAGGGGAGGCAGAGATCTTACAGGAGGCTTTGACGGAGGAGGAATTTCAGGCGATTTGGCAGGACGGAGGGACAAAAGTAAAAGTACGGCTGCGGGTGTGGGATTGGCTGCAGCACTATTTCAACAGCAAACAGCACAAATGAGGAGTTGAATTCTGAACAGGAAGCGAGTAAAATAGAGAGAGCAAAAAGCTTGCAAAGGTTCAGAACAGGTGGCAGTCTGGAAAAGCCTGGACGGTTGCCGGAATGGAGGGAAACGAGGATGAAAAAAACAGTAGCGGTCGTATTTGGGGGACGTTCTTCGGAGCATGAGGTTTCTTGTATTAGCGCAGGGACAGTGATTCGGAGTATCAATAAAGAACGATATGAGGTAGTTCTGATTGGTATTACAAAGGACGGAAGATGGCTTTGGATAGAGGATGTCAGGCAGATAGAGGACGGAAGCTGGGCAGAGAGTAAAGAGACAGCCGTGATTTCGCCGGATGCCGGACAAAAGATGATAATAAAGCTGACAGAGAAATCCGTAGAAAAAATTCCGGTAGACGTTGTATTTTCCGTATTGCATGGATTATACGGAGAGGACGGGACGATTCAGGGCTTATTAGAAATGGCGCAGATTCCGTATGTGGGCTGCGGCGTACTCTCTTCGGCAGTCAGTATGGACAAATGGTATACAAAACTTATTGTCGATACCTTAGGCATTCGCCAGGCACAGTATGTTCCGGTAGCAAAGGCAGATCTGGCACAGATGGAAGAGGTGATCCGCCGGGTGGAGGAAACCTTGTCTTATCCGGTTTTTGTAAAGCCATCCAATGCCGGCTCCTCCCGCGGGGTTTCTAAGGCGGAAAACCAGACAGAACTGGTAGAGGCGCTACATATGGCAGCAGAGCATGACAGGAAAATCCTGGTGGAAGAGACGATTGTAGGGCGCGAATTAGAGTGCGCTGTTTTAGGCGGTATCAGCCCGAGGGCTTCCGGAGTAGGGGAAATCCTGGCGGCAGCGGAGTTTTATGACTATGAAGCGAAATATCACAGCGAGGATTCCAAAACGGTGCTTTCTCCTGAGCTTCCGGCAGAGAAGGAGGAGGAACTGCGCGAGGATGCCGTACGGATTTTCCGCGCTGTAGATGGCTATGGGCTGGCGAGAGTAGACTTTTTCCTGGAGGAAGCGACAGGTGAGATCGTGTTTAATGAAATCAATACGCTGCCTGGCTTTACCAGCATCAGCATGTATCCGATGCTTTGGGAGGAAAGGGGTATCAGTAAGGAGGCGCTCGTAGAAAAGCTGCTGGAGCTGGCGTTTAACCGGCACGAATAGAGGGAAGCACCAGCCAGGGCAGAGGAAGGTGCAAAGTATCATAAGGAGGACATATGACGAAGGATGTATTAGTAAGCCTGTCCGGCCTACAATATGAAATGGCGGAGGACGACGCGCTGGAGGTCGTGATGCCAGCGGTATATCACAAGCAGAACGGGAAGCATTATATCCGTTATGAGGAATTTTTAGAGGAGAGCGGAAAGCCGACGGATGTACTGCTCAAGCTTTCGGATCAAAGGGTGGAGGTTTTAAAAAAGGGAGAGGCCAACGTACATATGCTGTTTGAAGAGGGAAAACAGAATTCGACGGTCTACCAGATGCCGTTTGGGACGCTTCTGATGGGAATCAATACGATGAGGCTAAACGTAGAAGAGAGCGATTCGGAAATCAATGCAGAGGTCGTCTATGGCTTGGATATCAACTATGCCCATGTATCGGACTGCCAGATTAAAATTCGGGTGTCAGCACGGGAATAAGGAAGGTAAGGACTCATATGCCTTTTGGCTATAAAGAAGTATGTATTCTAGGTATTTGTTTTAACCTGTAAAATCTGGTATGATAACAGACAGAGATTCAGGAATGCGAAGCATCATTCCTGGAGGTGCTGCAGGAACGCAGGAGGCGTGCCTGAACTGATAGGATAAGGAGGATTTTATCATGGGTTTTACAGGAAACGAAAAGAAGCTGGGGTTTGGTCTGATGCGTCTGCCGTTAAACGATCCAAACAAGGCAGGAGACATTGATATAGAACAGGTAAAGCAGATGGTCGATCTGTTTATGGAAAAAGGCTTTACTTATTTTGACACAGCCTGGATGTATTGTGGCTTTCAAAGCGAAAACGCTGCCAAGGAGGTTCTGGTGGATCGGTATCCAAGGGAAAGCTTTACCTTGGCGACAAAATTAAACGCAGGCTTTTTCAATACCCTAGAGGAACGAGATGAGATTTTTCGTCAACAGTTAGAAAAGACGGGTGCCGGATATTTTGATTATTATTTGTTGCATGGGATTGATGGCGGCTGCTACCAAAAGTTTGAGGATTTGGATTGTTTTCACTGGTTGGCAGAGAAAAAGGCACAGGGATTGGTTAAGACAATGGGCTTTTCCTATCATCATGATGCAAAGCTGCTGGATGAGATTTTAACAAAGCACCCGGAAATGGAATTTGTTCAGCTTCAGATCAATTACCTGGATTGGGAAAGCGAATGGGTACAGTCGAAGGCCTGCTATGAGGTAGCAGTCAAGCACAACAAGCCGGTTATCGTTATGGAGCCGGTAAAGGGTGGTACGCTGGCAAATCTGCCGGAGGCTGTCGGAACGATGTTTACAGAATTTCGTCCAGAAATGTCTCATGCTTCCTGGGCAGTCCGGTTTGCCGCTTCCCTGGAGCATGTCGTGATGGTGCTTTCCGGTATGAGCAATCTGGAGCAGATGAAAGATAATCTATCTTATATGGAAGAGTTCCAGCCGATGTCAAAGGAGGAGCTGGAGTTGGTAGAGAAGGCGGCCGAGCTTATCAAGTCCAATATCGCAATTCCTTGTACGGGCTGTTCGTATTGTACGGAGGGCTGCCCGCAGCACATCGCAATTCCACAGTATTTTTCCTTATACAACGAGGAAATGAGAGAGACTGTAAAGAAATGGACGGCAAATTCCGCAGTATATCATCGGCTGACCGAGGAATTCGGACGAGCAGGAGATTGTATTTCCTGCGGCCAGTGCGAGACGATGTGTCCACAGCATTTGCCGATTATCGAGCATCTGCAGGCAGTGTCGAAGCACTTTGACCGATGAGTGTAAAGGAGCAAAAGCAGAGGCAGAGGGAATGGAAAGGGCATAGTGTTTCTATGCCTTTTTGTAATTGGGTGATTTTTATCTTGGGATGGATGGCGGCAGGAAAACTGTCAAATGGTAAGATATCCAAAGGAGATAACAAAAGACAGTGTAAAACAGAATTGTTTTTACACTGCCTTTTCTTTTTTCTGCTATTCTTTCGCCTTGGCAAATTTTCCTTTGATTTTCTGGGCAAGGCTTTTTTTCACAGGCTTTTGCTCCAGATTGTTGCGGATGCCCTTGACGCCGCTGATATAGATACCGGAAAGAACGACCTTGACTTCCTTTTTGACCGGAATCAGTTCAAATACTTGTGGATCGCACATCAGCGTCATAATCCGCGGGCCGATCTTGGCCTTGACCACCGGCACCTTGGAACGTCGTAGGTATTTTGGTGTTTGATCTATAACCATCTGTGGCAGACCGGCTTCTGTCAGCTTCATTTTTTTCTTGTCAATGACCAAGATGGAAGTGGTCTGGGCAGCGGCTTTCATCTGCGCTTCGGATTCTTCCTGCTTGCGCTGCAGCTTTGTTCCGAAACGGTACAAGAAAAACAGAGCCGCCAGCAGAACGACAATCACGACCAGCAGTATAATCAACCACGGTTTCATTTCATTACCCCCTTCTAAAAAAATTCAACAGTCATAGTGTATCACGAAACGAAGAAAAAGAAAAGAAAAAATTTCGATGGTAAAATCAGTCGTTTTTTGCCAGCATAAGCTGTACCTCTTCCTTTACGGTGCCAAGCAGCGCCTTCTTTCCGGCGGCATCCAGTGAGGTGACAAAAATCGGTTCGCCATATTCAATCGTCACATGTGTTTTGCGGATAAACGGAATATGCAGTTCAAAAATCTGGTCTGCGTGGCTGATAGCGACCGGCACAATCGGACAGCCGGTTTTTTCTGCCATTTTTAAGCTGCCCGGTTTAAACGGAAGCAGCTCCCTTTCGTGGTTCCGGGTGCCTTCCGGTGCAATGAACATCGAGGTGCCTTCCTTGATTTGTTCAATTCCGGTTAAAATGGTTTTTAACCCTTCTCTGGGATCCTCCCGATCCAGAAACAGGCATTTTAGATTATTCATCCATTGAGTAAGGAGGGGAATCCGGGAAACCTCCTTTTTGGAGATAAAGCCTACTAACTGCGGAATCGTCGTATAAGCAAGCAGAGTATCAAAGTAGCTGCGGTGATTCGCGACATATAACACGGACTGTTCTTTGGGAATCCGTTCCAGTCCAAGTACCTTTTTCCGTGTTCCGCATAAAAACAGGATGATGTTGAATGCCCCCACAACGATTTTCTGGGAGCTAGACTGCTTGAGCCGTGGGTGCCGTTTGCCGATCAAATATTCGACAGGCAGGGCAATCAGGCTGAATAAGGTAAAAAAGAATAAAAATATAACCACCAAGATAAAGCGAATCATATTATAAGATCCTCCGTTTGATAAAATATCGAAGCTATATGCTAGTCAACAGAGCCGGAAGAGGAGGCCTCCGGCATATCAGAGGAGACAGGCTCCCCGATAGAGGCAGGTGGAGGCGTCTGCTCCTGGTTTTGGTCGGAGGCGGCCGCGTCTACGGCCGTTCCGTTTGCGGCATCCCCGGAGTTGGTATCCGAGGACTCTGATTGACTTCCATCGGAAGGATTCTGAGAGCCAGAGCCGGAATCAGAGCCTGATTCGTTTCCTGGTTCGGGATTGGTATCCGAACCTTCAGAATTACCGCTTGAGTTGTCGGTATTTTCATTTCCTGCTGTATGGTCTGGCTGCTCAGTAGCGTCGGAATCCTCCGGCTTTTGCCCGTCCGGGTTATCTTCTTCTGAGCTGTCCTCGTCTGGAGTATCCTCACCAGAGGCATCATCGGATCCGGGTTGTTTGTCACCGTTTTCTTCCTGATCGGTGTTATCCGGCTTTTGTCCTTCGGAATCAGTTCCTTCTGAGGTGTTGTCATTTTCCTCAGAATCAGCGCCTCCTGAAGTCTCTCCAGGTTCTGTGTCTGCTGGTTCTTCCCCATCTGGTTTGGTTTCCTCTGATGCGTCGCCGCCGGCTTCACTGTTTCCGGCGCCTGTAGTCTGACCGGATCCTGCTGTACTGGTGGAGCTAGTTGTGTCGCTGGTATCAGAGGAAGGAGATTGCCATGTGTAGGACAGGACATCGTCGGGGAGGGTATTTCCTGGGTTTCGCCGGACGGACTCGACGTCAAAGTCCCATTCATAGTCCTCGGCGGAAATCCCGTAATATTCATCTAACGTCAGGTTTTGCTCGTAAAGATAGGCTGCCAGCTCTGTACCGACATAGCGCAGATGCCAGGGCTCGTAGGCATATCCAGTAATGGATTCCTTATCCTCAGGATAACGAATGATAAAACCAAACAGATGGGAATGCTCGGCGAGCCATTGCCCTTCCGGCAGGTCGGCCAGGGAATAGGTCAAATCCAGGTTGTTGGAAACACTTGAAACATCCATGGTCAGTCCGGTCTGATGCTCGCTGTGTCCGGGAGGCGCAGAATAGAGATTTGCATACTCTTCCCCGCTTCTGTTGACATTATACAAATAAATTGTTTTCTGGCGGTCGTAGGAACGGTAGCCGGAAATCGCTGTCAGCCGGATGCCCTCTTTCGCGGCAGCGGCAAACAAATCCTCCAATGCGGCGGCGGCATCCGAACGCATCAGCCGTTTATCGGCCATATAGGGAAAAGAAAATTCTACCTCCGGTGCCACCAGATCCTCCGGGACATAGTCAGCGGGGAGCGTATACAGATGGTTGACTAAAACTGTAATGCTTGCTGGGTCAGTATCTACCGGAGGGACATCCTCCTTGGACGAAGGTGTTGCTACGGAAGGGCTTCTGCCCGGAGGGATATCCTCCGGGTTGGAAGCATCTTCCTCTGTATAATAATATTCATACGCATAGGAAGTATTAGCCGGAGCAGAAACCGGCAGAGAAAAATATATCAGGGAACCAATGACGGTGATAGTCAGAGCAGATCCCAATCCAATCCAAACTTTTTTCAATGAATTCATCCTTTCAGGCAAGACTGTGTTTCTATTTTACATAACTCCCTATAGTATAACACATTTTTTCAGAAATGCCAGAGGATATGTGCGGAAAATCAGAATTTTTTGTCGCTGTAATCATCCAAAAGCGCTTTTTTGATATTCCACAGCCGTTTGGACAGGTCAATGTAAACCCGATGCGGATTGACAAGACGTCTGGACTCATCCCAAAGCGTATCAATATCCTGTGCGCAGTAAGCACGGATATCCATAACAGAAGGAGAGGTATAGACGCATTTTCCGCCCTCAAAGATCGGAACTAACAGCTCCTTCATTGTGTATTCGTCAGGATGAAGCAGGGTTTTCTTCCAGGTCTCGATAGGATCAAAGAGTAAGAGAGATTGTGTTTGGTCGATGGTTTCATCCGCCAGGGCAATGAGATCGGCTTTTAGCTTGCCCTCTGTATCATAGATTCGGTAAATGGTTTTATTGCCTGGATTCGTCACCTTCCAGGAGTTTTCCGAAAGCTTGATTTTCGGTTCAAATACACCGTCTCGTTCTATTGCCGCCAGCTTATATACACCGCCAAAGGCCGGGCAATCCTTAGAAGTAATCAGGTTTGTGCCGACGCCCCAGGAATCAATCGCTGCATGCTGGGATTTGAGAGAGGAAATCAAATATTCGTCCAAATCACTGGAGGCGCAGATAGAGGCTTCGGTAAATCCGGCAGCATCTAGCTGCTTTCTGGCTTTTTTGGAAAGATAAGCCAGGTCGCCGGAATCCAGGCGGATACCGTATTTTACCGGCATATGACCGGAATCCCGCAGCTCGGTAAAGACCTTAATTGCATTTGGAACGCCGGAGCGCAGCGTATCATAAGTATCTACCAGAAGGGTAGCATTGTCCGGGTACATCCGGGCATAAGTACGGAACGCAGTCAATTCGTCCGGGAAACTCATAATCCAGCTATGAGCATGGGTGCCAAGCGCCGGAACGCCAAACCGTTTTGCACATAGAACATTACTTGTACCGGCACAGCCGCCGATCACAGCCGCCCTTGCCCCTAATATACCGGCATCCGGCCCCTGAGCGCGGCGCAGGCCGAATTCCATCACCGGATCTCCCTGCGCGGCATAGCAGACACGAGCGGCCTTGGTCGCAATCAGGCTTTGGTGATTGATGATATTTAAAAGAGCAGTTTCGATAAGCTGTGCCTCCATAATCGGCGCAACTACCTTTACCAGAGGCTCCATCGGGAAAACAACAGTTCCCTCTGGGATGGCATAGATATCTCCGGTAAAGTGAAAGCCAGCCAGATATTCCAGAAAATCCTCGTCAAAAATAGAAAGACTGCGCAGATATTCAATGTCTTCATAGCTGAAATTCAGGTTTTTAATATAGTCGATGATCTGCTCTAGGCCGGCGCAGATCGCAAAGCCGTTCCCAGATGGATTGACACGGTAGAAGGCATCGAATACGACCTTGGGATTGGTCTTATTTTTAAAATAGCCCTGCATCATTGTAAGCTCATAAAAGTCAGTCAATAGCGTCAGGTTTTCATTCATAATTTGTCAAACTCCTTTATTTTATTGTTTTGCGTCAACGCTTAAACCACTCTCTAAGCTGCTGCTTTTTCCAAAAGACAGTCTCTGGAGCGAGAATGTAACGTCTGGCTGCCTCCAAGCTGACAAGACAGCTTTTAACCATGGCTTATCATAGCACAGAACAGGAAAGAGTGCAAGAGCGGAATAAGAATGCCTGCGGATAAGGGAAAACAGAGATCTGCAGGGAGGTTCGTCTTGCATAATTGGCAGTGATAGACTATACTAAAGAGGGTATGCGGCAGTTAGGACGGCATATTCTCAAAAGGAGCATATCAAAAGGGACCTGTGAAAAAGAACGTTAGGAGGAAAAGAAATGAGCAAACTTTGTATCAAAAACGGCAGGGTTCATGATGCCGTAAAGGAAGAGGCCTACCAGGCAGACATTTTGGTAGAGGATGGTGTGATTCGGGAAATCGGACAGAATCTGATGGTAGGAGAGGGCGTAGAGGTAGTGGATGCGACCGGCTTAGAGGTATATCCGGGTTTTGTAGAAGCGCATTGTCACCTTGGTCTGGACGGATATGCGATTGGCTATGAGGGACAGGATTACAACGAGTATACCGATATCGTCACCCCTCAGCTAAATGCGATTGACGGTATCAATCCGCTCGATCCGTCTATCAAAATGGCAGCAAAGGGCGGCGTAACCTGTGTCTGCACCGGCCCTGGCAGTTCCAATGTATTAGGTGGCTATTTTGTGGCCATCAAGACGACCGGAAACCGGGTAGAAAATATGATCGTAAAAGAAAAGGTAGCGATGAAGTGTGCTTTTGGTGAGAATCCAAAGCGCTGCTACCGTGAAAAGAACAATACCTCCAGAATGTCTACCGCGGCTCATTTGCGTGAAATGCTGTTTAAGGCGCGCGAATATCAGGCAAAGCTCGATGCAGCAGGAGATGACGCATCCAAAAAGCCTGCCTACGATATGAAGCTGGAGGCGCTGCTTCCGGTGTTACGTGGGGAGATTCCGCTAAAGGCTCATGCTCACCAGGCGAATGATATTTTTACTTCTATTCGGATTGCAAAGGAATTTGGCGTAAAGCTGACAATGGAGCATTGTACCGAAGGACATCTGATAGTAGATGAGCTGGCAAAGGAAAATTATCCGGCAGCCGTAGGGCCGACTCTTACTTATGCGAGCAAATTCGAGCTGCAGAATAAGACTTTTGAAACCCCAGGAATTTTATCAAAGGCTGGTATCCAGGTATCCATTATCACCGACAGTCCGGTTATTCCGCAGGAATACCTCCCGCTTTGCGCAGGACTCGCAGTGAAATCCGGGATGGATTCCTTCGCAGCGCTTCAGGCGATTACCATTAACCCGGCTAAACATATCGGCATTGCTGACCGCGTAGGCTCCCTTGAGGTAGGAAAGGACGGCGATATCGTGCTGGCAGACGGCGATCCGATGGTATCGGCGACGAGGATTGTAGCTACTTATATCAATGGGAAGAAGGTTGACTGACCGTTTTTGCCCCCGCTTTTTTAAGCGGGGGCTTAAATCATTCAGAAACGCCAGAACACTACCGGTATTTCTGTGGTGGCGGGCAGGTTTATTCAGGGAAAGAGCAGACGGGAAATTCCCCCTTGACAAATCCGGCAATTCTGATTAAACTATGAACTACACCAGGATACTAGTACGACATGGCATCCTGGATAATGAAAAAGGCTGAGAAAAGAAGAGTAAGCAGACTGGATGCTGACAGAGAGTCCGTATAGGTGGAAGCGGATAACGGAAAGCTGCCGAAGATGGTCTTGGAGCCCCGTACCGAGAGCGCGTCAGGCGTTTTAGGCTGCGGCGGGTACACCCGTTACTGTGTCAGGCTGTATGTTTTTACGATGTGGCGTATCAAGGCAGCAGCTATTGAGGCACGTTTCGCGAGGAGCGTGTGAATTAAAGTGGTATCACGGGGCTTTCCCGTCTTTAAGACGACTGTTTTGGCGTCTTTTGGGCAGGGAAGTTTTTTTATTTTAAAAGAAAGGAGATTGTACGATGTGTAAAACCTGTAAAAAACCATACTATATTACAACAGCGATTGCTTATACGTCTGGGAAGCCGCATATTGGCAATACCTATGAAATCGTATTGGCGGATAGCATCGCACGTTTTAAAAGGGAGCAGGGCTACGATGTCCGGTTCCAGACCGGGACGGACGAGCATGGACAAAAGATTGAGCTAAAGGCAGCGGAGGCAGGCGTAACGCCGAAGGAATTTGTAGACGGGGTGGCCGGAACGATTCAGAAAATCTGGGATTTGATGAATACCTCCTATGACAAATTTATCCGCACGACGGATGCCGATCACGAAAATCAGGTACAAAAGATTTTTAAAAAGCTTTACGAACAAGGAGATATTTATAAAGGATATTATGAGGGTCTGTATTGTACGCCGTGTGAATCCTTTTTTACTGAATCGCAGCTTGTAGATGGGAAATGTCCGGACTGCGGCAGAGAGGTTCAGCCAGCCAAGGAAGAGGCTTACTTTTTTAAGATGAGCAAATACGCCGGGAGACTGATTGACCATATCAATGCTCATCCGGAGTTTATTCAGCCGGTATCCCGGAAAAACGAAATGATGAACAACTTTCTGCTGCCGGGACTGCAGGATCTGTGTGTGTCCCGTACCAGCTTTGAATGGGGGATTCCGGTGGACTTTGATTCAAAGCATGTGGTCTATGTCTGGCTGGATGCGCTGACGAACTATATCACCGGACTGGGATATAACTGCGGCGGAGAGCATGGAGAGCTGTTTGGGAAATATTGGCCTGCCGATCTGCATCTGATTGGGAAGGATATCATCCGCTTCCATACTATTTACTGGCCGATTTTTCTGATGGCTTTGGATTTGCCGTTGCCAAAACAGATATTTGGTCATCCGTGGCTGCTGCAGGGAGACGGTAAGATGAGCAAGTCCAAGGGCAATGTCATCTATGCGGATGATTTGGTAGAGTTGTTTGGTGTAGATGCCGTACGTTATTTTGTCCTGCATGAGATGCCGTTTGAAAATGACGGTGTCATTACCTGGGAGCTGTTGGTAGAACGCCTGAACGCAGAGCTGGCTAATGTGCTGGGAAATCTGGTAAAACGTACTATTTCTATGAGCAACCAGTACTTCGGCGGTGTGGTGCGCCGTACCGGAGTGAAGGAGGCAGTAGACGAGGAACTGGTCTCGCTGTCCTTAGAGACACCAAAGAAGGTAGTAGCGCATATGGACGGGCTGCGGGTAGCAGATGCGATGACCGATATTTTTACGTTATTTAAGCGTTGCAATAAATATATTGACGAGACAATGCCATGGGTGCTGGCAAAAGAGGAGGGGAAGCAGGATAGGTTAGCCGAGGTCTTATACAACCTGACAGAGAGCATTTGCATCGGTGCATCACTGCTGTATTCCTTTATGCCGGAAACCAGTGAAAAGATTCTGGCACAGCTTCATGGCACGAAGCGTACCCTGGAGGAACTAGGGGAATACGGGCGCTATGAATCAGGAACTAAGGTGACAGAGGAGCCGGAAATTCTCTTTGCACGCTTAAAGCCGGACGAGGTGATGAAGAAGGTAGAGAGCATCCAGGCTGCTCAGAAAAAGGCCGTAGAGGAGGAAGCCAAAAAGACGGGAAATGACATCGAGGCCAAGCCGGAAATCACCTATGAGGAGTTTGCAAAAATGCAGTTCCAGGTAGGAGAGATCATTGCTTGCGAGGAGGTCAAAAAGAGTAAAAAGCTGCTTTGCTCTCAGGTACGGATTGGAAGTCAGGTAAAGCAGATTGTATCTGGTATTAAGGCACATTACAGCGCAGAAGAGATGGTAGGCAAAAAGGTAATGGTACTGGTAAATCTAAAGCCTGCGACACTGGCCGGAGTGGTATCTGAGGGGATGCTGCTGTGTGCAGAGGATGAGGACGGCGGGCTGGCACTGATGACGCCGGAGAAGGCAATGCCTTCGGGAGCAGAAATATGTTAAGTACTCCCGGGATAATAGATACCCATGCCCATTATGACGATGAACAGTTTGATACGGATCGGGAGGCGCTGCTTTCGGCGCTTCCCGGCGAAATGTTATGCGGGGAAACGGCAGACGGAAAAGCTACCGAGAAAAAAAGGCTTTCTTATGGAATAGAGGCGGTAATCAACGTAGGAGCCAGCCTGGCCTCCTGCCGACGGGCGCTGGAGCTGTCGGAGCGTTATGAACGGGTATATGCGGCGGTCGGGGTTCACCCGGATGAGGTAGGAGAGCTGGAGCGGCTGGAAACGGAGAGAGAGGCGCTGGAGCTGCTCCGTGGCTGGTCAGCCGGAAAAAAGGTAGTAGCGATTGGAGAAATCGGTCTGGATTATTACTGGGATAAGGCGGAACGCAGCCTTCAGGAAAAGTGGTTCCGGGCGCAGCTTCGTCTGGCTAAGGAGGTCGGACTTCCGGTCAACATTCACAGCCGCGATGCAGCAGAGGATACCTGGCGTATCATGAAGGAAGAAGATCTGGGGGAGATCGGCGGAATCATTCATTGCTATTCCTATTCCTGGGAAATGGCGGAGCAGTATCTGCTTGCAGGATTTTATTTGGGCATCGGCGGAGTGATTACGTTTAAAAATGCGAAGAAACTCAAGACAGTAGTAAAGCGCGCGCCCCTGGAGCGTCTGGTGCTGGAAACGGATTGTCCTTATCTGGCTCCGGAGCCGTACCGCGGAAAGCGGAACCGCTCGGCATATTTGACCTATGTGGCAGAAAAGATTGCAGAAATAAAGGAAATAGAAGCCGAAGAGGTCGTCCGGCAGACAACGCAAAATGCCAAAAGGGTCTATCAGAGGCTAAGGATTCCGGGCTCTCTTAGCTAGGAGAAATCACTCCAGGCAAGAATAACGGCAGGCGCGGGCGGCTGGAAACAAAGTAAGTAGAAAAATCGAACAGGCAGGTGATACAATGGCAAATCTGGGACAGCCCAAAAATACGATTGAAATATTGCAGAAATACCAGTTCCGTTTTCAGAAGAAATTCGGACAGAATTTTTTAATTGATACGCATGTATTGGAAAAAATCGTGGCGGCGGCAGAGATTACAAAGGAAGATCTGGTTTTGGAAATCGGGCCTGGCATCGGTACGCTGACGCAGTATTTGTGTGAGGCTGCCAGAGAGGTAGTGGCCGTAGAAATTGACCGTAATCTGATTCCGATTTTGGAGGATACGCTTTCCGGCTATGAAAATGTGACAATCTTAAACGAGGATATTTTAAAGCTGGACTTGAACCGGCTCGTACAGGAGAAAAACGGCGGCAGGCCGATCAAGGTAGTAGCCAATCTTCCTTATTATATTACTACTCCGATTATTATGGGGCTGCTCGAGGAGCATGTACCGTTGGTGAGTATTACCGTGATGATTCAAAAAGAGGTAGCAGAACGGATGAAGGCCGCTCCAGGCAGCAAGGACTACGGAGCATTGTCGCTCGCGGTACAATATTACGCTGATACGTATCTGGCCGCACACGTACCGCCAAACTGCTTTATGCCGCGCCCGGGCGTCGGCTCTGCCGTGATCCGTCTGACAAAGCACGAGGCTTGTCCGGTTCAGGTGGAGGATGAAGCATTTCTATTTCGTTTGATCAAGGCTTCCTTTGCACAAAGAAGAAAGACCCTAGTCAATGGCCTAACCAATTCCCCGGAACTGGAGCTGGAAAAAGAAGCCGCAGCCGCTGCGTTGGAGCAGATGGGATTGTCTCCATCCGTGCGGGGGGAGATGCTTTCCTTAGAGCAGTTCGCGGAGCTGGCGAAGAGATTGGGGAAAGAGAATGAGAAGATTTACATCTGAAGCGTTTGTTTGTATCAATTAGAAATAAACTGCATAAAATTTTATAGGGAGTCCTATTGACTTTCCCTTTTGTACTTGTTAAAATACAAGTACAAAGAAAGTTTACCGCTGACCAATATGCGGTATAAAAATGGTTGGGTTGAAAGTTTACCGCTGACCAATATGCGGTATAAAAATGGTTGGGTTGAAAGTTTAGTCCTTCGCCGTAAGGCGGAGGACTTTTTCCATAATGGGGATAAGATAAATGAAGAAAACAGGATTTTATATTATTAAAGACCAATTTTTTGAGGATATGGCAGATCCATATTTAAAAGGAAATAAAGCGGAAAATAGGCCGCATTATTATTGCTTTGAGGATACAAAAGAAGGAATATATTGGATGATACCATTATCCAGCCAAATTGATAAATATAAAAAAATAGTAAAAAAGAAAGAAAAAATGAAAAAGCCATGTGATATTATCCATATTGTAACATTGGATGATAGCAGGGAGAGTGCGTTTTTGATACAAGATATGTTTCCGGTAGTGGAAAGCTATATAGAACGCGAGTATACAATAGCCGGAAATAGTTTACTGCTGACGAGTGAACATGTTGTGAAAGAAATTGAACGAAAAGCCAAAAAGGTTATGGGAATGTTAAAACGCGGTATAAAATTTACACCGACACAACCAGACAGCATGGCTATTTTAAAGAGGCTGAAGGAACAAAAAAAGGAATAAAATTCCCTCCTCCTTCATAAGATTATGGAAAGAACCATGAAGTGCAAGATACTTCTGGGGATAGTACGGTAATCTTGTGAGGGAGGTTTTTTATGGCTGGCTATCAGAGGATGGTATCATATCTGTATGAATATAATCAGGGAGAAAAGGGATCGAATGTGGGCTATGCCAAGCTGGAAATACGAGAGGATATTGCCAAAATGATCGTCAGCATCCGGCTTCGCGGCGATGTGACGGATACCTGTCCGGTAGGATTTTATTATTGGGAGGGCAGGCAGGCTTATCGGGTTCCTGTCGGGGAAATCCGGCTTATCGGAGGGAAAGTACAGGAGCGGATTTTACTTCCTGGAGCAAAGGCGGGGGAAAGCGAGCTTCCGGTTATGCAGATGAACGGGATTTTAATTTCTCTGCCGGAAGGACTGATCGGCAGTGCCTGGGACGAACAGGGCGTGCCGATGGAAACGGAGCTATGGAGGAAGAAAAAACAGGACAGCTTCCATGCCGGGAGGGGAGATCTGCGGCAGCTGGAAGGGGAAGGAGAACTGCGGGCAGCGGAGGTAAGAGCGACAGAAGTAAGGGCAGCAGAGCTAAGAACGGTAGAGGTTAAGGTGCCGGAAACAGAAGAAAACAGTTCGCAGAATATCGTGATAAGGCGAGAGACTTCACAAAAGGAAGGCGAGGCTTCGGGGGTAGTATCGGAGGCAGTCTCAAGGGAAGCATCGATGGAGCTGCCAAAGGAGTCAGCGTTGGAAACAAATCAGGCAGAAGCCAAAACCCTTGCAGAAGAAGGAATGCCGACAGAGAGGCTATCAGCGGATAATCCGTCAGCAGGGAGCCTGTCAGCAGAAAATATATCTGGGGAGAAGCTATCCTCCGAGGAAATTTTGCCAGAAGAGGCTTTGTCAGAGGAGTGGCGGCCGGAATCGTTTTTGATTTCACCGTCTGCTTTGGCGTCCCGGGCGCGTTCCGGAGATTTACAGGAGCCTTCGTCTCCGGCAGCACAGCCAAATCGTGAAATGAGGGAGGTGCCGCTGACCGAACCCAGGGAAGGAAATAATTACCGAAGCAAAGCCTGGATGGAGGAAACCCAAAGAGACGGAAAGGAAGCACGGGCCAGAAAGCAGGAGGAGGCGAATTATTCTGCTCAGACGGAGCGGAAGGAGGAGACGGCAAAAAGAAGCAGAAGGCAGAGCGAAGAGGCGGCCGAAAACCCAATTGAATATTTTTTTCAGCAGAGTACGAAAATGTGTCCGTTTGAGGATGAAGCAATTACAAGCTGTGTGCGGATTGAACCGGCAGATCTGGAATATTTCCCTAAGGAAACATGGATTTTAGGGAGCAATAGCTTTCTGCTGCATGGCTACTATACATACGGGCATCTGATTTTGGCAAAGATGAAGGGGATGGGACGGGAAAGCATTATGATTGGCGTGCCGGGGCTTTACCAGAACCGGGAACGCTTTCTCGCCAAGCTGTTTGGCTTTGAATATTTTAAGCCGATCAGCAAGACCGGATCGGCAGAAGGAGATTTCGGCTATTGGTATTTGTTCCTGCCGGATATGCAGTAGGGGCATGTGCAGATGCTAAGCAGGATTGAGTAAGGAATAGCGAAAGCAGTCCTGCCAGCCATCCCTCAAATACACAGCCTGCCGAGAAATTCCCTCCTGTTCAAAGCCCAGACGCTCTAACAGCCGGATAGAGGAATGGTTCTGACACTCTGCCAGCGCTTCTACCCGGTGAATACCGCCCACGGTAAAAAGATGCGTGACGGCAGTATGGATTGCTTCTGTAGCATAGCCTTGTCCCTGACAGGCCTGATCCTGCTTGTAGCCAATTTCACAGCGGGAAAAGGGGTGTGGGAGAATACTCTGGAAGCACACCGTTCCATATAGAAAATCTGGCTGTTCCTTAGGGGCGTACCAGTAACGAAGAAAGCGGCCCAGCTTGAGTTGTTCAAACTCGTAGTGGAGGCTGCTTTGCTGTGTGTTAAGATCGGCATTCTGACGGCTCATATTCGGCTCCCAGCCGGAGAGAAAGCGCCAGTTGCGCCGGTAAAATTCGGCGGTTAGGGGTGCATGCTGCTCGAATAATACGCGTAGAATAAGACGTTTGCTTTCTAAGGTTAGATCCATGGCGGCCTCCTATGCTTCCTATGTAGTTCGCCGGTAAAGGGCGGTTGATTTTCATTGCCGTTTTCGCAGTTCCATGCTACAATGATGGCAGATATGTTTGGCGCCTTATCTCCGTCAGAGGAGCTTATAGAACAGGCGCCAGGTTGTCTGTAGTATAACAGAAGCAGGCGGAAAGAACAAGCGGCTGATGAGAAAAATACTTTGTGGAGGAGAGCAGGAATGGCAGATAGAAACGATGCGGCAGGAGTAAGAAGCAGGGCAGAGGATGAACGATTTATGAAAGAGGCGGTGAAACAGGCGAAAAAGGCGTATGCGCGTGAGGAAACGCCTATCGGCTGTGTGATTGTTCAAAACGGGGTCATCATTGCCAGAGGCTATAACAGGCGGAATACGGAGAAAAGCGGGCTGGCTCATGCAGAGCTTTTGGCGATCCGTAAGGCAAACCGGAAAACCGGGGACTGGCGGTTGGAGGACTGCACGCTTTATGTGACGTTAGAGCCATGCCAGATGTGCGCCGGGGCTATCGTACAGTCCCGGATACGGCGGGTGGTGATCGGCGCGATGAATCCAAAAGCAGGCTGCGCGGGTTCCGTGCTGAATTTGCTTCAGAGAAAGGAGTTTAACCATCAGGTGGAAATAGAGCGCGGGGTGCTGCAGGAGGAATGCAGTGCGTTGCTGTCGGAATTTTTTCGGGAATTGCGGGCAAGAAAAGCAGAGAGGCCGTCATAATCCAAAATGCCTCTCAATTTTCTCTAATGCCTCCGAAATCGTACTGTCCTCTCTTCGTACATAAGTAAAAAAGCCGCTTTCCGCGAACCTGCGGTAATTCTCGGGGCTGTTGATTTTTGCCAGGCAATTTCGATAGTTTTCCATTGCCGCCTCCGGGTTTTCGGCTTGCTTGAGCTGCTGGTAGAGAAATTGCTTCTCGGCATCCTCCCGTTCAAAAAAGCGATCTACAGACATGCTTGGCGGGCTGAGTAAAATCGCTACATGCCTGTAGTCAGAAATTTCTTTTAGCGTGGCGAGCGGAATATTCGTATCCACAAACAGCTTTTTCCCCTGGGCGGAAAGCTGGATCAGGCGGGCAATTTCTAAGTCTGCCGCTTCTATGGAGCAGCCTGTGATCCAGGCAGCGTATTCTTCCGGCGTACGGCTGATAAATTCCTGCCAGCCAGACATTGTCTCGAAGTAGGAAAGATTCGGCTGATGAATCGGATCGATAGCGTCCATAAAAACGTCGTGATAATTTTCTCCGCAGCAAATACCGTCGTGCCGCTCTGCCAGAAGCTTTACCATCGTAGACTTCCCTGCATAAGCAGTACCGTTAAAAAAATAAGCATCCTTTAGCAAATAGCGGATGATGTTGCATTCTAAGGAAAGCTTCATAAAATAGTTCCTCCCGTTTTAAAGCTGCTTTTAGTGTAGCACAGGTTGTTTGGTCAGACAAGTGATTTTCTGTTTTTCCATCGTCCCAAAAAGAAGTAAATCGTAGCGGGAACGGTAGAAGCATAGCTGGCCAGACCATAGCCTAAAATAAAACCGAACAATCCCATGTTGCAAACAATTCCAAAGCCATAGCTTAATAAAATCCGAAAGACGAAGCCGTCCAGGATGCCAAGCACCATACTAAAAGAGGCATTTCCAATTCCCTGAACAAAGGCATTGCTTCCCCGCATCAGAACCATAGAGGGAAAGGACCAGAGAATGGCGGAAACAAAGACCGGGGCAAGTGCAATCACTTCCTGATCGTCTGTAAACAGGCCGAACATCGGCTTGCAGAAATTCAGGTAAACAACCGAGAAAATCAGGTAAAAAATCCCGCAATAACCCCACGAGCAATAGACCGTTCGTTTGGCGCGCTCTGGCTTCCCGGCGGCAATGTTCTGACCGATAATCGGGGAGGCGGCGTGCATAACAGCCTGAGAAAGCTTGTTTACAATATCATCCAGCTTGACGCCGACTCCATAGACCGCCGAGGCATAGACGCCAAGCTGATTGACGAGGCGATTGACAAATAGCATAGAAAGATTGACGGCACAGCTCTGAATAGCAAAAGGGATTCCGAGCCTGGCAAGCTGCAGAAAAATAGTCCGGTCAAGCTTAAAGTCGGCGGGAGAGAAGCTTAGAAAAAACTGCTCTTGGTTCCGGTAGAGAAAGGTAATGGCACAAAGAAAGGAAACCGCCTGTCCGATGACGGTTGCCAGGGCAGCTCCGGCCACGCCCCACCGGAACAATCCGGTAAAGAGCAGATCCAGCAGGAGGTTGAGGAGGGAAGCCAGCAGGATAAAATAAAAAGGATGCTTGGAATCCCCCATTCCCCGGAATACGGCAGAAACCATGTTATAGCCAAAGGTAAAGAGCAGACCAATCCCGCAGACGATCAGGTAATGGGAGGCCATGGCAGCAGCCTCCGGCGGAGTGCTGAGCAGAGAAAGGATTCCCTTACGGAAGCATAAAATCGCAGCACTCATAAAAAGTCCAATCAGCACCAATACGGTAAACAGGGTGCCGACGGTAGGGGAGATTCGTTCCTTCTTTCCGGCTCCGACCAGTTGGGCAATTAACACCTGTCCTCCGGTGGAAAAGCCTAAGCAGAACATGGTGGCAAAGGTAAAGATCTGACTGGCCGTAGAGACGGCAGACAGGCCGAAGCTGCCGACGAACCGTCCGACGATCAGCATATCCACAAGGGAATAAAGAACCTGAAGAGCATTCGAGGCCATAAAGGGAAGCGCAAAGAAAAGAAGCTGCTTTGGGATAGGGCCGTCCGTATAGCTACGGACGGCAGTTTTTCCGTTTTGAATCATGGTACACTCCTTTCAAATGACGGGTTTCCTTCTTTGCAGCGGCAGCAGGGAATCCATGGCAATTTCCAGGTAGTCGTTCCACATGTTAAAATCATGGTGATAGCCCTCGGCACAGATGTATGTAACCGGATAGCCAAGCTCCTTTAGAGTAGCGGCGTCTGCCTCAATCCTGGCTCGAATAAAGCCCTCTTCACTTCCGGAAATCAGGTAAAAATTGGTCAGTGTGTCACCCGCCTCCAGATGCTTTTTGGCGATGGTATACATATCATGCCGGGAGCCAGGCAGGTCTGCGCTGGTGCCGAAGGTGGCATTGTGGAGCGGGAAGGAGGTACGGAAATGCTCACCATCTAACTCCTCCTGAAGTGTTTTAGTATTGAGGGTATAGCCGATGCCGCCGGAGATATCGACACAGGTATGGTAGAGATCCGGGCGGCGGAGTGCGGTTCCCAGAGCAGCATTGCCACCCATGGCATAGCCCATAATAAAGTTGTCCTCACGTTTTGGAGAGGAGGCAAACAGCGTCTGCATGACAACCGGCAGCTCCTCTGTTAAAAAGGTAGCATAAGAGATGCCGTAGTTGGTGTCGGCGCCAAAGCTGTTGCGGATGTTTGGTGTCACCAGCATGACATTGTTCCGCTGGGCGAAGCGTTCTGCATTGGTATAGCGGTAGGTCAGGCTGTCGTCATCACTGCCGCCATGCAGCAAATAAATCGTCTGGAATTTCATTCCCGGCACAAGAGCTGCCTTCGCCGGAGCGCCTGGGGCATGGTGATGGCGGATGCCCTGTGTTTCGTCATAATAGCTGTAATTATCTGTCGGATAGACAATCGAGATATCTACATAGCCGCCGATTGCCTCGCTTCTGTAGTTAAAACGCATCATACTCATAAAAAATCCTCCATTCCATCAGAACATTGTGTGTAAGGATAGTGTAGCAAGTTTCCTGTGAAAGAAAAAGGATAAAAAACTACAAAGTGCAGACTTGTCTATGTTATCGGAGAATCCATGGGTAAAGTATACATTGACACCTTTTTGACAGGCAGGTAAACTAAAAAGCAGGAGGGTGTATGCAGCTAGAGGGTCAGAAAGCATAAAGGGTAGAAAAGCAGAGGATAAAAAATAAAGAGCCAGAAAACAGAAAAGAGGGAAAACAGGATGAAACACATCATAGAAAAACTGACAGGCAGCAGGAAACGGAGGACAGAGCGTTCCCTGGACAGGATTGAACTGGATATGAAAACGCGGAATCTGATGCAGCATGGTCAGAGTTTTTCCGAGGAGGAGCGCAGGGAGATGGTAGAAGCTATCTGGCCGCAGTTTCGTTATGAGGAAAAGGTGACGTTGATGGAGGTTGTATTGTATGATATTTGGAATACATTGCCGTTTGATAACCGCAGTGAATTGGAAGAAAGGCTGCACGAGATCCGGGATCTGATCCGGGACTGCCTGAACCCGGGAGAAAAGGCGATTTTAGAGGTGCGTTACGGAATCGGCGCCTTTTATGTGATTCGGACAGCAGAGGAGACGGCGGAGCAAACCGAACGAAATCTTAGGGTGCTGACGGAATGGATTCATAAAATGCTCTATCAGAAATTTCAGCTTTACGCGAATATTTTATATGACAGCGAGGCAGTAGAATTGGGACTTATTTATCAGCCGGTGGAGGAAATTACCAGGTTTCTGGCCGGGCGTCAGTTTGTGTCCGGGGGCAGCTCGATAGACATCTGCAAATTTGATTCCAGAGAGTATACGGATATGTGCCGCAGGGCGATAGGCAAAATCAACCGCTATATGGAGGCGATCCGATCAGGGCAGTTTGAGCAGGCGGACGAATACTGCCGGATGATATTTGAAAGCGAAGCGGTCGAGGAGATCAGCTTTTCCTGGGAGGTCATGACCAGCAGTATTTTTCCGATGATCAGCTCTCTTTATCCGCCGGAGGTCAGTAAAACTATCGTAGAATATCTGCATCAGCCAAGCCGCCCGGTCAGCTTTTCCTCAAAGGAGGAGATGCTTTCCTTTGTATTAAAGGGCAACCAGATTTTGTGCCAGAGCATCGAAAGCCATCGGATGGAAAAAAGCGATTCTCTGATAGGCAGAATTCAGGAATATATGAAAGAGCATTATGGAAACCCGGAAATCAATGTGGCATTTTTGGCGGAACGATTTGGGATTACTCCGAATTATCTAAGCAGCCTTTACCGGAGGCAGACCGGCGTCAAGCTGACGGAATACATCCAGCAGATTCGGCTTACCCACGCAGAGGAGTTGTTGCGTCAGACGAATCAGAAGGTGCAGGATATTGCCAGACAATGTGGATATGAATATAATGTAGGTTATTTTCAGCAGTCCTTTCGGAAAAAGCATGGGATGTCTCCTTCCGAATACCGAAAAAACAACAAAGTGTTGAATAGTATAGATTTGTAGAAATGTAGCGTTGAAGCAGAAGGAAAAAGCATGATACAGTAAAGCTGGTTCCAAAATAAAAATAAGGAAAAAGGCTCAGAGAAAGGAGAAGAGGATATGGCACTGATGAATATTCAGCTACGTTCGTCCAGCCTGAACCGGTATACGACCGTCAATGTCTGTTTCCCGGAGATGGAGGGGTTTGAAAAAATGAAGGGGAAACCGTATCAGTATCAGCCGGGAGTTACTTACCAGACATTGTGGCTGTTCCACGGGGGCGGAGGAGATGCCAGCGACTGGATTCGTAAGACAAGTGTAGAACGGTATGCAAATGAAAACAAGCTGATTGTAATTTGTCCGTCTACCTATAACAGCTTCTATACGGATATGGCGTATGGAGATGCGTATTATACCTGGCTGACAAAGGAGCTGCCGGAAATCATGCGTTACCTGCTGCCGATTTCAGAAAAAAGAGAGGACACGTTTGTTGCCGGGCTTTCCATGGGCGGCTACGGAGCCCTGAAGTGGGCGATGAACGAGCCGGAACGCTTTGCCTGTGCGGGAAGCTTTTCCGGAGCGGTCGATATGCCGAACATTTTAAAGGAAAACCATCTGCACGACGGCGTGCTGGATCGGGATCTGCGGATTGTATTTGATACGGTGGAACGGGCAGAGCATACGAAGGAGGACGTCCTTTATATGGCCGAGCAGGACATAAAAGCCGGGAAGGAGCTGCCAAAGCTTTACCTGACCTGCGGGACCGAGGATTTTACTTGGCGGTTTAACACACATGCCCGGGATGTATTCCAGGAACTGGGCGCTGATCTGACATGGGATGAGCGTCCGGGCAACCATACGTGGGACTTCTGGGATCAGGCTATCGTCCGTTATCTGGAGTGGCTGCCGTTGCGGAAGGCGCCGATTTTTGCAGAGGAGGGGAAATGATATGGCAATGCGGATACAGATGAATTACAGCTCCCTGGCGCTGCGGTTTAACACCGAGATCGATATGGTCGTTCCGCAGCGGGGCAATACGTATGAAAAAGGAAAGAAAAGTCCGGTGATGTTCCTGCTGCATGGCGGCGGAAGCTCCCATTCTGAGTGGCTGCGGAATACCCGCGTGGAAGAGCTGGCAGAACGGAACGGGCTGATTGTGGTTTGCCCGGACGGCCAGAATTCGAGCTGGTCGGATATGCACATGGGAGCCGCCTGGTTTACTCATATAACAGAGGAATTGTATGATTTCGTACATGCCGTTCTTCCAGCTTCGGACAAACGGGAGGATAATATCGTGGCCGGTCTGTCGATGGGCGGGCATGGCGCTCTAAAGGCCGGGCTGACCTGCCCGGAGAAATACGGCTATGTGATCAGCCTTTCTGGTGCAGCAGGGATTGCCCAGGAATGTGCCGAGGGTCGCTTTCCGCTGCCAAACAACGGCTATGCGATTTTCGGAGACAAGGATCAGGTATTGGGCGGGAAAAACGATTTGTTCGCCCTGGCGAATCGCTTAAAGGAATCCGGAAAGGAAGCGCCTGTATTTTATTCGGCCTGCGGGACGGAGGATTTTACCTATCCAGATAACGTAAAGTTAAAGGATCATATGCAGAGTCTGGGGCTTCCTCTGACCTTTGTAGACGGGCCTGGGGCGCATACGTGGGACTTCTGGAACGAATATATTGAGAAGGCAGTGGCGTTTGTGCAGGAGCGGCGCGGAAGCTGAGGGAGTATCATAAATTTAGGAGCAAGCCTATCCTTAGATGGGCTTGTATCCATTTACAGAGAATAAAAAGAGAAGGAGAATTCATAATGAGGAAAAAAGTAATCGCCTTTCTGCTTTTGTTTGCTTTGACGGTCGTTTCGCTGGCAGGTTGTGGAAAGCAGGAGGAAACCGATAAAAAGAAGGATACAACGGCAGACGCTGGAGGACAGAACTCGGATCAGGCGGATTCGGAACAAAAGGGATCGGAGAGCTCCAATAAAGCAGATTTGCAGCAGGGAGATCAGGAACAGGCAGATCCAGATGGGCAGGCTCCAGAGGAAGGCAGTTCTGCGCAAACCAATCCATATACGTTTCCTTTGGCAGAAAAGGCAGAGCTTAGCGTCTGGCTGGCCTGGGGAAATGATTATATCGAAGATCCGAATGATTTGATTTCGATTCAGGAATTTGAAAAAAATACCAACGTCCATATTAACTGGGTTTATGTAGGTTCAACCGAGGCCAGTGAAAAATTCGGGCTGATGATGGCTTCTGGAAATTATCCAGACATCATCCGCGGCGCAGATGCTTATTATACCGGTGGAGTAGCAACCGCTGTGCAGGACGGGGTATTTGTAGAGCTGACCGATTATATCGACACCTATATGCCGAACTATCGGGCGCTGCGGGAGAGCAACCCGGAGATTAAGCGGGCGACTACGACGGACGATGGAAGGGTAGTGGCAGTCTATACTCTGGCCTGTGATGATAAAGAGGTGACAGGAGAAGCGCAATGGGTTGGAATGGCGGTCAGACGGGACTGGCTGGAGGATGTAAACCAGGAGGTTCCGATTACGATTGAGGACTGGCATACGATGTTGACTGCTTTTAAAGAAGAAAAGGGCTGTCAGGCTCCGTTGCTGATTGCCGGGGACGGTGTGGATCTGCCGGGACATTTTCTTAGTGCATATGGCGTAGGGCCGGAATTTTACCGGGTGGACGGACAGGTGCATTACGGTCCGGCGGAGGAAGGCTATCGGGAATATCTGGAGCTGTTCCACACATGGTATGAGGAAGGTCTGATTGATAAAAATTTTGTCACAAACGATGCCGCTATGAATCCGCCGTTTGATGTTATTGGAACGGGAGGAGCAGGGGCAACCTGTATGATATGGCCGTTTACAACGGACTATTTCCATACGATGGGCTATAACGATGAAGAGGATTTTTACATGGTAGGTGTTCCGTCACCTGTGCTGACTGAGGGCGATACCGCTTATAACTTCTTTAATACCAGGGCGATCACCAAAGAAACGGTCTGTATTTCCAATAACTGTAAGGATGTAGGGCTTGCCCTGTCCTGGATCGATTATCTTTATTCGGATGAGGGATATTATCTGAACAATTATGGAGTGGAAAATGATACGTATGTGATCAATGCCGATGGGATTCCTGAATTTACCGAAAATGTGACAAATGATCCGGAACATGCCGGACTGGAAAAGCTGGCCTTCTATACACTAAGCCAGTCCTCCTTTGGAAAATACAACTGGACGCTGATGGGAAAGGCCTGGTCAGGCACGGATCAGCTGTTGTGCGAGGAGGTCTGGGATTTGGACAGCGACGAACGGCAGCTTCCGCCGTCGATGTCGATGACAGAGGAGGAAAGCTACCAGTATGCTTCAATCTATACAGATATCAAGACTCTGGTGGATGAAATGACAGTAAAATTTATCACTGGTACGGAAGCCCTGTCCCGGTATGATACGTTTGTGCAAAACCTGTACGAACACGGCTTGCAGACCTGTATTGATATTCAGCAGGCGGCATATGAACGGTATATGAACCGTTAGCAGCAACTAAATTCCATATACGGGCGTGTGCATAAAAGGGGAAGTGCAGAATAAGGCAATCTGTACTTCCCCTTAACTTGTCTTTTTTGCCGTGCATCCTGCTTTGAATTTCCGCCATAGACGTTACCTGTATAGTTAACTCGGCCCAGGCACCCTTACGGCACACAGAAGGTTCTGCTTAGTGCTGCTTCATTCCTGACCTGACACGGTTCACAGATTCCTGTTGCGCAAGACCCAAACGTCAACATCACTTGTACGGGGCAGCTCTACAGCTAAAAACCCGAGGCAGGATATCACCTCTGCTAGAGCGGATTGCAGATACAGGACACCGCTAACTCCCCGGCTGCACGGTGCTATTAGTATACGATTGATTCCGAAATTTGTCAAGGAATTTTTAAAGGCGAAAATTTTTCTATAAACCATTTATGATAATGTCTTAATAAACCACACAGGAAAATGTCTC
>CASCWU010000002.1 GCA_949155905.1 uncultured Lachnospiraceae bacterium
ATTTTCGGTTGGAATCTCATTCATTGAGATTCCAAGAAGTTATTATCATTTGTCTTTTATTAATCTTATTGCCTTTTTCTATTTTTAATTTCGATTAATCCTACTAATACTTTCGACATTACTTTATTAATAGAAAATACAAGCAACATAAATTTTGTCTTTTTTATAACGTCATTACTTCTTACATATAAAGTCCATACACTCCGTAAATACTTTTTAGCCTCTACATATAGTTCATTATCCTTATACTGCAAAGATAACATTTTATATACAAGATTACCATATCTACATGCAAGCATAACATGATAAGCATCTTCAATCTGTTTATTACTGGTTTTATCCACATAAGGTTTAAGAAGTTGAATTCCTCGTACTGACGTAATATATTTTAAATCAAAAACATTATCTGTTCTCATTTTATTGCAAATCGACAATGTATGATATACATAATGATATAACACTTTATTTATTATTACAGAAGTATTGGAGTAATACAAATATTCTCCTAAAAATAATATATCCGGTCCATACTTAATCGATTTATTAAAATTCAATTTATATCTATCAACAATACTTTTTTTAAAAAGCTTATTACACACTCCACCTGAAATTTTATCTCGAAAAAAGTATTTAAAAGCTTCTTTATCATGTAAAACAGCTTCTTCCATGATTTTACTATTCAAAATATTTCCTTCTTCATCCTCATAAACATCAGAACAAATTGAAATATCTGCTGCATAATATACTAAATTTCCATACAACTCTTCCAACATATTAACTTCTATATAATCATCAGAATCAATAAATCCAATATATTTCCCCTTCGCATAAGACAATCCTGTATTTCGCGCAGAAGATTCACCTGCATTTTCTTGATGTATCACTACTATACGTCTATCTTTTTGTTGAAATTCATCACAAATCACTTCTGAACCATCATTTGATCCATCATCTACTAATATAATCTCAAGATTTTTTATAGTTTGAGAGCAAATTGAATCTATACATTTTCTCAAATAAGGTTTAACATTATATACAGGTACAATAACCGATATTAATTCCTTCATTTTTATTCCTCCTAAGTTTTAAAAAACTAATTCCTATTTGTTGTACCTAAATTCTTATGACTATACAAACCTTGAATCAATTTCATTTCTAAAACCACCCAATGGAAATATAATTTTATTAGCAGCAATTTTATTCCTGAAACTTTACAATATTTTTGTAAATATAATAACCTACTCTCTAAAATCATTCTCTTCTGCCTAACCATGGAGCGATATACCTTCGAAATAGTAGTAGAATGTATGTGTCTATAATTTGCACCTGCTAATAACCTTGTCTCATAATTATGTCTCTTTGCTTTAGTTCCAATTATAATTTCTTCTTCGAATAAAAAGAATTCTTCATCATACATCCCTATTTCAAAAAACTTATCTATATCTAATAGCAATAAAGATCCTAATACTACATCAACTATATAATTTTTCTGTAACAATTCTTTTCGATTATATTCTGCCTTTCTTCCAAAGATATGGAAAAAGAAAATGCTACTCTCTAAAACATACCTACTGACATCCAAAATTTTCCATGCGACTTTAGCTTCCCCGTTAACATACTCTGGAGCAGCAATGATACAACGAGCATTCTTCATCATCAAATTTTTCAAATCAAAAATCACTTTTTCCTCAAATTTTGTATCCGGATTGGCAATTAAAGCATATCTAACTTTTAAAAATTCTTTTGCATATTTTATTCCAACATTATTACCATATCCATATCCCCCGTTTTTCTTGGAAGAAATAACTATAATTCTTTCTGTTTGAAAATTTTTTAACTTATCAAAACTAAAGTCTGTTGACTTATTATCTACTACCACTATATAATCTATAACTTCATACGTTTTTATTAACTGTATTAAAGAAATAGTAGTATCTGCATCATTATAGTTTAAAATAATACAGGCTATTTTTTCTTTATCTTTCATTGTATCACTCATTTATGATTCCTTTCCTGATTCTTCCGAATTGCTCTCTATCACATTTGCAATATTTTAAATTATTTCTTCCTCACTACATATCCATATATTTTACTAGCAACTTTTTTACCAAAACACTGATAAACCAGTTTACATAATTTTGTTTTTCTGCTACAACTATATCTTATCAAATAGGAATATCTGTCTAAATTCATTTCATCCGAAATATCTTTTCCCACACAATTTCCTAATACAATATAATATTCATAAGCTAAAAATCCCAGCATTGCCTGTTTCAACTCTTCGTTTTTACTTTTTTCAAAAAAATTTGCCCATTTTACTAAAATTTCATATAAATTATTCTTAATCTTATCATCTACATTATGAGTAACAGAGGTTTCTCTTACACGATAAATATACCCGCTTTCATTTGAATAAATCAAATTTTTAGCAGCTACTACTAACTTAAAACTCCAGTCTATATCTTCTCCTACAATTCCCTTTTCAAAATAAATTTTTTTACTTTTTATCAATTCTGTTCGTACCACTTTACATCCTGCTGATACAATATATGTATCTTTGCTTACTAAATATTTTAATTGTTTTTCATATTTTAACTTATTTACATAATTTTCATCTAGTTCTGGATAAGATTTCCAAATCTTATCTCCTGTTTCATTACAACGTTTAAACGTAAATATTAAGAAATCAGGTTTCTTCTCTAATAAAAAATTAATTCGACTCAAAAAGCTAGTATCTTCCCAAAAGTCATCACTATCAACAAATAAAAGATACTCTCCTGTTGCCATTTCAATACCTTTATTTCTTGCTTCTGCTGCACCTTCATTTACTTTATGTAAAACTTTGCATCGTGTATCCTTGATTCTATAATCATCACATATTTTTCCTGAATTATCAGTAGAACCATCATCTATTAAAATAACTTCAAAATCAACAAATTTTTGACTTAAAATACTGTCTATACAATACCGTAAATACTTTTCTACATTATAAATCGGAACTATTACACTAAATTTTATCTGAAATTGCATATTCACATTTCCTTATTATTTATTCTTTCTAAACTTGTAAATAAAGATTTGTCATTTTCTCTATTACTCTCTGGCTAGAATATTCTTGTAAAATCTTCAGATTTTCAGCACTTGCTCTATCTTTATTTACTGTTCTTAATTTCTGAATTCCATTTATAATTTCTTCCTGCCTTCCTAGTGAAAATAACATACTACAGGAAAGTTCTCTTTTTATCAATTCACAATTTCCTCGAATATCTGATACTAAGCACGGTAATCCTACTGCCATAGCTTCCATTAAGGCAACAGGAAGCCCTTCCTGTTTTGATGGAAATATAAACAAATCTGCTATGGCCATAATTTCAATCACGTCTGTCCGATATCCAAAAAAATGAATTTCTTCTGTTAAATTTGCTTTTTTTACATAATCAAACAAATTTTTCTCTTCATTTCCTTTCCCGCAAATAACATAATAAATTTTATTCTTTTTTATATCTAACTCTTTTAATGCCCTAATTACCTCTATATGATTTTTTCTTGTTGACAATTCTCCTACTGATAGTAACAAAAAAACATCCTCAGGAATTCCCAACTCTTTTCTTTTCTGTCCTTTATTTATATTATGAACTGCATTCTTTATCTTCTCAATATCTATACCAATTCCTGGTATGTATTTCACTAATTTAGCTCTAAAATATTCCTTCGCTCGGTAGTAATCTTCCTTATTAATCGTAACTAATATATCTGTCTTTCTTGCCAAACATTTTTCAATTGGATAATAAATTAACCAATTAAGCATAGGCGCTCCTGTATAAAAATGAAAACCATGTGCCGTATACACAATTTTATTTACGTTATCAAAGGCAGCTAAACGTCCTATCACTCCTCCTACTGGAGTATGACAATGTACCAAATCAAATTTTTCTTGACAAATTAATTTCTTTAACATTTTATATGCTCTAATATTAGCTTTACTAAAAGGGCTTCTTGAAAATGGTATGTTTATAAGGTGTAAATTTAAATTTTTTAACTTCCCATCTGCCTCGCTTCCATTACATGCACACCAAACTTCATATCCTAAAGACTGTAAAATCTTAATATCATTTTGTTCAAAAGAAGCAATAAAACCATACACAGTTGCTACTATTAATGCTTTTTTCATAATTTCCATATTCCTTTCATAAAACTACCTTTTTAACTATAACATATTTTATCATTTATGTAAAATAAATATTTTTACCTTTCTACTAAAACATCATCTTTTCACTAATATTTCAATTTTTTTCATTTTCCTCTTGAATCCTCTCCCAAAATGTTGTATGATTATCTTGACATGTTTGCTATGTAATGTTTTTTGACACAACATTTTACATTCCCTGCTATCGCCCCATCCCTACTAATCCTTCCCTAATCTCTCACTACAACCTACTATAGCCTAACCATTCATTCCTACTATAAAACACGAAAGAAAAGGAACCCCTACTATGAACTTATTATTCTACACACTGATGCGCTTCATAAAACGTGCAAAATTCAAACATCTTTTCCAAACCTATCGTCTCGTTATGTTCCAAAGCGCTTATGCTATCTTGGGCAGCGAATCTTTAGCGGAGGCTGCTTTATGCAATGCTTTTTCTATCATCATTCCTTATCTTGACCGTCTTCCCAAATGCAATACCAGAAAAACAGAGGATTTTTTGCTGCTTGTCGTGAAATATGCTTCGTTTGCCATGCAGGGAACTGTCTATGACAAGCATGTCCATATAGAAAAAGAAAGTGCTGTTTCTCTTGATTCTTCTTCCTTTTCTGCCGCCTATCATCCGGCGCAGCTCTCCGAAGCCATATCGAAACTGGAACCTATCGCTCAGGATCTTCTGACGCTTCTTTATCTCTATGACCTGACTCTAAATGATGTTGCTTTGATACTGCACCTTCCCCCGCAAACAGCAGAAGCCTTATTTCAGGCGGCCATCCGTTTTTGCAGTTCGTCTGTTTCCTCTTCCTCTGCTGCTTCGTTTTCTTCTGTTTCTGATTGATTGAGCCGCCCGATAACAATGTTAGAGTTAGAGGCGGCTCTCTCTTTTCTTTTACTTCTTTAGCACACCCCGCACAATTCCAATTATCCGTTCCATGTCCTCTTTGGTATTTTTAATATCACTCGGCAAGCATAATCCTCTGTTAAAAATATCTTCTGAAACCGATGACGGTGTTTCTTTTAAGGAATCCTGTCTTTCTGCGGTTATAAATGGATATTTTGCAAATACCGGCTGTAAGTGCATTGGCTTCCAAATCGGACGGCATTCGATGTTGTCTTCCTCTAAGGCAACCATAATATCTACCGGGCTAACCGGACAATCCTTTTGTAAGGTGATACAGCTGAGCCAATAGTTCGCCTGGCAGTCTGCCGGAACTGGGTTCATAGAAATCTCTGGTAAGTCAGCAAAGGCTTTTTGATAGGTTTCGTAAATCCATTTCTTTTTGGCGATATGCTCTTCCAAGTGCAGAAGCTGGCCGCGCCCGATGCCTGCAGTGATGTTGGACATCCGATAGTTGTAGCCGATTTCCTTATGTTCGTAGTGACGGGCAGGCTCACGCGCCTGAGTAGAAAGGAAGCGGGCATGTGTGATTTTGGCTTCGTCATGGCTGACTAGCATCCCACCGCCGGAGGTGGTGATGATTTTGTTTCCGTTAAAGGAAAGGATTGCCTCGCTGCCAAACGTCCCTGTCATCTGACCTTTGTAAAGACTGCCGAGGGACTCTGCTGCATCCTCTATCAATGGTATGTTATGTTCTGCACAGATTTCTGCAATCTCTTGCAGCCTGGCCGGAATTCCGTAAAGATTTACTGCCATCACGGCCTTTGCCTCTGGATACCGCTCTAGTGCCAGACGCAGCGCTGCCGGGTCAAGGTTCCAGCTATCCCGCTCCGAGTCTATAAAAACCGGCGTAGCCCCCTGATAGACGATTGGATTGCAGGTGGCCGAAAAGGTCAAATCCTGGCAAAGCACAATATCGCCTGCACCGATTCCTTCGTTAATCAGTGCCAGATGAATGGCAGCCGTTCCTGCCGATAAAGCCGCAGCATATACCTTCGGTACGACTCCTTCCGCCGCAATCGCTCCCTCTGCTGTCCTAGAGTCCTCTTCTATCCCCTGTTCTGTCTTTCTTCTTGTTTTTTCCAGGTATGCTGCCACCTCCTGTTCCAAGGCATTCACATTTGGCCCTAACGGAGCGATCCAGTTTGTATCAAATGCCTCCTGGATGTATTGCAGCTCCTCCCCGTGCATAGTCGGAGAAGATAAGTAAAGCTTTTTCTTCATAACAATCTATCGGCACAGAATCCCGATTCCTTTTCAATCTGCGGAAGGAGTGCCATCCTCCTTTCTTGCTCTCTTGCTTTGTTGTCCTCTTTCGCTTTGTTACTCGCATTTAATTGTTATTCTCTTTCGGCTGGTATGTCGGCACCAGCTCCTTGATTTTCTCCTTTAACGCTTCTGGTGTTGGTTCGTCTTCGATAAAGGTTTTCAGCTCGGAGAGCTGATTGACAAAAAGTTCTTCGTCCAGTTCAATCGGCTTGCCGATGTGGATGAGCTTGTTCGCGGTTTCCTGCATACCTTCCTCCTCCATCAGCAGCTCTTCGTACAGCTTTTCGCCTGGGCGCAGCCCGGTAAAGATGATTTCAATGTCTTCTCCTGGCGTCAGCCCGGAAAGCTTGATCAGGTTGGTTGCCAAATCCAGGATTTTTACCGGTTCTCCCATTTCCAGGACAAAGATTTCACCGCCCTTTGCATAGGCGCCTGCCTGCAGCACCAGGGAGATTGCCTCTGGTATTGTCATAAAATAACGAATGATATCCGGGTGTACAACTGTCACTGGGCCGCCTGCTGCGATTTGCTTTTTAAAAAGCGGAATCACACTGCCATTGCTGCCCAGTACATTACCAAAGCGGACAGCGACAAAATCTGTTTTGGAACGTTTATTCCAGGTCTGCACAATCATTTCACAGATTCGCTTGCTCGCCCCCATTACATTGGTCGGATTGACTGCCTTGTCTGTGGAAATCAGCACAAATTTGTCTACGTGATAGCGATCCGCGGCCTGCACGACCTTCCACGTTCCCAGAACATTATTTTTGATTGCCTCGTTTGGGCTGTCCTCCATCAAGGGTACATGCTTATGCGCTGCCGCATGGTAGACCAGATTCGGACGGTACGTAGAAAAAATCTCATCGATCCGCTTGGTATTGCGTACCGAAGCAATGAGGACGACCTGATCCAGATCCGGATAAGTCATCTTTAACTCCTGCTGGATGTCATAGGCGTTGTTTTCATAAATATCTACAATGACGAGGCGTTTTGGCTGATGCCCGGCTATCTGTCTGCAAAGCTCACTTCCTATCGAACCACCACCCCCGGTAATCAGCACTACCTTATCCTTCACATAGCCCATAATCGAATTGATATCCGTCCGTACCGGCTCCCGCCCCAGCAAATCTTCGACGCTTACATCTCGCAGAAGATTCATCGAAACCTGTCCGTTTACAATCTCGTCCATGCTAGGCGTGATTTTAAGCTGGCATTCTGTTTCCTTGCAAATCTCCACCAGCTCCTTGATCGCGGTACGGGTAGCGGATGGAATCGCAATGATAATTTCCTGAATATGATATTTTTCTACACTGGCCAAAATCTCATCCCGTGTCCCGACTACCTTGATTCCATGGACATAGCTGCCCTTTTTGCTTTTGTCATCGTCAATCACACAGCAAATCTTCATCCGAATCTGACGGCTGTTTAAGATTTCCCGGATAATCATATGTCCGGTATCTCCTGCGCCTACGACCATCACCCGCGTCACCGTACCCCCATCTGAACGATTGATGATATATAAGCGTACCGCCCGGTACAAAAACCGGCTCCCCGCCACGCAGACCAGCAGCACGCCGCAATAGAGGAAATAGTAGGCTCTTGGAAGCGGGTACTCCTGCCCGATCCCCCGCAGCAGATGAACTGCAATAAACTGGACTACCGAGGATAATACACAGGCGGATAAAATATTTTGCATTTCCGTCATTCCGGCATAACTCCAAAGGCTGTGGTACAGCCGGAAGATCCAGAAAATAATCAACGTAATCACAATATTAAAGGGCAAATAATCCCAGGCTGAATCCAGATACCGCGCCTCGATCCCATTCCACGACAGATCAAAACGCAGCATCAGGGCAAAAAAGGCGGAAAAGCAAATGCTCAATACGTCAAAGCAGGCGACGAACACCCTTTTTAACCATATCTGATATTTTTTTAAGGTTTCTACCATTTCACTCATCTTGATTGCTCTCCTTTTGTAGCGCAGGATTTTCAGGAAAACTTTTACAGTTTTGCCATATGGGCGCATTCTTACCAGATGGCGTATTCTTGCCGTATGACACATTCTTGCCATATGACATATTTTCCCATATTACATATTTTCGCCGCGGCCATAATAATTCCAATGTTTCCTGCGTACTATAGTGTACTTCAAAACAGCTCGGTTTGCAACTATTTTTACTCAAAACGATTATTTTAAACATGGAAAAGAATTCGGCGTTCTTGAAAATACAAAAACGGCGTTCAACCTTTTTACAACCAAACGCCGTTTTTGCTTCTGTTATTTTGTTTTGAACGGTCAAAGGAACATTAAAAATCTTTATTGAGCAGAAAATCCGCAATGTGCATAGTTTTGATTCCTTCATAGTTGCCGCCTGCGAAATCGTCCGCCATCAGCACATATTTCGGATAATTGTCGTGAATTCCAAGCAGCCGTTCATATTCCCGCTTTTCCGTTTCGGCAGACTTGATTTCCTTTGTCACCTGAACATACAGCTTTTCCGACTGCCTTGTGGCAATAAAATCAATCTCGCCGTCAGAAGTTTTGCCGATAGTTACCGTATAGCCGCGCCGAAGCAGTTCCAGATAGACGACATTTTCCAGCATAGCGGCAATCGAGGTCTGCGTATAGCCGAGAACGCTGTAACGAAGCGCGGTATCCGCAAGATAGAATTTCTCCTGTGTTTTCAACAGTTCCTTTCCCTGAACGTCAAAGCGCGAACAGCGGTGCAGGATATACGCGCTTTCCAATTTTTCAAGATAGCTGTAAACTGTCTCATTGTCGATGGAGCGACGCTCGGATTTGAGATAGTCGGAAATGGATTTGGCGGAAAAGGTTCTGCCTACATTATCAAAGGCAAATTTCACGATCCGTTCAAGCAGATCCACCTTGCGCATCTGATTACGCCTGACTATATCAGAGAAAATCGTTGAGTTGTAGATATCACGGACAATGGTATATACCTCGTCGTCCGTATAGTGCTGCAAGTGTGTCGCAGGAAATCCGCCCAGCCGGATATATTCGATCAGTTCCTCCCTTGGTTTGCCAATCTCGGTATACTCCTTTTTGAAACTCAGGTATTCGGTAAAGGAAAGCGTAAAAATTCGGAACGAAATATACCGCCCGGTCAGATATGTTTCGATTTCAGAGGACATCATACGTGAGTTTGAGCCAGTCACATAAATATCCACATCATAATCGGACGCAATCGAATTGACAGCCTTCTCCCAATGCTTAATCTCCTGCACCTCATCAAGAAACAGATACGTTTTTCCGTCCGGCGACAGCCTGCTCTTTAACTCTGTGAACATTTCCTTTGCAGTCATATCCCCATATTCCATAGAATCAAAGCGATAGCTGACAATACGATGTTCCGGCACGCCCTTTTTTTTCAGTTCCCCGATGATCATTTTCAGTATGGTGGATTTTCCGCACCGCCGTACTCCGGTCAGGATTTTCACGAACGGCGAATCCACATAGACCATAATCTTGTCTACATACATCGGTCTATAAATCACTGTAACCACCTCCATCTGCATATATGATACCGCAACTCTAAAATAAATCAATAGGTTTTGCGGTTATAACCCGAAAAACTTTTCAACATTTTTATGAATTGCGGATTCCTACAGAGGTTAAGGTTATTGCAGTGCCACATCACGGATTCCGCATAAGTCCAATCTCCTGTTTGCATAGACAAGACTGATGTAATGCAGCAAGCATACTTTAAAAAGGTGTGTTCAAATACATATTGAACACACCTTTTCGCTGCTGGAAATATATGAGAAACAACAAAAATTTTTGTCGTTTCTCATAGCCAGTATGGCCAAACGGCTTGTTGTTTTTCCGTTATTCTTTAATATGCCACCGGCTCTTCCCCTTCATCTAGCAGCCGCTCTGCATCATACGTCATCCGTACCTTTCCATAATTGACACCCGTCGTCTTACGCCCCAAAAAGATTGTTTCGGTTGGCTCTGCCTTCCCTTCCAGCACCAGCTTACAGCACTGAATCAAATCGTCGATCACCGATTCCGGCTGAGAAAAGCAGGTCGGCAGCCCGGCATAGCCAACGTGTCCGTTCCAGTTCTGGTCGAATTTATCTGCGAGCGCTTTCACCTTGAGGAAGCCGCGCAGCATCGTATTGACACTTCCACCCATCCCTAAGGTATTGGTGTTGCAGCAGTCTCCGCTGATTAACAGCCGATTCTTCTCGTCTAAGAGAGCCAGCCCGCCAGGAGTATGCCCGGCAATCGTCACTACCTCCAGCTTCCGGTCGCCCAGATCGAAGAGAAAGCCATCCTCGACATTGACCAGCTCCGGGAACTCGGTAAATTCCTTGACCATATCACGGCTGTACTCATACGCATCGTAACCGCCCATATTGCCGAGGGTGTCACAATAATTCCGCAGTTCCTCGAAATCCACGTTGTGAATCATATCGAAGTCGCGCTCGTTTGCATAGACCTTTTCAAACGCGCCAATCCCGCCACAGTGATCCAGATGGCCATGTGTCAGCACCACATCGTATGGCTTATCTGTCAGCTCTGCTACCAGTTCCTTCAAATCACAGACACCACAGCCGGTATCAATGAGCAGCGCCCTCTCGGAGCCGACGCACAGATACATCGCTGTCAGGCCGTATTCGTTGATGACATAGGTCTTTGGAGCAATTTCACTTACAAATGGTTTTTTCATGGACATAAGTTTCTTCTCCCTTCGTTTGTTATATTTTTTTCTAGTGAACAACAAATGGTTTTGTTTTTATTGTTCACTATAGCATATTTCATGTTGTCTTGCAAACCATCCTAGTCAGCCCTTTACGCCTCCGATCATAATACCCTTGATCAGATATTTCTGGAAAAACGGATAGGCAATCAAAATCGGAATCAAACCGATGACTGCCACCGACATACGCACGCCGGTAGACGGAATATTCGCCGCGATATCCGCCGCTGTTCCCAACTGGGTCGCCGCTGCCGAGGACAAAAACTGGATGTCTAAAAGCATCCGGTTCAAAATATTTTGAATCGAATAATAGGTCGCATCGGTGATATAGTATAATCCGTTCATCCAGTCATTCCAGTAGCCTAACACGGTCATAAACCCTAACGTTGCCACCATCGGTTTTGACAATGGCGTAATGATTTTCCAAAGAATCTTCATCTCGCTTCCGCCGTCGATCTGCGCCGCTTCGATCAGCTCGTTTGGAATCGTCGAGGAGAAATATGTCCGCATCATAATGATGTAAAACGCATTCATTAAGAGGTTTGGCACAATCAGGGCGATATAGGAGTTTTTGATATTAAACATCTGCGTCCACATCATATAGGACGGAACGAGGCCGCCGCGGAAGAGCATCGTAAAAAATACGAAAAAAGCGAAAATATTCCGTCCCGGCAAGTCCCGCCTGGAGAGCGGATACGCATAGAGGAGCGTCATTAAAATACTCAATACGGTACCCACTACCGTGATTCCAAAGGAAACTGCATATCCATGCAGGATTTTCCCGCCGTTTCCGGATAAAATATACGTATACGCATACGCGCTCAGTTTTTCCGGGAAAAAGCTGTATCCGTTCATCAACAATGTTTTTTCTTCGGTAATCGAAGAAATCACAATCAGCAAAAACGGAATGATACAGAGCAGGCAGAGAATAATCATGATAATATGTATCGCAATAATTCCCGGCCTCACTTTCTTTTTTGTTTTATTCATAGCTATCCTACCTGTCCTTTCTGTTTTTCGTTAAATCCATAGACCCGTTTTTTTCTAAACTTCTGCTTTAGAATAAAGCATTCTCCTTGTCTACCTTCTTCACTACAAAGTTGGTCAGCCAAACGATGACAAAACCAAGAATGGATTGCAGGAAGCCGGCGGCAGAGGAACGTCCTACGTCATTTAACGTCAGCAAAGCACGGTATACATACGTGTCGATGGTATTCGTCACGTCGATGAGCGGACCAGAATTCATCGGCACCTGATAGAACAGACCGAAATCGGAATAGAAGATACGCCCGATAGAAAGCAGCGTCAACGTGATAATCGTCGTCTTTAACGACGGCAGCGTGATATGCAGCACCTGCCTCCACTTCGAGGCTCCATCGATCTCCGCCGCTTCAAACAGGGACGGATCGATTCCGATGATCGTCGCGTAATAAATGATCGAATTATAGCCAAAGCTTTTCCATAAATGAATAAATACCAAAATAAACGGCCAGACACTTGGCGTCGTATACCAGGAAACGGGATTGTCTTTTAAGAGGCTGTTGTTGATAAAGCCGCTTTCCTGGGACATAAACGCAAAGCCGATATAGGATACAATCACAATCGAAATCAAATAAGGAATCAAAATAATCGTCTGATACGTCTTTTTTGACTTGTTTCCCGGGACAGCATTGAGGAAAATTGCTACGGCAATCGCCAAAATCGTTCCTAATACAATAAAGACGATATTATATACAATCGTATTCCGAATCATGTTGAAGGCATCGCTGCCCATAAAGAGAAATTTGAAGTTTGAAAAACCATTCCACGGACTCTTCCACATACCAAACTGATAGTTAAACTTTTTAAATGCCAGTACCAGTCCAGCCATAGGAATATAATTGTTGATAATCAGGTAAATCGTCCCTGGTATCATCATCAAATAGAGTGGAAGGTATCTTCTCCACCTGAATTTTTTCTTTGTTTTTTCCATTTGTTATACCCCTATCAAGAACAGGGTGCCAGCGAAAGAAACCCAACCCATTGCCGACACCCTGCCTGTTTTTTACGATCACTTAATTTCCGTATTTTGCGTCAATCTGTGCCTGCTTCTCAGCAATCACTTCTGCCTCGCCGGAAGCCTCTAGTTCTGCCTTATACTGAGCGATTGCCGTTTCGGTTTCGAGCGTACCTGCCAGAATAGCAGCATAATACTTGTTGTACGCATTGATACAGGCGGTATACTGATCGGCTACATTACTGGAATCAAATACGACACCCATACAACCGGACTGCTCTGCACTTGCATCATATGCCCGAATCATATCATAATGGCCGTCTACAGAAGAATATTGAGGAAGAGCGCCCATGAAATTTGGTAATGCCCAACCAGCGACAAAGCCTAATGTCCAAGTGTCATTTTCCAGTGTTACACCTTCTGGGAAGTTTGCCTTGCCGTTCTCATCTACTATATAATTTTCGCCTTCGATTCCATAAGAAAGAAGGTTACAAATATCCTCATCCATATAGGTTGCCTGAAGTAATGTAAAGGCAGCCTCTGGATTTTTGGTGTTTCCTGCGATTCCCCAGCCTAACCGGACAGCACAGTTTGCAGCAGACCAGTTTGGATACAGGGTTAAATTGTAAAATTTGGAATCCTCTGTCGTCGTTCCGTTCGGGTATGCACCAGCATCAAAATCACAGAAGGCACGGCCGCTCGGCACTAAGGTAGACCAGGACTCTGTCGTAGAAAGAACGTCCTGCATAATCAGGCCTTCGTTATACCACTGGTTCATGGTTTTAGAAAACTCGATGTACTCTTCACAATCAGTAATGGAAATCACCTTTCTGGAGGCTCCACGATCCGGCACAACACCAATGTTGTATGGATCACCCAAAGACTCCCAGTTCAACTGATTCACTAAAGTTCCCTTTGACTGCGGAGCAATCCCATAAATATCCGGGAAGGTTTCCTTTGCCTGTACCACCAGATCATGAATTTCATCCAGCGTCCAGATTTTTTCATCATCCGGTACAATTTCCATTTGATCCATCATGGACTTATTGGCATGAACGAGGATCTCATTGGAGAAGTTTACATTGGCCGGAATAGCATACAGTCTGCCGCCTACTCTATTGGCATCTATATAAGCCTCCGGGAACATTGCCTTAAACTCGTCGCTCGCATTGTTTTCCCATAAATCGGTAATATCATAAATCATACCGTTGTTAACAAAGGTCGTCGGACCGCCGCCTACATAAAACACATCTACTTCACCGGCAGTCGTCAGCATCAGGTTTAACTGCTGCGTATAAGAACCGAAGCCCTCGAAATGAAGCTCGCACTGAATACCATAACGCTCTGCTAAAATTTCATTTAGCTTTGCCTGTACTTTATCGAGATTATCATATAAACCGGCAGCAGCTCCCATAAACTTTACAACCGGCATTTTGCTGACGTCGGTTTCCTTTTCTGGAGTATCTCCTTCGGTTTCTCCTCCCTGGGACGGAGTGTTTGGAGTATCGTTTCCCTTGGAATCGTCGCCGGACTTGCCGCAGCCAGCCAGCATACCGATACACATCACCAGCGCTAACAAAAGCGCGATGATTTTACTTGTCTTCTTCATCCTACAGTCCTCTCTTTCTTTTTCCTTTTGATTCCATTTGTACTGCTCCATCGTTCCGCAATTCCGGCGCCGGGATGCCTTGGATACTTGTCAGCCTTCATGGATGACATTATCATACGCTTTTTTTGTCGAATTTTCTACCAAGGACAGGATATGTTTCTGGTATATTTGTGTCTTTGACTGTTCTTTTTGTGACATAGTATATTCTATTTATGTCTATTTATACATATATTACAAAATTTTATACGTTATTTTATCGATATTGCACAATATCTTATCCAGCGCATTTTTATAGCCTCTCCTAATACCGCTTCGTATAGCCCAGAGAGCTTTTTGTTCTATCCAACCTAATATGACTTTGGGATTTGTGGCCGAAAAAAAGAATCCTGCAGTTTTTTCCTCTGCAAAATTCTCTTTTACGCTATTTCTGCTTCGCCGCCTGCCGATACTCCCCCGGCGTCATTCCCTCTAATTTCTTAAAGGCCTTGGAGAAATGAGAAAAATTAAAGTAACCCACTCTGGTCGCTACCATATTGATCGACAGATTTGTATTCGCCAAAAGCTGCCTGGCCAGCTTCATTTTTTCCTGCAAAATATAATCCTTGAGCAAATATCCGGTCTGCTTTTTAAAATATTTTGAAAAATATTCCGGGTTTAAATGCACATACTCAGCCAGCTCATTCCGCGTCAAATCCTGATCCAGATGGTTCTGAATATAGAAAATCACCTTTTTTATCCGTTCCTGATCCTCATCCTCCTCCGGATAGCCGCCGGAGCTTCCCCACCAGCCCGCTTCCCCTCCTGCGATATCCCTTCCGGTCTCCTCCCTCTCCTGACCCAGCCTTCCGCTGCCTATTCCCCATTCCTGACCCTGCCTGTCGCCTGCTCCCCATTCCTGGCCTATGCCCTGCCTGGTATCCTGACCGGCATAACCTGGCGTTCCTCTATCCCTCTCTCTTTCTGTCCTGGCTGCCCCATGCTCCCCGGCCAGCCTTGCCTCCTCTGCCTGCTCCTGTTCTCCGAGCAGCTTTAAAAAGGAGTCCATCATCTCCTTTCCCTGCCGTTCCAGACGGGAATGCTCTCTTTTTTGCTCAATCTTCTTTATGGCACGTCCTACAGACTCCGCAATTTCTTTATAAGAAGCAGGCTGTAAAATATAATCGCAGCTTCCTAAAAGCAATGCTTCTCTGGCATAGTCAAATTCCGCATGGGAGGTAAGAAAAATACACTCTAATTCTGGATATTGTCCTTTTGCCCAGCGGCAAAAGCTAAGACCATTCTCCCTGGGCATCTCAATATCGCAAAGCAGGATATCAATCGGAGTCTGGCACAGTACTTCCCGGCCTTCCATGGCGCTGATGGCGGTATAAACCTGTTCAATCCCGATTTCCTTCCAGTTTAAGCCTTGCCTGAGCGCCTCTACTACCTCTCGTTCATCGTCTACTGCCAGCAAATTCATAACCCCAGCTTCCTCCTTCTATCCGACCACCTACTGCTGCCGTACAATAACTACCGCACAATACTACTACCGTACAATATTGCTATCCTACAATACTGCTGTTCTACAATACTGTTCCTACAATACTGTTATCTTACAATACCGCTATTTTAAGATTGTACGGTACTCTGCAACACCCTTGCAGGAAGAATCACCTCACTGACCGCTCCCCCCTGATTCATGAAAAAGCACTCTGCTTCCTCTCCGAACAGTAACTGACATCTGGCCTTCAGGTTTTCGATTCCTACATGATCGGCCACCTCCAGATTGATTTCCCTGCTGTTTAGCTGTTCTAATAATTCTGGCTGATACCCGGTTCCGTTGTCTCTTACCCGAATATCCAGGAAACGCCCCTTTTCGTTTTCCAGACAAACCACTTCTACCCGGATTTCTACCATCTTCTTCTTTAAAGAGGAGCTGACATTGGCAAACACATCTGCATACTTTACTGAATTTTCTACAAAGGTCTGGACTACTAACGGAGGCACGGAATAACCCCTTGCTTCCGGATCGACGAATACCTCATAGCCTGCCTTTACACTTCCTCCTGATGCAATCAAGGCAATGTAGTTTTCCGTAAAATGCAGCTCTTCCTCCAGCAGCACCGCCTGGCTGTTATTTTTAAAAATATAACGGAAATGCCGGGAGGTTGCAATGATCGTATCCTGTAGCTGTTCAATGTTTCCCTTTTGAGAAAGAGCATACAGCACCTTGAGGCAGTTTAGGAAAAAGTGCGGATTCACCTGCAGCTGCAAATATCTAAGCTGTGCCTTCTGCCGGTTGATTTCCTCCTCATAGGCCATCAGCCTGAGATTTTTTACCTGTTCTACCATCTCATTAAAGGTCTGATTTACCTCTTCAAATTCCTCGATCAGATAGCCTCTCTGTCCATCTGCCTTTGCCTCCATATCTCCGCCCTTGATTTCGTTCATCGTACCCACCAGGCGCTCCAGTGGCCTGGCGATGTTCCGCTTCATCCCGCGTCTGACAAGCAGGATAATCCCGATACAGCAGACGATAATCACAAACAAAAGCAGTTGTGAATACGGTTTTAAGAACAGGTTCCCGTTCGGCACTACCATCAGCATACTGATTCCGGTTTTATTCACCTCGCTGGCATATACATAATAAGGCTCGGTCAAAATCTGATACCAATGATACCCCTTATAGGACTCCACGCCTTTTCTTGTATGAATGCCAGCCGCTGCCGCCAGTCCCTGATTGGAAAGCACTCCTTCATCCGAGGCAAATACAATCCCCGCATCCCCGACCTGGTAGCGATTCATGATATCGTTTGTCACTCCGTCAAAATCCACGACCACCGCCGCATATACACCGTTGTTCCTGCCCCCTAGATAAACCAAATACGGACGTTCCTCCCCTTCTATAATACGCCATCCGGAAATCCAGGAATCACCGGATATTTCCTGCCGGATTTCATCCCGGATCACCCGGATATCTAAGTAAGAGGTACCTGCCCGAAAATGGTAATAGCACCTTTCTCCGCCCTCATAAAGTAAAAAAAGCCCTTCCATGCTGTTTTCATAATTCATCTGGATTTGAAAAATCTGCCGGATATCATAGGCATAGCCGTATTTTTTCAGTACGTCCGTGCTGACTGCCAGACTTGTATAAGCATTGTTGCTATACAGGTTAAGAATAAATAATTCACTTTCCCTCGTTGCCTGATTGATTTCCTCCAGATACAGGTTAAACACCCGCCGGTTGGATTCATACAGGCCCCTGCCATAACTGACTGTCTGAGAAAAGCTGTAAAGAAGCAATGCTCCTAACAAAATCAGATAGCCTGTAATCGACTGCCGCATCAGCGTTCTTTGGAACGATACTCGTTTCATTGCTTTTCCTTTCTCAAAATCCTCTGAATACTCTTTTCTGACAAAAAATACCGCCCTGCCAGCTCCCGAACAGCCGCCCCTTTACGATATTCCAGGCAAATACTTTCATTTCTTTCCTTTAGTTCCTCGCGAATGCCGGTACGCTCTCCCCAAGCCCTTCTGGTATTTTCCTTTTTGGGGATATAAAGACACACCCCATCCGCATAATGTTGGATCAATTCTATCATTTCCGCAGGCAGTATCTGCTCTGCTCTTTTATAGCTCATATTGCCCTCCGTTTACGTTTGCCCTGTTTTCTTACAGCACCGGATCGGCAACGGCTATCACTACCGCTTCGCTGTTTGGCGCTCTAACCGCTACCGAACAGCCAAAATATATTTTCTCATAAAGAGAATCCCCCTTTCCTTATACAGATACCGCCTGCAAGCTCTCTGCCAGATGCTGAACCGTTTCCAGCGGAAGATTAGAAAAAACGGCTATCTTTTCTACGGATACTGTTCCATCCTCTAACATCCGTTTGGCAACCTCTATATTTGCCTCTTGTATTCCTTCTTTCTTCCCTTCCTTCTTTCCTTTTTTCATTCCTTCTTTCATTCCTTCTTTCATTCCTTTTTTTTCCGCCTTTTGCGTTGCTTCATATATTTCACTTTCGAGATAGGAACGCATAATCTCTTCTTCATCATACAATACTATCATGATATCCAGCACCTCGCTTTCTTTGCTTTCCAAATATTCCTTTAAAACGTTTTTATCCTTGCAAATGCGGATTGCTTCTACAATCGCCTTTTTGCTTCTGCCATATAGCTTCATCTGCTCGCTGCATATCTTTGTAAACAAAACGTATTGATTGACAATATCTCCCTCTTCTCCATCATAAATCATGTTCACGGTTACTTCTATTCCGCATTTCATTCCCTCAAAAAATTCCTCCGTGAAGGAAATAGATGCTGGTTTTGTTTTCCGCTCTCCCGTATAAATCACATATAGCTCCGGCTTAGGCAGCTTTACCTTTTTACTTTTATAAAGATTCTGTTTGGTACGTTCCAGATAATCATGATAGGTCTGCACCAAATACAGCAAAGCACGAATAATAATATTTACCGTCCATGTAGATTGTGCCTCTACCAAAATCAACAGCCTATCTCCTACCATAAAGCCCAGATCATTGTAAATATTGTCCGTCAGGACATTTTTGATCGTAATATCCGTCAACTGTTCCTCCGTTACCTCTTTGTCCTCTGGATGAAGCGCCTGGTATAACTGCAATAAATATTTTTTGTCTTGAAATAAATGTGTAAAAACACTATCCTTGATTGTGCGCTTCACTACCTTAGGGGAACCCTGTGTGATATTCTCTCTCTTTTCCTCCTCCAACCTTTTCACCTGTTTTCCTTTTGAATTGTCTTACCTTATCCGTTCCTTTCTATCTCCATCATAACATAAAAAATTTTTTCTTTCAATGCACTTTCTCCCTTTTCTCATTTTTACCTTTTCCCGCAAACCCGGAAGAAATCGCCCCTGTCGGGCAACTGGCTTTACACGCTCCGCAGCGGATACATTCCGGGCTGTTGATATGCTTTGTCACCTCGACCTCCATCGGACAGACCCGCTCACAGGCCTTGCAGCCAATACATTTTAAGGAGTCCAGCTCCATCTGGAAAAAACTAAACCGATTGAAAAGAGAATAAAAGGCTCCCAGCGGACAGAGATAACGGCAAAACGGACGCGGAAGCAAAACCGATGCTGCCAGAATGACCAGCAAAAGAAACAACTTCCAGTTCCACAAGGCTCCTGCCGCCGCCCGTAGCTGCGGATTCATCAGCAGTCCCGGGACTCCGCCCTCCAGGGTTCCGGCCGGACAGATATATTGGCAGAAATAGGGCGGGTTAATTCCAGTTTTTGTCACGGCAAAGGCCGGAAGCAGGATTACCAGAAACAGCAGGATTCCATATTTCAGATACCGCGCAGAGGAATCCAGTTTTTTCCATATCCCTTTCCCTTTGCCAAAAGGCAGGTGCTTCCAAAGCGGAATGTTCCGTATCAGCGGAAGCCTCCTGATTTGATACAGCAAGTCCTGTATCAGTCCGAATGGACAAAGCAAGCCGCATACCACACGCCCCAGCAGGATACCAAAGAGCAGCAGCATTCCCAGCACGTAAAACGGAAAGCGGCGGTGCCGTCCGCCCAATACCGTCTGCAGGGCTCCTATCGGGCAGGCGCCCAGGGCTCCCGGACAGGAATAGCAGTTGAGTACCGGAACACAGATTGCCTTGCTGCTTCCGGTATAAATCCGCCCCTTCCGAAATCCAAGCAAATAGCCATTGAACAATACTGCCGCGCTAAGCTGAATGATCCGTTGTTTCGGGTTCAGCCGATTCCGATGCACTCGAGACATATCCTCACCGCCTTTTTCATAACCTCCAGATACTCCTCCTGCCCGATACCAATGCCGATAAAGGAAAGCGATAACAAAAGAAGAACTAGCCTAAGCACGTTTCTTTTATTCCTCATCCAGCTCTACCTCTTCCTTTCCGCTCTCCCGCAAAGCCTTGTTTAATGCCTCTGTATAAACTGTCTGAAACTCCTGCTTTCCACCGATGATAACATCGCCTGCCAGATTGCCGTCGCTGTCTACAAAAATAGTCGTCGGCGTATACATCACGGCATAACAAAGCGCTTCAAAATCACCATCCCCGGACAACAGTGTAATCCCGTCAAAATTTACTTCCTCCAGGATTTCAGTGACATCCTCCTCGGATCCGCTTCCGTCCAGGCAAACCGTCACCACCTGTACCCGTTCCGGCAAAAGCCTGGAAAACTTCGCCAAATCCGGCATTTCCGAAATACATGGCCCACAGCTTGTCGCCCAAAAATTGATGACTGTCATATCCTTTTTTGCCAAGTCCTCCTCCGTAAACGTTTCGCCTGAAAGCGTCGCTGCCTGGAAGCTCTTTAAAATTTCTTTTGAAGCATCTTCTGTATCTTTTTCCTCTGTATCCTTTTCCTCTACATCTGCCTCATTCCCATCTGTCAAATCCTGCCCGTCTTCTCCATCCTTCGTTTCTTCTTCCTGCTCTCCTTCTCCATCCTCCGTTTCTTCTTCCTGCTCTCCTTCTCCACCCTCCGTTTCTTCTTCCTGTCCGCCTTCTCCGCCTTTCGTTTCTTCCTCCTGTTGGTTTTCCTCCTGGCGCTTCCCTGCCTCTCCATCCTGCTGCGACTTTCCCTTACAGCCTGCGAAGGCGGCCGTTCCAACGGATAGCACCAACATAATTCCTATTACAAATGCAAGATTTTTTCTCCTTCTTATCAGCTTCATTTTATTTCTTCCTTTCTTTTCGATATCATATGCTGTTTTCCAAAAAATCCTCCTCCCTACTTGACTTTCTGAGAAAAAAAGCCGAAAATAAAGCTAAGCACGTCAAAGTGCCTTCGGCCTTTGGCAAATTCGTAAAAGCAAGCAGGGCAACCGCCCGGAAAGGTGTGTATTATGGCTTCTGATTATACTCCTGTGCGTTCCACCTCCACCAATAACAATCCCCGTTCTCCCCGGCAGGTATCGTATTCCTCCAGCTCCTCTGCAAGCGCTTCCGTAGGAGATCGGGCAGCGGCTTCTCTTCAAAAAGGTCAGACCGTCCGCGGCCAGGTGACAAATATCACCGCACGCGATATCAGCCTGCAAATGGAAAACGGACAGAACCTGACCGCACGTTATAACGACACTTTGGAGCTGTTGATTGGCGACCAGGCCAGCTTTCGGGTCATATCGGCCGATGAACAGGGCATTTTTCTTCGTCCGCTTTATCCAGGCAGTCAGGGTGCCTCCCGGGCAGATACTACCATTTTAAAGGCTCTGGATGCGGCTGCCTTGCCTGTCACCGAACGGAATGTTGCGCTTGTTTCCTCTCTGCTCAAAAACAACCTGCCGATCCATGCGCAAATGTTAAATACCATTCTCCAGCAGGTCTTCCGCAACCCGGATATTTCAATAGAAAACCTGGTGACAATGAACCGGATGGGACTGCCGATTGAACCAGATACGACTCAATGGTTTGAAAATTACTGCAACCTGGAGCATCAGCTGCTCGGACAGCTTCAGGAGGTGACAGCAGAAGCCTTTGCCCATTTACAACAGCTCCTTTCAGAAAATCCCCAGGCCGCCGTTTCGTTTGCCGGACAATTACTGGATATCCCGGAAAACCTTTCCTTCCTCCTGCCGGAAAGCCAACTGCCAGAAGGCATCGAAGGCCAGATGGGAAACGGAGACACTGCCGGAGAAACCATACAGGCAGACAGCAGCGCTGCATCTGCCAAAGCAGCAGAACTTCTAGCAGAAGAGGAAGCTGGTGCTACTTCTGGCCAAAACAACATAGGAACCCCTCAAACCTCTGATTCCCCGCTTGGCAGCTTCCTGGGGCTTCTAAAAAGCTGGCAGCTTCCCGGGGGATTAAGCCTTCAGGAAAACCCGCCAGATTCCCAAAACATGGTTCAGGTATTAAAGTCCATCCTTTCCGGCGCTGCCAAGAGCGAGCATGCCGGAGGTGTCCGCGCCCTGCTGGAGCATCCGTTTTTTCAGCAGCTTACCCAAGATCTCTACCAGCAGAATTGGACGCTTTCCCCAGAGGATTTACTGAAAAAGGAAGCGGTTTCCAAGCTATACGAGCGTCTGCTCTCCCAGCTTAACCGTCTTGAGGAAGCAGGCTCCGGAGGTGGAGGCCGCCAAAGCGCCGTCAGTCAGGCAAAACAAAATCTGGGCTTTTTAAATACCTTAAACGAGCTGTATACCTATGTCCAGCTTCCGCTCCGTCTATCCGGGGAACAGACACACGCCGATCTCTATGTTTATACCAATAAACGCTCCTCCGGCCGTCAGGAGGATGGTTCCGTCTCCTGCCTGCTCCATCTGACGATGAGCCATCTGGGCCTTTTAGATATCCGCGTCCGCCTGAACGCCGGCCAGGTAAAAACACTCTTTTACCTGGAGGATAAAGCCGCTGCCGCCTTAATTGAAGCGCATTTACCGGAATTAGACGAGGCCGTTTCACGTCATGGGGTTTCTATGACCTCAGAGGTTATCCGCCAGTCCCTGCGGACCGCCAGGAAGGAGCAGAAAGCCGACGCGGAACAGGACTCCCCGTTTCTGCAAAGCCTCCTTGACACAGATATGATTCCTTCCTCTGTCCATCGTTATTCCTTTGATATCCGGGCGTAGCGCGCACGGAGTTCATTTTTGTGAGTGTGTGCATAATGAGTATGGTTACTGCCGCAACCGCGCCCCGGTGCAGGAACTCCGCTTTGTAGGGAGACACCAGGAGCAGATAAGGTATGACTCCCCTCTCTGCTCCCGGCGGCCTCTCCGGCGGATGTCAGGCCTGTTCCTCTAACTCTTCAAAAATATAATCTAAAATCGACGGAAAGCCTACAAATTCACAGCCATACAATCTTCTGCCATTCTCCTGCGCGTCCTCTCTGATAATCTTTACCACACAATAAAACCTGGCGTCCTCCCGGTCTAATAAATGCAGCATCGCATTAAAATAATAGCCTACCGGCAGTATGCTCTCTGTCTGAAAGCCGATTCCCGTTCTGGATACATTTGTCACCTCAATCGGAGCCTCCACATTCCCCACCTGGTCGTTATCCTGACGAAACAGCGACGAAACGGTCAGCTTTAGTCCTACCGGGACACGCTTTGCCCGGCGCTTTTCTGAAAAATCACTCATGTTCTTGTTCCCCCTTTTGTTATCTTTCTGGTATCTCCTGCTGCTTTTTTTCAAAGCCTCTCTCCTTATCGCTTCCTGTAAAAGCTTCGGCTGTATTTCCGGATACGTCCATTCCTCTATTGCCGGAAGCTTCTCTGTCTCGCAGAAGCGAAGCTCCTTGATTTCATAATGCAGCTCCGGCTCCATAGCCTCTATTTCTGCCGCAAACAGCATTCCAAAGGATTCCTCGCCATAGAAATTCCAGGGTGCGGTTACGGAATATATACAAACCGGCCAAATCTCGTACCCTGTCGCTCCGGTTTCCTCATATAACTCCCGCCTGGCCGTCTCCTCCAAGCTCTCTCCGTTCTCCCGGTGTCCGCCTGGTATTTCCCAGGTAAGACGATCCTGATGTCTGCCAAGCACCCATTTTCCCTGATATCTGGCAAGAATAACCGCAAATTTCACCGGCTTCTCCTCTGCCGCCTCATAAAAACGTATCGTCATCTGGTTCAGCCAGCGGGCAACTCCATCCTCCTCATTGCTGCCAATCACACCCGTTGCCACTTTTTTTAGCTCGTCCACTGCGTTTTCTACCGCGTAACACTCCTCTGAGATTTCAAACATCGGAATATCGTTGATCGCATCTCCAAAGGAAACGACTCGCTCACAGCCCCAGAGGCGCTTTAGCTTTTGAATCGCCTCTGCCTTCGTCGCTTTAGCCGGCATAATCTCGCACCAGTACTCCGGGCGATACAGCTCCTGCTGAAGCGTACAGCGAAATCTCTTATCTCCCTCAAAAGAATCGTATACCGGCCTAAGCTCCTCCTGCTCTCCGATACAGGTAAAATAAAATATTTCCCCCTGATAAAGCTCTTCCTCTGTCTCTACCGGACGGAGACGCCTGTCCCCCTCCCGCTTGCTCAGATAGCGGCGGATTCCTTCGTTTTCTTTCCCCGTTATCCAGGAAACCTTTTCCACTCCCTCTACAAAGGAATAGACCAACGGACTGATTCCATGCTCCCTTACTATCTGCCGAACCTGCATCCGCTCCTCTGCAGTAAACCCCTCCCTGGACACAATCTCTCCGCTGGCCGGATGAAAAATAAAGGCTCCGTTATATGCAATTACCGGGATATCCGTCGAAAGCCCCTTTGTCACTACAGAGGCAGACACCAATGATCTCGCTGTCGCATAGGTAAACAGCATTCCCCGCTTTACCAACTTATTGAGGATTTGGATGCTGGTCTCGCTGATTTTATCCTCCCGGTTTAATAAAGTACCGTCCAAATCTGTTACATACAGCGTTTTCCCCATTTTCTTCCCCCCTTCCTGTCTTTTATCATGAATATCAGAGAACTAATCCAGCAGATTCCTTGGCCGCAGCACGATTACCTGAGCCTCCTCGGGTTCGTCTGTTTCCAGCTCGCTGCCTGCCGCCACCTTCACACGATCCATTTTTTCCAGGAATTCTTCTACCGTTCCTAGCACATCAAAGCCAAAGCCTTCCTCGTCATTCCGGTAGTGCATCGGAACCACAAGCCTTGGCTCTGTTTTTTTCACCAGCTCTGCTGCCTGTCCTGCATCTATCGTATAATGCCCGCCAACCGGAAGCAGCAGCACATCGACTCCCTTTAACACCTCTATCTGCTCCGGCTCCGGCTCGCAGCCCAGATCCCCTACATGCGCCAGCCTGGTTTTCCCATCGCTTAACAGAGTAAACCGATTCTCGCCCCGTCTCTCACCCTTTACCTCATCGTGATAAGTATCCATCTGTTCCACAGTAAACGGGTTTTTCTCTGCTTCCCACAAGCCTATTCCGTCCCGGTAATTATGGTCTCCATGCTCATGGCTGCACAGCACCAGATTCGCCCTCTCCCGGATCGAAGCCAGTCCCGGCACACTGCCGTCTGCATACGGATCGAGAATCACGGTAAAACCATCCTTTTCTACCTTAAAACAGGAATGTCCTATCCATGTCAGTTTCATGTTGATTCATCCTTTCTTTTTTTATTTTCTCTTTTACTTTCCTACCGGAATACCTGCTCCATAATCCCCTGCTCCATATCGTCGATATTATAAATCGTCTCCATCACCTCAAACGTCTCCCGCAGGTTTCCTCTGGCATTTTTCCAGCCGCTTCCGTCGGTAAACCAGACAAAGGTAAACCCTTCTATCGTATCAGCCTCCTGGGAGAGCATTTTATAGCTTCTTGCTGTTTCGTTCAGCTTAGAGCCGCTGCTGCCGTAAAAATTTGTCTCAATTCCGTAGATCATCCCTTCTGTCCGAATGACAAAATCAAACCGCTTCGCGGCCTTCCCCTCGTTGGAAAGCGCAGATAAATCTATGTTCCACCGTCTTTCAATATCCTTTAAATACATTTCCTTAAAATACGTCCGATCCTTTACAAAGCCTGCCGCCGCAATATAACGCTCTACCAGATCCTCCATCTGATGGCCGCCCCGGTTTTTCCGCCCGTTGGAATCCAGCCCGGTCTCCACGCCCATCACATAATCCACCAGGTTATTGACCAGATGTTTGGCCAGCAGATCAAACAGTCCGGTTTTTCTCATAAATACCTGATACTGCTCTACCGGATAATTTCTCTCATCAAAACGGTAGCGGTAAGCGCCCTCTTCATCCTGTGCATAGATTTCATTGCTGCGAACTGCCAGTAAAAGAGGAATGCAGGCCAGAGTCTGCGGATATTTTGTTACAATCCGTTCAAAATCCCCCTCCGGATCCTTAGAGCCGATCAGGGTATTTAAAATATTCAGTTCTACTTTTACCTCCTCTACGTTTTTTACCACCTTTTCAAAATCAATATAGTAATCATACCCGGAAATGCTTGGCCGAAACTTTCCAAGCCAGGCATCAAAGTCTCTCTCTTTTGTTCCCTTCATTCTTTCCTCGCCTCCCGTTTTCTACTTTTTGCTCCTTTTACTCCTTCAATTTTTTTAACTCTTTTAACTCCTTTAATTCCTTTTCCATCCTTTTTTTAGAAATTTTCAGATAGGATTCCTCTTGATCGAAGCCGATAAACTGCCGCCCGAGCCGCACCGCCTCTACACCTGTCGTACCGGAACCGCAGAACGGATCGAACACCACCTGCCCCTCCTCGGTAGAGGCCAGAAGGATCCGTTCCAGCAAATACCGGGGCTTTTGGGTCGGATGCTTCCCCTCGGTTTTCTCCGAAGCCTTTGTTAATCCGCCTGTCCAGACGTCCTTCATCTGTTTTCCGCCGTTTAGCTCTCGCATCAGTTCATAATGAAACAAATGCTTCGCTCTCTTTTCGTTTTTCCTTGCCCACAGAATGGTTTCCGTCGAATGAGTAAAATAACGGCAGGAAATGTTCGGCGGCGGATTGGTTTTCTGCCAGGTGATGTTGTTCAGGATTTTATAGCCCTCCTGCTCTAAGGCCATCCCGACGGAATAAATATTGTGCATCGTCCCGGAAATCCAGATCGTGCCGTTTGGCTTTAACACCCGTCGGCACAGCCGAATCCATTTTCGGTTGAAGGCATGCTTTTCTGCCACACTGTATTCCGCCAGCTTATCCCATCCTCCCTTATTGACCGACGCCGCCTTCCCGCCCTGGCAGGTAAAGCCGTCGTTGCTTAAAAAATAAGGGGGATCGGCAAAAATCATATCGACGGATTCCAGTTTCATTTTTTTCAAAAGCAAAAACGCATCGCCTAAAAAAAGCTGAAGCTCCTCCGTCTCAAAATACCTTGGCACTCTCTTTGATACAATCACTTCCATCAGATCGGCTCCCGTCATTTATAATTATAAATGATCACTTCCTCGCCTATTCGCTTTGTAGCATCTGAATTGATCAGGCGTTTTACTCCTACCACATCTACCTGATACTGCTTCCCGCCATACAGCTCATGAATAAGCTCCGTATTGTGATTTGTCAGCATACAATAGCAGCCCCGTTTGGTCAGCTCGTCAAACAGCCTCGCCAGACGCTTATGGCTCTCCAGATCGAAGCCTTCCTTTGTATAGGATTCAAAAGAGGAAGGATTTAATGGAGCATAGGGACTGTCAATAAATACAAAGTCTCCCTCTCCTGCCTCCCTGCAGGCGGCCTCAAAATCACCTTCTAAAATCGTCACCTTCTGCAGATATGCCGAAATATCCTGAATAGACGTCTCATCTATCGACGGACTGACGCTGTTGTTGTATGGTACGTTAAACAGTCCCTGCCCATTTACCCGGTACAGGCCATTAAAACAATGCTTGTTCAAAAAAACAAAGCGGGCAGCCAGATCTGCGTCAAACTGTTCCTTTACCAATCGGTCGTTGTACTGCTTCCGTACCGCATAATAATACTGCTTTGCCCCCTCCTTTTCCTTGGCCACCTTTTGCTTGCTTTTGCTCTGCCCTGGCTCCTCCACTCCGTATTCCGCCAGACCTTCGTCTAACTCCTTCACCTTTTGAATAAATTCCTTCGGCCTATGGCAAATCTGCTGATATACATTGATCAATGCCTTATTGATATCGTTGATCAGAGCATCGGCAGGCTGCAGCTCAAATATCACCGCGCCTCCTCCTACAAACGGTTCGTAATACCGTCTGTAATGCTCTGGCATCCGCTCCTTGATCTGCGTCAAAAGCTGCCGCTTCCCACCTGCCCATTTGATAAACGGCGTCAAACCTGTCTGATTCATCGTTTTCCTCCCCTACCTCGTTCCCTGTTCTTCCTGCCTTCTTATTATAGATGGAATTGGAGAAAATGACAACTTGAATTTTTTTAATCATTTTGATTTTTCTTTGTAGTTTTTTAAGCTAAACTGGTAGTATATCTTATGAAAGCCCAAAAAACCAAAGCAAAACGAAAAACGGAGGTGAACCATATGTCCGCACCAACGCAGGAGGAAGCTATCCTCGCCCTTTTCCTGGAACGCTCCGAGCAGGCCATCCGGGAACTAGAGCGTGCTTATGGGAAGCTGCTTTACCAGATTTCCCATCAGATCTTAAACAACCGGCAGGATGCCGAGGAATGTGTAAACGATACGTATCTGGGTGTATGGAACAATATCCCGCCAGCAGAGCCAAGGCCCCTGCTGCCCTATGTCTGTAAAATTGCCCGCAATCTTTCCCTCAAGCGTTATCGGAGAGAGCGTGCTGCCAAACGGAATAGTTCTTATGAAATTGCTTTAGAAGAGCTAGACGCCTATCTGCCCGCCGCATCCGATACCGTCGAGCAGACGATAGAGGCCAAGGAGCTGGCTCGTAGCATCGATCGCTTTTTAGATACCCTGACCGAAGAAAATCGGATCATTTTTCTCCGGCGGTATTGGTTTTCCGATCCCTATGCCAGCATTGCTGCCCATGTCGGGCTAAGCGAAAAAAATGTTTCTGTCCGTCTCACCCGGATACGGACGCAGCTCAAACAATATTTAGAAGAACAGGAGGTTCGATTATGAATCGAAAACAGGAACTTTTCTCCGATGCGATGAATGAACTTGACAGCCGCTATTTAGAAGAGGCGCTTTTTCCCCTGTCCTCTACAGAGGGTACAGCCGGAAAGCGTCTGAAGCAGACACCTTACTTCTTTGCAAAAAAAACAGGTTGGAAACGCCGCTCTTCTATCACAATACTGGCTGCCTGTTTCTGTCTGGCTTTGGCTGCCGCAGGAATGGGAGTTGGCCTGCACGAAAAGCTGCAGCCCTCCAAACAGCACTGGCCGGTAAAAGAACCTCCCTATCCGTTCCTCTCTGATTCTGCCGAAAACAGTCCCGGCAAAGAGCCAGCGGATGAGCTTGCAGAGATTCCGCATTGGGAGGATATGGAACTCTATGAGCAATACTCCGAAATCCAGATAGATCAGACCGCTCTTTCTGGAATCACCTACTCGGTACATGGAACAGAAGTTCCACCAGAGCTTATCCGGGATTTCATAGATACTAAAGAGCCGACAGATAACCTGAAATCCTCCGATAGTTCAGAAGCTACGGGACTCTCTGTCATCGCTCTGGGCTGGGACGAATATGCCGCAGTAGCAGGAGAAGACGGCAGACGTACCTGCCTGGCTACCGTATATGCCATCGACAAACTTTCTCCAGAATGTGCCATTGCCGTCCGCTATGAAGGAAACGATATCTATTATGCTGCCGTCAACAGCCTCTACCGCCCGCAGACACTGGGCGAATTTACCGATAGCCTGAACCTGCGGGAGACCCTTGTATTCTCCTATGCTCTATACGAGTACCAAAAAAGCGACGGCGAAACAGCTACGGTCTGCTTTGAAAAACTTGATGGTGAGCAGATCTGGGATGTCCTTTCTACCTGCCTGGAGGCCGAAAACGAATACAGTGACTTTGATTCGTTTGCTTCCGAACACGAAAAGCTGCTTGACTTTTCGATTGATATTCCACTTTTGGGTTATCGAAACATCAGCATCAGCCTTTGGGATAACGGCTATCTGGAAACCAATATCCTGGATACCGGAAAACGCTTTTTCATCGGGGAAGAAGCCCTCCAGAAACTTCTTGACTATATATTAAACGACTGCGAGGGCTATGAAATTATTGATTTCTCTGGCGAAGAATACTTTATTCCAGAATAAAACCGATGCTGCTGCACCAGTTTTGCCACCCGTTTTATCTCATCCGGTATCCGAAGCCTGCCTGGGCATTGTTCCAGGCAGGGCATTTCCACACAACGTCTGCACCGCTCTGCGCTTTCTTCTATCCCCAATGCCAGCTTTTTCAATGCCCAATGGTCTTTTCCGAGAAAAAAGTAATGATGCTGACGAAATACCGTCGAAATGTCCGTCCCATACGGACAGGAACAGCATTGACAACGGTCGCATGAAATCGGCGCCTCTGTGTAACTCTTTCCTAAGACCGATAACACCTCTAAAAAAGAAAGCTCCTTTAAAGAAGGTTCTTTTACTTTTTCTGGCTCTGCCATCGCCGCCTGTACCTGCTCCACCGTCCCAAGCCCAATCAAAGCACTGGATATCGGATAGGACAGCACGAAGCGAATCAACGTCTGCACCGGGAAAAATTTCGGCAGCAGACCAGCAGCATACACCTTATTGATAAGCAGTCCCTTTTCCAAAAACAACGGCTCCTTCCGTATCCGGTCTAGCATCCCGCGCTCTAACAGGTTGCCGCTTCCCTGCAATACATCCACACGAGCATCCTTTGCCCCGCGAAGTAAAATATCATAATAGTGAGACGCCAGCCCCGCAAAACGTATTTTCCCCTCTGCCTTCAGTTCCGTCAGGGCATCCAGACCACCGCCCTTTTGAAAAACCGCTTCCTCATGCTCTGCATCTACCTGATGAACAAAATACAAATCCGCATAGGTTCCCAGATTTTCACAGGAGGTATACACCGCTTGATACAGCTCATTGCCATCGTAAAAACGCGCCTTGTCCGAAATCACAATCCGCTCTCTGCCGATCCGTTTGGCAAATTCGCCAAGCTTTGGCTCTGCATCCCCGTATTCTGGCACAATCGCCGTATCATACAGATTGCAGCCAAGGGAAAACGCCCTTTCCATCACCAGCAGCGCTTCCTCCTCCGACAGATTAAAATAGTCCGGCAGCACTGGGATGCTGCCTTGTAAAACAGGAATTGTACCAAAGGCTATCTCGGATACAAAAAGGCCGGTATTACCTAGCTTTCGATACTTCATCTTCTTCTCACCCTTTCTGTGGCTGACACCCACAAAAAGCAAACGCATTCTTGCCAATCCGTTGTATCGTAGACGGAAGCGTAAGCTTTTTTAAGCTATGGCAACGATAAAAGGCCTTTTCCGGGATTTCTGTCACACCCTCTGGTATCCGTATCTCCTCTAATGCCGTACAGTTTTCAAAGGCTCCCCTTCCAATCCGCTCCAGCCTGTCTGAAAGCTCGATTCGCCTTAGACGCCCGCAGCCAGAAAAAGCCTGCTCCCCGATTTCCCATACCTCCTCTGCCTGGCAAACCTCCTCCAGCCATTTACAGCCTGCAAAGGCTCGCCGCCCGATCCGCTGCACACTTTCCGCGAAAAAAATCTTAGTCAGCAGATTTCCGTCCTGAAATGCACCGTCTCCAATCGCCGTAATCCCAGCCGCCATCCGAAGCACAGAAATATTTCCGGTACACTCTGCCAGCACATTATTTTCATCCGTCTTAAAGCAATTCATCCTGTCTATCGCTGCCTGCCTGGCTAATGGCGGCAGCTCCTTTTCGCGGTCAGAAAGTCCATCCATCTCCACGCAGGTTCCATCCGGCAGAATGATTTTTTCTAAAAATACGCAGTTTCGGAAGGCATACTCTCCTACCCGCGTCCGCTCTGAGCGAAAACGGATTGTTCGGATTTGCAGCCCATTCGCAAATGCCCAGCCGCAGACCTGTCTAATACTCGCCGGAACAATTACCTCCCCCTTACAGAAAGAGGCATCCAAGAGCATATCCTTTACGACTACCATACCTGCCTGCAGTTCTTCCTTTTGCTGCTCCATCCCCTCTGTCTGCCCTTGCTCTTTTTGCCGCTCTATCCACTCGGTTCCATGAAATGCTCTTGCTCCGATAAATTCCAGACTCTCTGGAAATGTCACCTCAGATAGAGAAGCACAGTTTCGGAATACCTCTGCCTCTATCCGTTTTATTCCCTCTGGAATATGCAGAATTTTCCCCGCTCCCTGGTAGGCACAAAGCCGCTCCTCCTGCTCTATCTCAAAACAGCTAAGCGCACTGTCCCAAATTCGTCTGACTACTTCTGGAACAGTTTCCAGACAAATGTCCGAATAAGTAGAAAGCTTCCAGTCCCTTCCCTGAAAACGTACTTTGCAAAGCGCCGTACAGCCGGAAAAAGCGTACTCCAACAGCGAAATGCTCTCTCCCAGCTCTATTCGTGCCAGCCGTCCGCAGTCCCGAAACGCATACGGTTCCAAATAAATTTCGTCCCCAAACACCGCCTCCTTCAGACAGTCGCAGCCAGAAAACGCATAGCTTCCGATCCGCCGGATACGTGAAAAGGAAAAGCTTTTCAAGCCTTTACATCCGCAAAAGCTTCTCTCTCCGATTGCCTCCGCCTGGCTGCAGACGCACTCCTCCAAGGCTGCACATCCTTCCAGCAGCCCTGCAGAAAGCCGGGATACTCCCGGTAATCTTATCCGGCGCAGAGCGGTACAAAAGGAAAATGCCGCTGTCCCAATTTCGGCTGCATCGGTTTCTATTTCCCCTAAAGAGCTGCATTTTTCAAAGGCTCTTGCTCCGATCTGAACGGCTCGTCCCTCTCTCTGTCCTGCCGACGAAAAACGTACCTCCCGTAATCCACTGCAGCCTAAAAACGCTCCTTCTCCAATGTCTTTTAAGGAATCTGGCAGATATAGTTTTTCCAGTCTCCGATTCCCGGCAAACGCATAGGAAGCAATCCCCGTTATCCCCTCTGGCAGATGAAGTTCTCGTTCCTCTGAACTGTCAACGCTGACATGATTGCCGCTCCCCTCTGCCAAGTCAGAGGTTATAGCGTCGGAACTGCCGGAAACTACGACATTTCCTACCCGAAGGAAGCCTGCAAACGTCCCTTCCGTCTCCACTGCTTCCAGATAAGCAGTTCCAAAAAAGGCTCGCTCTTCTATCCAAAGGTTTTCTCTAACCGTACCCTTCTCCAAGGCCGTACACCCCGCAAAGGCCTCCGTTCCGATATACTCTGTTTGTTCTAAAGAAAGGCGGCGCAGCTTCTGGCATTGATAAAAGGCTCGCTCTCCGATTGTCACGTATCCATGCTTTCTTTTGATTTTCTTTGCCTCTGTCAGCGATCTCTCTACCGCAAATACCTCTTCCAGATCGATACAGCCGCTGCAAAGCTCTGGTGCAAGCTCCTGGATTCCGGCAGGCAGCACCAACCGCTGCAAGCCCGTACAGCCTGCGAATGCTGCCCGGCCGATAAAATGCACCGTTTCCGGCAGACAGATTTCCCTTATCCTCTGGTTCCCATAAAAGGCCCCCCCTGCCACTATCCGTACACAATCCGATAGAACTATCCTTCCGTTTTCTTCTGCCTCCAAATCCTGCCCATCCCAAAAAATCCCGGAAGGCAAGCTGTTCTCCATGTTTCGATCCTGCCCTTCCCAAGCATGGAAGGACATAGGCGGCATCTCCGAATGCTGTCCCCACATGGCGTCTCTGCATTCCTCCCGCCAGCGTTCCAGATAGATGCTTCCCTCTAACGCATGGCATCCGACAGATTCCAGGCTTTCTGGCAATACTACCTGTTCCAGAGCCGTACAGCCATAGGCCAGCTTATCCGGGATATGCCGCACACCTTCCTCCAATATCAGTGTTTTTAACCTCGGGCAGCTTCCAAAAACATCCTGTCCAAAATCCAACCCGCTCCCGGCTATCTGCACCCGACGTACTCCGCTTCTGGCAAATGCCAGGCTCTGCACCTGCTTTGCGGCAGCCGGAATACGTACCTCCTTTAAATGATCACAGCGATAAAAGGCCAGTTCCCCTATCGTCGTCAAATGTTGCGGAAATACGAGTTTTTTCAGCGAAATACAGCCATAAAAGGCACCTTCTCCAATCTCCTCCAGTCCTTCTGGAAAGTTTATCTCATGCAAAGCTGGGCAATGCCGAAATGTTCTTTCCTCCACCCGAACCAAATGAGGCGGCAGGCTGGCACGAAGAAGCTTTACACCATGTTCAAAAGCGCCCTCTCCAATCCGGGTAATTCCCTCCGGAAAGGAAATGCTTTGCAGCAGCAGACAATCCCGAAAGGCCTCCGCTCCAATCTCTGTCAGACTTTCCGGCAAAATCACCCGATCAATCGCTTCATTCCCGGCAAACGCTTCTGTTCCGATTCTGGTAATTCCTTCTGGAATCACTACACGGGATTCCGCTCCCAGATACTTTAATAAAATCGTTCCACTCAGACGGAAATTCCCCAACACCTGTTTTTGAATCTGATGTACCATCCTCGGAATTACAGCTCTATGCACATCCTCTGTTTCTTTGCAACTCCCCGGATCTGACCTTTCTCCCTCTGCCTCCATCACTCCGGCCAGCCCGGTTAGCTGATATTCCCGTCCATCCGCCAGCCGGATCGTTTTTAACGACGTACAATTCCGAAACGCATCCTCTCGGATTTCTACCTGGCTGCCTCCAAATTCCACTCGTTCCAGACTGATACAGTTACGGAAGGCACGGCTTTCGATTTCCCGCAGGGAGCCGGGCAGCAAAACCGAAACAATCCCCCGTTTGTCAAAAAAGCAGCTTTTCGCCAGACTCTCTACACCCTCTGGAATCTCTACATGCTTTAAATTGATCAAAAAACGTACCAGCCGCCTTCCCTCTAATTCCATCATATTCAAAATATCAGCTACTACCCGGCGGGCAAGCGGTGGCATCTCCTGCCCGCTTGCAGCAGCCTCTACTGCATTCGGTATCCGTACCGATTCCCTGGTATCCTCTCCGACTAAGACAATCTCTGTAATCCGGCTGCAGCCGGTAAACATATCGCAGATGGCTTCCTCTGGCAGCCTTGCACAAAGCTCTACCTGTTCCAGCCGCACATCATTTAAAAACATCTGCGCCCCTAACCGCTTCACCCCCGGCAGCCTTACTTCAGTCAAATGGTCACAATACAAAAAAGCGCAGTCCCCTACCTCTTCTACCGAATCCGGCAGACACAGCCGCCGCAGGGCATGGCAGCGATGAAACGCATAGCGCCCGATTGCCCTCACTCCCGCCGGAATCTCGATTTTCTCTAACTTCCGGCAGCCCTTAAAGGCATCCTCTTCGATCTGCTGCAGTCCTGGCGGCAGCAGCACCTGCTTTAAAGAGGTACAGGCCTTAAACGCCCCCTTTCCTATGGTATGCACTCCAGCCGGGACAACTGCCGTCTCTTCCCTTCCCGTATAGGTTTCTAACACCCCGTCCTCGATTTGATAATAGTCTTCCATATTATTTTCTCCTGCCCAGAGGGCTTTCCTATCATACAAAAAGACGTATGGTTTTACCCATACGCCCCTTTGGGTTACTTTTATTTCACTGTCACCTTGACTGTCTCTGCATAGCCATTTCTGGAATAAACATAAATAGTACACGAGCCCTCTCCAACCGCCTTGATTTTTCCAGAGGAGGAAACAGTTGCTACCTTTTTGTTGCTGCTGGCATACCGAAATTCCTTCGCGTGTGCATCTGAAAGCAGCTTTTTGTTCTTGTCATCCCGTACTGTGCTGGCCGAAATAGTTGCGCTTGCACCGCTCTCTAAACTATAAGAATCCTTCTTTAAAACAATTTCGCTTGCATTGGTGTAGGCCTCATTCTTTCTGCCAATTCCATGAGCCGTAATACTCTTGCCCAGGCTTACCTTCTTTCCTCCTACCAGCTTGTAAGCAGCAACATAAATCTTATAGTTCTTTTTCAAATCCAGCTTCTTTCCACCAATCTTGCTTACTGCTACCTTGGCGCGTTCCGTTCCCTTAATAGATTCCGAAGGCGTGGAGGTAAAGTCTTTTCCGCAATACTGCACATACACATCATAGCCGTCTGCCCCGCTTATTCTGCCCCATTCTACATAAATTTTGCTTCCAATCTGACCTACCTTCAGCTTTGTATTCATTGTCACCGCATTCTTTTCTAGGGTGGTTTTGGAAACTGTCGTTTCTGCGGCATCCGGTTTTTCCTCTTCGGCAGGTTTTTCGTCTTTTCCGGAACTCAATTTTGCTATCGCTTCGGTATAACTGGCTCTACAAAGGCTGCAAGTATAGGTTCGTACTCCTTCTGTCGTAGCTGTCGGCTGCTTTGTCACCTGGCTGGTATACTGATGTTCTCCAAACTCCCCCATCTCCTCGGTATAGCTGGCGCCGCACAGGCAGGAGTAGGTACGAATCCCACGGCTGGTACAGGTCGGCTCCTTGGTTATTTTGGAGGAGAAGAAGTGTTGGTGGCCTCCGGATGGGTAGGATGGGGTACTGGTGGAATATTTCGTAAGGGTAATCGTCACTGTCACATTTTCATAGTTTTCCTTATCAGCCCCATTATAAAACGCCTCTGCAGCTACCCCTGCTCCCTCTATCAGAGTGATATCCTTATCACTATCTTTCCACTCCCATCCCTCTGGCAGCGGTACGTCTCCTACCTTATCATAGCCTCTGGCATCTATCGTGCTGTTTGGCCGTTCCGACGGATTTGGTGCTTTCTTTACATTCAGTGTTATGCTGCATGTTGCCTGTTCATAATTTGCTGCTGCCTCCTCGGAAGGCTCAAAGACTACTTCATATTTCGTTTGATTGCTGTCTGCTACAACCGGGGATTGGGAACCATCCTTCCAATAAAAACTTCCCTTTATTGCAGTGCCACTAAAAGTTCCACCTTTATGCTCTGCAGATCCGCCTGACAACGTTGACTTATTTAATGTATCTCCATACGTAATTTCACTTGCTGTTGGAGGAGTAGCAATATAAGGAACTGCCTTCTTTACTGTAATCTCTGCATTCCCTTCTTCTGTTTCATATGTTCCCGCATCCTCAGGCGTAAATATCCATACAGCGGTTTTTTCATTTACCTTTGGCAATTTCCCTGAATCCTTCCAATCAAGCCTCCCTTTGACTGGATTTCCGCTCTCATCCACAAATTCCCCTCTCAGTTTTAGATTGGAAAGCGGCTCTCCATAAGCAAGGGAACCCTCTACGGAGATTTCTTTTAAAGAAACCGGCATTTTCTCAGTTAATGTCAAATGAATCACAATCTCAAAATCTTTATAATTCTGCGTTTCCACCGGAATCGTAATTGTTCCTGTTGCTCCGATGGTTCCTCCGCTGCTTATTGTATAAGATAAATTCGCCCCATTACAAGAAGGCTCTGCCTTATAAACAATCCTTCCTGTTGTTGTAATTGCTCTATATGTGGTTGTATTGCATTCCTTTGGAAGTAATTTGGACAGATCTATCTGCTCCTTTGTTTCTTTGGAATATAAATACCTTTTTGTTTGTTCCTGATCATTATAGGAAGCCTTGTCTATTGTCACTGTTGTCGGAACATCTTTACAGGTAGTCTCTTTCAACTGATAATTACCAGCCGCAGAACCAGTAAGAACCAGTCCAGACAAATTTACAGAATCATACGTTCCGGCATTTTGGCTGTCTAATGTACCCATTACCTTGCTTATATCAACTGATACATCATCGTTCTCCACAATCCCCTCTAATACAATATCCGTAACATCTACCTTATCTGTTCCGTTATATTCTCTGCCTTTTACGGTTGCTTCTGCCACCTGCAACGTTTTTGCTGTCACCTCAATGGTAAGATTACATCCCAATTCTTCCTCCGTCTCCATTCCCTGCGGCTTTGTCTCAATGAAATAGGTATGTTTTCCTGTTTTTAGCGTATTCAGATGGTCAGCTTTTATGGTCAAACTATCCGTGTCCTTATTCAAAATATAATCTTTGTTCTCAATTAATGTTTTTTTGTTCTCATCCTTTAATCCTTTAAAATCATTTCCATTCAAGTTAATCCGTACGGCAGTATCAGTTGCTTCTTTATAAATATAAGTTATCTCTTTTGGTTCTACAGAACTTGCTTCATAAACGATGATTGGGTTACTTCTTAAAAAAGATATATTCTCTGCCTTATCAGTCACTTTTATATAAATAATCGAAGAACCCACCTCGTTCAACGGAACTGGATTGTTGTACTCTATCCAGTTTATACTTTCTATATTCTCAATCTTCTCATCGGATTTAGCTACATAATATTTTGTTTCCTTAATTCCACTTCCTGTTATCGTATCTGTATTATCACTGGGCAGAATAGTCAACTCTGTACCAATGTTACAATATATCCGTTCTGCGGTAGAATCTTCTGTATCCCATGCTACAAAAGGAATTTCTTTTCCTATGATTTGATAAATTGCCGTAGGAGAAATCGTATCCTGTATTGCAATAGACACAGAGCCAGAAGTCGTATTGTAATTATTGTCCTTTTCTGGCATAAACTCCCAATTATAATTTTGTGTACCATATGTTAGTACAACATCATCTTTTAGTTTTAATTTTCCAGGAATTTCCTCCTTTTCGCGGTGCAAGATCACCTTCTCTACATCAAGTGTGTCTTTCAGCGGCTCTGCCGTAACCGTACCAATATTCGGTGTTACTTTACTAATAATAAAGGATCCGCTTGCAGTGCCTGTATAGTTGCCGTTATCCCTTGCTTTAATAATTACGCTGACAGTACCTGCATTGATATTATCACCATCAAATTCTTCAACAACATATTCCTCTTCGGCAATCTCTTTATTATTTAAGGATACATGTATTGCCTCAGGAGATGGCTCAATCGGGCTTCCCGTATAAGTATAACTACCATCAATCTTTACCTTTGCCCCGGATAAATCCGTCTTTTTTGTATTAAAGCTATATTCTGTTTTCTTTTGGCTGGCAGTATCCTCTCCACCATCTGTCTTTTCCTCTGCCACAGTAATGGTTATCGCATATTTCGTATTTGGCTGTAAATTCTTTAACTCAAATCCTTCCTCTCTTGTTCCATTTGCCTTCTTTTCGTCTATACCAGCACCAGATATAGTATAGAAAATCGCTCCTGGAGTTCCTCCAATCGCAGAAACCGTTATCACAGCCGTTGTATCCGTCACTTCAATTGCTGAGACAGTCACTCCTGTCAGTGGTGCAGAAGGTTCTTCTGTTATTTCTCCATCCGCCAACCGTTCGTGCCTTTTTACATATTCCTTCTTGCTTTCTGATCTCTTTCCTTCCGCCGATACCGCAGCTCCATTCCCCGGTATCATGCCCAATACCAGCACTGCTATCAGCAACGCCCCAAGCTTCCGTCTCAATGCTGTTTTTATTCTCCAGTCCTTCATCATAAACCTCCTGTTCTTCCTACTTTTTTATGCTCCTACAGTCTCTATGGCTGACACCTCTGCCCTATCCAGTCAAGCGTTCGGTTCCGGGTGGGCCTATCGCAAGCTTACTCCCCCTCCGAAAGTCAAAAACACCAGGTACAGAAAGCATCCCTTTTCTCCCTGTAGCCTGACTGTCTCTTTTTTGTTTATAAAAAAATGTCTCTTCCAATGTATCATTATCTCTCATGACCTCTGTCCACTTCCTTTTCCGACCATCCTGTCATCCCGCCTCTGAAAAAAGCGGAGTCTTTTTGTACCTTCTATTATACTCGCCCAAAGCAGGAAAAGTCAACCAGGGAACCGATTTTTCTCCCTTCTTTTTCTCTGCTATAACTGTTCCATCAACTCTCTTAAAACACGGCCTATCTATCAGGCTATATACGATAATAGGGAATATACGGAAAAAACAGGTTGCAATTCTAACTATATAATGGTAAAATAAAAGAGAAAAAGATACGTGGGGAGGAATTTATTTGGTTTCAAAGGAAAAGGCCAGGATTGCGGGGCAAGGAATGAAAAAAGATACTGTCACCACCTTGTTGTTCAAAACCAATAACCAAAATTTTGCAGAAGTATTTAACCATACCGTTTTGGCAAAAGCACCTATTGCACCTGAAGATTTAGAGGAAGAGGATATTAAGGAAACTGCCTATCTGCAAATTGCAAAGGAGGGCGGAGGTACTACTATGGTGCAGTATCGAGACGTCGTCAAGGGAATCAAGGAGAGAATCAAAAGAAGAAAAGAAGAATCAACTCCCTTGCTGGCTATTTTAGGCATAGAAAATCAGGATGATATCAATTATGAGATGCCGTTTCGCATATTGGAGATAGATTTTGTCAATTACGCCCGTCAGATACGAAATATAGAGGAACGGCATCAAATGGAGTGGAAGGATGAAACAGGCCGCAGGCACATTCCAAAGAACGTTACAACAGGGGAATATATGAGCCGTTTTTTAAAAACCGATAGACTTTGGCCCTGTATTACCTTGGTCGTATACTGGGGAGAAAAGCCGTGGGACGGGCCAAAAAAGCTGTCTGATTTGTTCGTCGATTGTCCATGGACGCCGTTGGCCTGGGATTTAGAGCTGAACCTTTTGGATGTGCAGCGAATGTCAGAAGAAGAGATTTGTGCTTATACCGGAGAGCTACGAACCGTCTTCGGTTTTATCCGATATGCCAAGGAAAAGGAAAAACTGGAGAAATTCATAGAACATAATTCGGAATACTTCAATAATATTTCCGAAACCACCTTAACTGCACTGGACGAATTGACACATTCGCCAGAGCTGCAAAAGCTTAGGGAACCACAATATCAAACACAGAAGGGAGGCTTTAATATGTGTCTGGGACTTCAGGAAATGATTCGGGAAGGGCAGCAAAAAGGAATGGAAAAAGGCATAGAAGAGGGCAGAAAAAAAGGCATAGAAGAAGGCAGAAAAGAGGGCAGAAAAAAAGGCATAGAAGAAGGCAGAAAAGAGGGCAGAAAAGAGGGACTTCATCAAGGAATCGAAGGCGCAGTAGAACTATTGCAGGAGACTGGCCTGGAAGATCGGCTTATTATTGAGAAAATTATGGCTAAATATCAGTTAAGCTTAGCAGATGCAGAAAGCTATCTGATGGATACCCCATAAGACAATATAGTTTTAGGTTCTATTTCAAAAGCCGCGCTCACTTCCTCTAACATCCAATCTATCGTGAGCGCGGCTATATCTGTCAGACTTTTCGTCTCCCTGTCCTTGTTTTATTCCTGCCCCCGCCTGGGCAATTCTGCTTCGTCCTCTACAAAACCCGCTTCCCTGCTGCCTGATAAAGCTCATACCAATCTGCCCGAGAAAGCTCTACGCCGCTGGCTGTACAGATATCCCTCAGCCGTGCTGGGTTTGTTGTCCCGACAATCACCTGAATATGCGCCGGATGACGTAGAATCCAGGCCACAGCTACGGCAGACTTGGAAATCCCGTATTTCCTTCCAACCTGTTCCAGTTTCTGATTTAACTCCGGAAATTTCTCATTGTCTATAAAAATCCCTTCTAAAAATCCATATTGAAATGGCGACCAGGCTTGCACTGTCACCTCATGCAAACGGCAGTAATCCAACAACTCGCCGTCCTGGTCAGCGGCCTGTGAAAATCCGCTGTTCGTATACAGTGCATGATCCACCAGTTCACTGTGCATAATGCTAAACTGCATTTGATTGACCAACAGCTTCTGCCTTACACCAGATTGCAACAGTTCTAGCTGACTGCTGTTAAAATTACTCACCCCAAACTGTCTGACCTTCCCTGCTGCTTCCAGTTCGTCAAACGCTTTTGCTACCTCCTCTGGCTCCATCAGGGCATCTGGTCGGTGCAGCACCAGGAAATCCAAGTAATCGGTATGAAGCCGCTCAAGCGATCCGTCTACGCTTTTTAAAATATGTTCCTTGGAAAAATCATAACCCTTAGGCTCTCTGCAAATCCCGCATTTACTTTGCAATACAATTTTTTCCCGCAGCCCTGAATGCTTTGTCAGAACCCGACCAAATACCTCTTCACAGGCACCGTTCCCATAAATATCCGCATGGTCAAAAAAATTGATCCCGCACTCCTGCGCTGTTTCCAGCAGCTCCTCCAGCCTTTTTTCCTCCAAAGAGGCGATCCGCATACAGCCCAGAGCAAGCTCGGAGGCCATCATACCGCTTTTTCCCAAATTGAGTTCTTTCATCTTATACGCTTCCTTTCTTTTTATAAAAGCTATCCCGTTCCTTCGCCAAAGATTAGTTCAACTGCCTCCCTCAGCTCCGCAAGACTTCCGCTCCCATGCAGTCGCTCCTTGTACTGCTTTGTCCCTTTACGCCCTTTCATCATATAAGAAGCCAGCTTTTTGATATATGCCAGAACAAATGTCTCCTCATAATACCGGTTCGCCAGGTCAATCTGCTCCGTCACGACCTCAAGCGGCGATTTTTCACACGCTTTCCCGGTCAGTTCTTTGAAAATAAAGGGATGCTCAAGACCATAACGAGCAATCATCACCCCATCCGCCCCGGTCTGTGACAGCATCCGCTCTGCAGCCTCTACGGAAAAAATTCCGCCGTTGGCAATGACCGGAATCGAAACGGCTGCCTTCGCCAGTTCCATTTCCCGCTCATAGGGTCTTCCGTCGTACATCATGCTCCGGCTGCGTCCATGAATCGTTATCATATCCGCTCCGGCTGCCTCACACAAGCGGGCGAATTCTGCGGTGAACATCTCGTCCTCCTGAATTCCGGTACGGCACTTCACTGTGACAATTTTCCCGCTTTTTTTACACCCTCTGATAATTGCTGCCGCCCGCTTCCGGTCTAACATCAGCGCGCTTCCTTCCCCGCTTTTAAACACATTCGGCACCGGGCAGCCCATATTGATATCCAAAACTGAAAATTCCGCCAGCAGCTCACTGGCTGCCATCTGCTCCATCACTGCCGGAATCCCACCTAAAAGCTGTACTGCCTTGATCGGCTCCTCCTCTGTTGTAAACAACAGACGCTTGGTTGCCCGATCCTGATATTTTAAAGCATTGGCGCTGACCATTTCCGTAAAGCACAGACCAGCTCCCATCTCATAGGCCAGCATCCGAAACGGATAACAGGTATAACCCGCTAACGGCGCCATCAGCACATTGGACGGCAGCAGCAGATGCCCTAAACGCAGAGGCCTTATCTGCATGATATCACCCCCATTTGACAGGCCTTAGGAACACCCCTGTCAAGAAACACTGTTATGTCCTGCCCCTTTAATGCCCTACACCTTTATAGCCATATATCGTATACACTCCATCCTCTTTTTCATAAGGAATGGAATAACGTGCCAAAATTTCCTCTAATTCCTGCTCAGCCTCATGATACACATACTTCCCGGCCAGCCGTCCGCCCTCATAATCATAATAACGCGGACGAATCTTTACCCACTCAATCATCTGATAGTGATAGCCTGCAAAGCTTTCACGGTCATACGCCCCCAGGTAAGGAACATCCCTGGAAAAATCACAAAACACCTCTTCATCCTGTTCAAACAGTGTTTTGTAAATATAAGGAGGCGGAAACGGCATCTCCTCTACCATTGCCCGGCAAAATTCCTGCCATTTTGTATTGTTCATAAAGCTTGTCAGCCTACGCCGCCCGACGATTTCCTGTATCTGTTCCCGGCTCGTTTTTTTATATTGATATTTTCCATCCTCAATCTCCCGGATACAATGCCGGATGATCTGTAAAAAGCCTTCTGACGGAAGAGAGGAGCCATACTGAAAAATCCCGGTATCCTCCTTTTTCAGCCAGCAATGGCAATCCCATCTGCCCTTCCACCACCAAAGCTCCAGACAAAGACCAGCACGGTAGCTTACAAGAAAACCCATCCGCTCTACACTCTCACATGCTTGCGTAAACTCCTTCACGATGCCGCTGCCAAAATCCAGGTTTTTAAAAAGATAGGATTTCTTTTCCTCGTCAGTCATTCTCATTCTTTCTCCCTTTCCCACACCGTTTCCCCATAACGCTCCCCTTTCAGGCAGGCCTCCAGCACCTCCTTCCGAATCGGTATCATCTCTTCTGGAAGCTGCTCCATATCAAACCATTCCAGCCCCGAACATTTCTCCGGTTCTGCAATATATGGCTGACCAGAATACTCCTCTACGAAAAAGGAAATATCATAATACGTCCGTCTCCCCTGCTTTCCCAACCGATGCAGCAAATATGCAAACCGTACTGCCTGTTGTTTTATCGTAATCCCCAGCTCCTCCTTCGCCTCCCGTATCAAAGCTTCTGTAGCAGTTTCTCCTTCGTCCACATGCCCGCTGCCTGCAAAATCCCATTTCCCGTCCATATAACCGGTATTCTGCCGTTTGGCGAGAAGCACCTCCCTCCTGCCGTCTACCGTTCGGATAAAAATAGGAAATACTGCGGAATACGCCCGATAATGCTGATAAGCTGCTTTCCCTGCCATCTCCTGGCCGGAGGTTCTGTTTTCCTGTTCCATACTGTCTCCTTCCTTTCTTCTAACATCTTAGCTATACGCATCCTGATACCGCGAAAATCAAACTTTTGTCTGTATTATAGCATAAGTGCTTTCTTTTTTCCATCCTTTCTTCCTCTCTTTACAGGGTTCGTCGGCAGCTACCCGTTGCTGCTTACAGCCTAAGTTTTGGAACTCAGTATGGGTTATTGACAGCTATGTTTCCCTGGCAGATTTTCCACACAGACCGACGGCTCCCTCATACAAAGAAAAGCAACCGCTTTTTCCACGATTGCTTTTCCAAACCTCTGGTTCCTTCTCTGTTTCTATCTTTTAGTTTCTATTTTTTAGTTTCTACTTTTTAGTTTTATACCAGCTTCCACTCTACCTCCAGGTTCCCATCCTCCGCCTTTTTCCAGGCTACCCGAACTAACCCTTTTGGTGTGATCACTTCTCCTTCGGCGCTTGTATAATACCCGGCCTGAGGCTTCACGGAAAACTCGGCATAGCCTGGTGCGGTCGGCCGGACACCTAAGACAACCGCCGGAAGCTCGTACAGCGCCAGGGAACCCCAGGCATGACAGTCGCTCCGCCCGTCCGTATCATTTTCTACGCACGTAGTACCATTGTTTTTCACCATTTCCCGCCAGACATCCCAGAGACGCTCCGTCCGTTCATACAGGCCGACCTGCTCCAAGGCACGGAACATATAGTAGGCCATCGCAACCGAACAACGTGGGTACTCTTTTCCTGCTCCATAGTAGGAATCTGTCACCTCCGTCAAAATCCGTTTTCCTTCCTCCTGCCCGGCTGTCCCGGTTAAAACAGCAAACACCTGACAGTGCTGGCTGTATTCCTCAAAGCCAGGGCCGTCCTGATACAAGCCGTTTTCTCCGATGCAATGACGGCGGATAGACTCCTTTACGGCCTCGGCGCGCTGCTCATACTCCTTGGCTACGCTTTCCCGATCCAGATACTCTGCCAGCTTCGCCGCCGCCTGCAGCCCGTAGATATACAAAAAGCTTTCCATCGTCACCGGCCCGTGCAAAATCGCGTTCGGCACACCGATCCGCCATTCCTTTACCCAGTCGATAAACGACCAGTAACGCCCTTCATACAGATGACCGCCGTTGACTGCGATCAAGCCCTGCTCGTTTAAATTCCGGCGGAAATATTCTAAAATCCCGTCTACGGTAGGCATATGATAACGAAGCAGCTCCTTGTCCCCAAAATACATCATATGATCATACAGCATCCAAATATAGTAAATAGAAAAACCAGGAATAACATTTGGCGCATAGGACGGATAGCTGCAATTTAACAGTCCATCATAACGAACCGAACGTTTAAAATCATCCATACATTTCCTGGCCAGTCGGTCGTCCGCCGCAACCTGATAGGTAAACAGCATTTGAGAACGGGAGTCCATAATATACTGAAGCTGCTCATAAAACGGACAGTCCTCATAGGTTTCGTGCATACAGCGGCGCAGTGTCCGTTCGCTGATATCCCAGACAGCATCCAATGTCTCATCTGAGGTTTTTACCCATGTTTTCACCTCCAACGGATACCCTGTCTCCCGGTAATCCAGACGAGCCACCGTCAATGCCTCCTCTCCGGTTTCAATCTCCAGACGGAGGAAACGGAAGGTACGGAACCAAAACGGCTCAAATACCTCTGGCGTGTCGGTCTTTCCATAGCCTGCTGCCGTATAATCATCTGCATATCCGTACAATTCCCCGTTTTGCCAGTCCATGCGATCCCGCTTGACGGGCATATTGCCTGGCCCCTGCGGCTTTGTTTTATCCGGCAGCGTGGAATAGCTCTCCGAATAGAGAAGATGCAGCCTGGCTTCTTTTCCCCCGGCCAACGCCAGACGGAGATACCCTGTCGTCAGCTCTCCGGCGTTTATTTCTACTACCTCCCGGCTATGCGCCGGTATCGTCAAGGCAGTATCCTTTCTGAGAAGGCCATTCCAGGCCGTTATCCTGCCTGATAATCCGCCCTTTCCTGCTGTCTTTGCTTTCTCAGCCACTTCTCCCTGACTTTTCTGATCTTCCGGGATCTCCTGGCCTTCCAGATTCTCACGACCTGCCTGACCTTCCGGGATCTCCTGGCCTTCCAAATTCTCACGGCCTGCCTGACCTTCCAGATTTTCACGACCTACCTGATCTTCCGGGATCTCCCGGATCGTCATCACTCCCTCAAAACGCTCCGGCTTCTGATAGAGCAGAGGAATCGGACGCTCCAATAAATTGCCCGGGCTGACCGCCTGATGCACCTGCATCCGACTGTACGGCAGGGCAGTGTTCCACCCAGAAGCATCAAAATCCTCTTTCATCCAATCCGCCGTTTCCGCATGGCCTTCTGTCTGCTCAAAAATTTGCAGCGGAGCAAAAAGCGGACTTTCCGATACGATTTTTACATGTCTGGCCGGATATGCCCGAAAGCTTTCGTCCGCCAAAAATTCCTCTGTTCTTTTTGTGCTGCCGTTCCGGCTATCTTCCTGGCCAGTATTCTGCCCGCTCTCCGAGGCTTCCTCTGCTCCCCAGCTTATCGTTCCCTTCATGTAAAAGCCTGGAATCTCCGTCCGCCAGACACTGTGGTTTCCTTTGTTGCTTGGCAGGGGATAACGCAGCACGATGGCCGCCAGGACATTTTTCCCAGGGTGGAGATAAGCCGCCAAATCCACTCTCTCGTAAAACCAGACATGCCGGTCGCCCTTTTCCGGCCCTACGGATACCAGAGTTCCATTGACATAAAATTTATAACGGGAGTCCGCTGAAAGATGAACCAAAAAGCTCCTTGGAAGATCTGCTTCCTCTCTCCCAAGCTCCAGCTCCTTCCGGAAATATACGACCTGTACCTGGCTGCTCAAGGCGCCGTATTCCTTTTCTGCTTCTGCTCCGCCTGTTTTCGTATCCAGCCAAATCCAGCCAGATGGCGGTAGATTATTTCTATCCATATGAGTTCTCCTTTTTGTATCAGCTCATCCCCAAATTTACAGACGGATCAACTTTCCTGTTTTGGTATCTCTGGCGAACTTTCCGATCTGCTCCCATACCAGTTCCGCATAGCTGGTCGTCGGCCAGTGCGGCATCCCCTCGCAGGAAACGGTACGGAATAGGCACTCTCCCTGATCGTTTAGCGAATCACCGATAAAATACTTTCGTCCATGGTACTCCCTGACCTCGGTACGTTCAAACTCCGCGCCGATACTTTTTACAACCGGATCATCATGGTTCTCATAAAATTCCTGTCCTTGAAACGCTTCTGGTTTTGCGCCACCTACCCGACGCCAGTTGTTCAACGCTTTCTGCTTGTCGGCAGCTCCTAACGGAATCACGCCGCCTCCTCTCCTGCCATTCTCTGCAGGCGCTTCCGGTTCCGGCATCGGCGGTTGATCGCGCCAGAGCGGTTCGAGACAAAGCATTTCATTTTCTCCCATAAAGAGCAAGGCTGGCATCTCTAACTCCTCTGCTTTGGCTAACATTTCTTCTGTCAACTTATATTCTGGGTAATATTGCCCGTCTAACTCATGCTCACAGACGTCCCCGGCAAACAGCATCCCGCCCATCCCGGCACCGGCAAAAATATCTGGTCTTGACAGTACGTTCCGAGACGTCATAAAACCACCGAAACTATAGCCAATGCTGTATACTCGGCTCTCATCCACCGGATAATGTACTTTGGCATATTCCAGCAGCCCTAAAATATGCTCTAAATTCTCATTTTCCGGGGCAATGACGATACATTCTTCTCTGGCCGCTACCTGAATGATACCGTAGCTTTCGGTTAATTGAATCGGATTGTGCGCTCCGTGCAGACAGAAAATCAGCGGAAATTTCCGATCTGTGTTTTTTTGCTCCATTTCCTCTACGGCAGCTAACGGCAAATACGAAGCCCATTTGCTGTGAACATTTTTTGGATCACCATGCAGCTCCTTTTTCAAGCCCTTTTCATAGCCTGCCCAAAACTCCAGTTCTTCCCTCGAGTCCTCGCCCCACATCATCACCTTCATATTTTCCTGAATCAGACGCCCGTCCTCAGAAGTTGCTACTGCCTCTGCGTCACATTCGTCATTACCCATTGCCTGAAATAAGCCCGCCGGATTCGGTGCGCCCTTCTTTACATCCTCGCCGGTCAGTCCCAGCTTTCCTTCTTCTCTCTTTTCTTCCATGCTTCTTTTCCTCGCTTTCTCTTTTTTATCTCTTTCCTATCTAATTCCGATTTATAACCGGATCAGCTTCCCCGTTTTGGTATCTCTGGCATATTTGCTGATATGCTCCCAGATCAGCTCTGGAAAATACAGGGTTGCACCATGATTCATTTTTTCACAGGATACCGTACGGAACAGACATTCTCCATCCTCTTTTACAGAATCCCCGATAAAATATTTTCTTCCTTTATAATCCCTAATCTCTGTCCGTTCAAACTCGGCTCCAATACTTCTTACTACCGGATTAGTATGAGTTTCGTAGTACTCCTTTTTTTGAAATTCTTTTTGTTCACAGCCTGCTGCCCGTCTCCAATTTTGAAACGCTTGTTTTTTATCCTTGCTGTCGAGCGGAATCACTCCATCCTGAATTTCTGTTTCCGGCTCCCTCCAAAGCGGTTCCAGGCAAAGCATTTCGTTTTCTCCCATAAACAACAGCACAGGTAGCTCTACCTCTTTCATATGCTCTATCATTTCCTCTGTCAAATGGTAGGCTGGATAGAACTGGCCGTCTAAGGTATGCTCTACCACATCTCCGGCAAATAACATCTCGCCCATCCCGATTCCGGCAAACAGCTCCGGATGCCGCCAGGCATTCTGGGATGTCATAAAGCCACCGAAGCTATAGCCCATACAATATACCCGGCTTTCATCGACCGGATAATGCTCGGAGCAATCACAATACATTCCTCTCTGGCCGCCAGTTGAGTAATCCCGCAGCTTTCCGTCATCAAAATCGGATTATGCGCCCCATGCAGGTTAAAAATCAACGGAAATTTCCGTCCTGTCTCTGTTCCTTCTACCGCCGCCAATGGCAGATAAGCGGCCCATTTGGTATGTACGTCAGCCGGATCACCATGCAGTTCCTTCTTCATACCCTTCCCACAGGTTCTCCAATATTCCATATCCTCCGGGGTTCCTTCCCCCTTCCGCATACAAATTCCCATCATTTCCGCATGATCCTTTGCATCCTCGCTGGCCAGATATGCTTCCACGTCAAACCGCTTATCGCCCATTGCTTTTAGCATTTCTCTCGGATCAAATCTCGGTCTGCCGCCTTCTGGTTCTTTCATACTCCCACGCACATCCTCTTCTGTCAGCCCCATTTTGGCCGTTTCTTTCCTTTCTTCCATTTCTCTGTCTCCTTTTTCTTACCTATACTCTGATGCTCTGCCTTCCTCTATCAAAAAAGGAGGCCGCTCCCTTTTCCCGGAAACGGCATCCCTTCTATGTTATCTGTTCTGATACCGGTCATACGCCGCCTGTTTTAAATCAATACATCTTTGCAGGCCGTACTGGTACAACTGTTCTACATAGCTGTCATAAGTGTCCAGAGATTCCACACCAAGGATACATTTGGTACTCATTTCATCTACCAGTGTCGTAATGCTCGTATAAATCACATTGAATTCCTCTGTTTCTTCTCCTGTCATCGTCGCAAACGGAGGATAAACAAGGCTATAATCGGCATCCCAGGCAGACTGCATATCCAGACATTCATCGTTTCCCTTTTCATGAGCAGCATAGTCTACACCTGTAGCAAGCGCACCTACCCAGTTGCTTAAATGTGCGATTCTCATCTCATGAACATTTAATTCCGAATCCTCGGTCATCATAGCAGAATAGGAAGCCTTTCCATCGCTCTCTACGGTATAATGAACATTCTCTTCCCCATAAAAATGATAATACATGGATTCCTTTGTATAATGATAATCCAAATAGCGGCACAGTGTTTCCAAACGCTCTCCGGTTACATTAGAGTTGACACAAAGCTGTGCGCTTACCATACTCGGCTGGCTGGCGCCTCTGACCGGATCGTTCTCGTTTAAAACCGGATTCGGTGCGTAGGCCAGGAAATAATCATCCGCTACCGGATAGCCCATTCCCTTTACGCTCGTTCCGCCGAACTGCCACCAAATCGAACACATACCAGTCTTATCACCTCCGATGTTCTCTAGCTCTGTCAAGGCATACGCATTGTTAGCCGTAAAGTTCTGATCCAAAAGCCCTGCATCATACCAATCCTTCATCTGCTGTAAATATTCCTTATAGCCTGGCTCGGCAGGCCCGAATTTTACCGTATCTCCATCCATATAGAAGCCTTCCAAAACACCATAGGCCGTTAAAAATGCGCCGCACTGGATTCTGCCGTTATTTCCAATCATCAACGGCGATTCTACTCCGCGGTTTTTAAATGCGGTCAGTGCTTCTGTCCAATCATCTATCGTCACTGGCATTTCCAGCCCTGCTTCATCCAGCCAGTCCTTTCTGACGGCCATTCCGATAAAATTCAGGTTTGTATCCAGATTCATATTGTCATCCATATAGATGCTATACAGGGAATACCGCTTTCCATCATCCGCTGTAACATCTTTTTTTAGCTGCTCATTAGAATCCAGGATTGCCTTATAGGTTGGCATATACTGATCGATTAAATCCGTCATCTCTAAAAACAGTCCATCCTTTACCGCCTGAATCGGGCCGCCCGTATAGTAGCTGTTTACCCCGGAATATACCATATCCGGAATATCTCCGGAAGCAATCATCAGACCGAATTTTTCCTGTGCTTCATTTGCCGTCACCCAGGCAACCTTTAAATGAACATTCGTTGCCTCTTCTACTAAAGCCGCTGTATCGGTTGCCTCATAACCAGGCGTCATCATACCGTTATCTACCGTCCAAAGGGAAAACTCCGTTTTCTCCTCTAATGGAAAAAAGTCCTTTTCTTCCGGAGTAGTCTGTTCCGGCGTGCCGTCCCCGCCTTCCTCCGGTGTCTGCTGATCACTGTTTTCCTTTTGCGTATCGTCACTGGCGCTGCTGTTCGTATTTGTCTTACTGTTGTCCTTGCTGTCGTCGTTCTTTTTGCCACAGGCTGCAAACAAACTCACTGCCATGACCAGAACCAGAACGAAGCTGATCCATATTACTCCTCTTCTTTTCATTCGGTTATCCTCCATTCGTTTTGATGCCTTCTCCTTTGCAAAACAGTTGTACGGCTTCACAGCGCTGCGCCTTCTATAGTCCTATGTACCAGCCCTGTGTACCAATCTGCTGCCTGCAAGTAAAGAAAGCTCCCTTGGGTAAGCCAGCTCCTAAAAGCCATACCGTACCCTGACTGCTGAAATCATTGTAGCAAAGAAGTCTCATTTTGAAAATAACCACTAGTTAAAAAGAAAAATGCCTTATTTTTTCGGCACTTTCTGTGCTGCAAAAACAAGACATAGTCCTCCAAATAGCCTTTATTGCTGGCTTTTTACGTATTTCATCGGCGTCATCCCAACACGCTCTGTAAAGAGCCGGATCAAAGGACGGCTGCTGTAATAACCTACCTGCTCTGCCGTTTCTGTCACCGACATTCCAGACAGCAGCAGTTCCTTTGCATGTTCCATCCGTACCTGTCCAATGTATTCCAGCACACCGCAGTCCTTTTCTTTTTTAAAATTTCGGGAAAGCCATGGTGTAGAAACCTCAAACATCTCTGCCAGGGCTCCAACTGTCAACTGCTTGTCCGCATAATGCCCGTCGATGTATTCCTGTACCTCATCGGCAATACATCTGGTGGCCTCCTCCTGCGGTTCCTCCTTTACTCCCAGCCAAAGCTGCATCGCCTCAGACTCCAACGCTTTTTTATAAGAAGCCAGTTCTTTCTCCGCAATTCCGACCTGATGCTCCCACAACGCCAGACACAAGGAACGTTCCTTTGCAAAAATATGATAAAACTGCCTGACCAGCTCCTCCTGCTTCCATGTCTCATAAGCGATTACCTGCGGATAGCCCGTCAAAAAGCCCCTATACTCCGCAAGCGCCCTTACCTCATCATAGGCTCTGGCCACCCCCTGCCAGCCCTGCCATAGCCCGCTGATTTCCACGGAAACATCAATCCCGCACTGTTCCTTAAAGAAACGGCTGATTTTCTCGATATCCTCCTCTGCCAGAAGGGACTTGCCGTCTCTTCGCTCTCCGGCCAGCAAATAATAGCAGCCCCGCAATTCCCCAAACACAAAGGAAACCTTTCCCTCCAGCTCCTCCGCCAGTACATTTTTTAACATAAATACCAACAGCGTTCCTTCTAATCCTGTCTCCTCCGCCCCAAGCACACGGAACTGGACAACCTGCCGGATATCTCCTCCTAAAAAGCTGCAAAACATTTGATAGGTTGCTTCGTCTCCCGCCCCCATCTGACGATTGTCCGGCTCAAATAGCTGATGCAGCCCGTGCGTAATGATCACCTGCTCCTGTCTGCCCACTTCATCCTTTCTACTCTCGTAGGCATCAATCAAATGCTGCAAAGACTGTCCTGCCTCTGCCAATTCCTTTCCCTCTAAATAGCCATGCCGCCGGATTACCGTCAGCAAATCCCCTACCGGCCTGTAATTCCGTCTGCTCTGATACCACACTAGTAGAACTCCTGCCAGCAGGCAAATCAGCAAATAGGCAGCCAAAATCCATCTCATTCCACGAAGTGTAGAAACATATCCCACATCCGGCTGGATGCTGTAGAGCTTTAAGCCGTAGCGCTCCATTTCGTCCTGATACAGACAGGTCGTCCCCTTCCACTGCATCGGACTGTTTTCAAAGGAGGTCTTTAGCACCTCCTCTATCGTCACCCGGCCGACCTCTCCTGCCCGATAAGAGGCGCTGCTGTAAGCGTTTCCCTGTGTATCCGCCAGGAAAAATTCTACTTCTGTCGTATGAAGCAAATAGTCCAAATACTGCTCTGATAAATAAACCAGTACAATCATCGGCTGCTTTAAGAGATGAACATTTTTCCGAAATACTGAGGTATACAAAAGTTTATTTTCCCCGATACTATGATAGGTTCCATATAATTCCTCTGAAAGCAGACGAAGGAAGCTGTCCTGATCCAGTCCCGTCGCACGCTCGAGAACCTTATTGCTTTCCACAGAAAATGCCAGATCCGTTCCTATCATGCACTCCTTCTGCGGAAAATATAAAAAAATTTCTTCGATTTCTTCATTGTTCCGCGTATAATCCGAAAGAAGCTTCTGCACCTCTCCCATCTGATAGCGATCCTCCCTGGTCCATTCCGCCTTCTTCGCCAACTGGCTAACCGTACTGTCCCCCTGAATCATAATCGTTAAATCGCTCACCTGTTCAAATACCGACGCCAGGGTTTCGGCTCGATCTGCCAGCATCGTATATTGTATCGTCTCTGCCTTTTCCTGCACAGCCTTCATCGAATAGCCATACAAAAGCCCGCCCAAAATCAATGGAATCAGCAGCACCGGCAAATAGGACACCGCCCACCGCAGAACTGTTTTCCGCTGAATCTGATGGCTGTTGCTTTGCTTTTCTCGTTTCATCTTCCCCTTGCTCCTCATAGCGGCAAAAACGCCAGAGCGTTCCTGCATATTTATCCTTTATTATACAAAGAGTACAGGGGGCTGTCAACGGGATACCTTTACAAAGCTCACTTTGGTAGCTTCTCCGATATTCTAAGTTTTTACCTTCTGTTACACAACCGGGCAAGTTAATTTTATTCTGATTCCTGCTCTTCTCCAAAGTCAAAGTCAAAATACTGACTGTTATTTTTGACCGCGCCGCCTCCAGGTACATTTTCTATAAAGAAAATAGTGACTACACCAACCTCTTTCCCACCTCTCTCAATACGTTTTACGGCACTGGTTTGAACACTGATGCCACGTCTGTCTGCATAACCTGCGCTGCAGGTAGGCACTTCCCATTCTTCCGGTTCCCGAAGATCCTGAACCGCATACCCTTCATAACTTCCCTCTTCCATTTTCTGTTCCAATTCTGATATCGGTATTCTTACCGGATCCAGTTCTTCCTCTATTCCCCATATAAAATCCTTGGCAGCCTCAAAATCTGGAAACAAAATCGACATCGTTCCTCTCAAAAACTGATTCTTGTAAAACATATAGGTAAAATTCCCGACTACTTCCGGTTCCTCTTCCATCACCACCTCATAGAAGATCAGATTCGTCGTCGCTCCATTATCCGTTACCTTTATTTCCGGCTGCTGCTCTGTCAGAGCCAACCGTTTCTCCATAATGTCATAGTCCGCGGTAATGGTAAAACCATCAAACGTAAAACCTTCTCCATCCTGAAAGGCTCCTCTAAAAAATTCCAGAGGCCTGCTGGAAAGCTCCGGATCTGGTGTGCCAGGATCTGGTTTTGGTGTGTCTGCTTCATTGTTGTTTGATGGATCTGCTTCTGTTTGAGAATCGTTTTCTTCTGGTTTCGTTTCTTCCAATTTGCTTTCTTCTTGCGTGTTTTTTTCTTGTGTATTCCCTTCCTGCTTATCCTCTCCCTGTGTATCCTCCACTTGTTCCTTTTCTTCCTTTGGAGCATCTTTTCCCTTCGTCCCACAGGCAGACAAGATAAATACAAGTACTAAAAAAAGAAGAAACCTTTTTTTCTTTTTCATATAGCCTTCTCCTTTCTCTATCCAATATCCACTCCAACTTCCAAAGGTTCTACAATCTTAGTGGTCATCGTTTTTGTTCCAATCAACCAGAGGATGGCCAGCGAGGCTCACAGATTTCCTCTAAAACTTTTGCCTTTCCTTCTTCCTGTTCTAAATACATTGTATAAGTCTCGTTTACAAAATCGTCTTCTACAAAAGAACCTTTGCCTCTCTACTGTTAGTTCAGATGTTTCTGTTTTATTTGAGCTTTTTCGATTTTCCTTCTCTTTTCCATCCGTTTCGCTGAACCGTTCGATTACGAAACCACCCGCAAAAGACAACAGTATTGCTAGTATCAATACCAGTATAAAACTTTTTTCTTCATCATTCTTAACCTATCCGTGTATGAAACAAAATACATCATCCTATATTTTGTTTTACTCTGACTCCTCTTCAAAATCAAATTCAAAATATTGACTGTTATTTTTCGCCGCCCCTCCTCCAGATACGTTTTCTATAAAGAAAATAGTGACTATCCCAACCTCTTTCCCACCTTCCTCAATACGTTTTACTGCGCTGGTTTGAATACTGATGCCACGTCTGTCTACATAACCAGCACTATATGCGTAAGGTTCCCATGATTCTGGTTCCCGAAGCTCGCTATAGGTATAGCCATCATAATTCTCTATCTGCTCCAATTCCTCGACTGGTATTTTTACTGTATCCAATCCTTCTCCTGTTTCTTTTACAAAGTCTTTTGCGGATTCATAATTAGGAAACAAAATCGACATACTCCCTCTTAGAAACTGTTCCTTATAAAACATATATACCACATTTCCCACTACTTCCGGATCATCCATCGGCGATACCTTATAAAAGGTCAAAATCGTGGTGTTACCATTATCTACCAGCCTAATCTCTGGCTGCTGTTCGGTCAAAGCAAGCCGTTCTTCCATAATTTTATAATCTGCGGTAATCGTAAAGCCATCAAAAGTAAAACCATGTTCGTCATGAAAAGATCCTCTGAAAAATTCCAGTGGTTTGGAGGAAAGTTCCGGATCCGGCTCGTTTGGAAGTTGCTTCTTATCCGCTTTCATTCCACAGGCTGAAAGAAATAATATCACTATCATAAATAAACAAATATTATAGTTATATTTCATTTCTGTGATCCTCCCTCTCTTTCTTTTTATAAAAAAACTGCCCTTTTTGACTTTCCTTTATAGATTATGATTTCTAAGAAGGCTTCTGCTCCTTTGGCTCCTCCACTTCAACGTCAACATACTGGCTGTTATTTTTTCTCTTCAAATTTAAAATAAAGACTGTCATTATTTACCGTCCCGCAACGGCTCACATTTTCTGAAAAGAAGATAGACACCTGCCCTTTTCCTTCCTCTGTGATATGAGCGTCCATTTGAATTGCAATATTACGTTTATCCAAATACATAAAAAGGCAAGAGTTTTCTCCTTCCGTTTTAGAAAACTTCCCTTCCGGATCCTCTACACTTACAGACATTAGTTCCAGATCTTTTTCCTTTAAAAATGCTACCGCACTTTCATAATCCGGAAATTCAATCGTCATTCCTCCATTCATAAACTGTTTTTCAAAAAAATTATAACGAATGAGTGTCCCAACAGCTTCTGGATATCCGGGTATAGATATCTGATAAAAGTCTACTGTTTGAGTGAAGCCTTCCCATTTCCTGGACACTTCCTGCTCTACAAGCCGTGGAGCTACCTCTGTTTCTGTCAACTCCATCCGTTTTTCAAAGATCTCATAATCGGACATCAGGGTAAAACCGTCAAACGTAAACCCCTCTTCATCATGGAACGAGCCGCCGAAAAATTCCAGAGGTTTGCCGGAAAGCTCCAGATCTGGTGTGCCAGGATCGGGTTTTGGCGTATCTGCTTCGTTGTTGTTTGATGGATCGGGTTCTGTTTGAGAATCGTTTTCCTCCGGTTTCGTTTCTTCTTGTTTTTCCCCCTCCTGTTCCCCTTCTTCCTGCGTATTTTTTTCTTGTGTATCCCCTTCCTGCTTATCTTCTCCCCGCGTATTCTCCACCTGTTCCTTTTCTTCCTTTGGAGCGTCTTTTCCCTTCATCCCACAGGCAGACAAGATAAATACAAGTACTAAAAAAAGAATAAACCCTTTTTTCTTTTTCATATAGACTTCTCCTTTCTCTATCCAATATCCATACAAAATCCACCCCAACTTCCAAAGGTTCTACAATCTTATTGGTCATCGTTTTTGTTTCAATCAGCCAGAGGATGACCAGCAAGACTCACATATTCCTTTGGAGTAAACATAAATTCTATTACATGAAAATAGACTTCATTGAACTCCTGTTTCATCCAAATAATCTGAATCTGATTTCCATCTTCATCCTCATAAGTACGATTTCCAGTATCATTTTGATACTCTTCTCCCCCCTTTGAATCTAATTTATTCAGCTTCTGCAAAGCCTCACAGGTTTCTTCTAAAACTTTTACTTTTCCTTCTTCCTTTTCTAAATACATCGTATAAGTCCCGTTTACAAAATCGTCTTCTACAAAAAGAACCTTTACCTCTCCGCTGCCTTCCTGTCCCTTTAAGGTATCTCGAAACTCCACCAACCTTTGATTTTCCTCTCTATAGTGGTTGGTCATCATATACGTTGTTGGTCTCTCCGCTTCCAGTCTGGCCTCAAATGTCCCCCACTTTACTCCATTCATTTCCCAAAAATCATATCCTGTCTGATCTTTTTTCACAAGGCTTGGACTCTCTGCTGTTAGTTTAGATGTTTCTGTTTTGTCTGTATTTTTTCGATTTTCTTTCTCTTTTCCATCCGTTTCGCTGAATCGTCCGATTACGAAACCACCTGCAAAAAACAGCAGGATTGCTATTATCAATACCAATATAAAACTTTTTTTCTTCATTTTAATTTCTCCTCTTCTCCTCATTAAAACCATTTTTTCTGTAAATCTATTCCCAATACTTCCTATCAAATTTACATAATGCCTCCTATTGGATATAAAACACTTTTTACCTAATAGGAGGCTCAACCTTGCTTATACTTTCTTACAAAATGCCATTAACCATGAAATTTTAATGAGTACATTCCTGCCTTTTTCATATTTCCGCTCTTATCATAATACGTAAGCTGCATGTTAATTCCTCCATTATGATTTACACCATCCGTAAATCCCATTACAGATCCAGACGGAAATGTACTAAAATATGCAAAATACGTTTGATTAGGACTTGCATATGCCTGATTAATTGTAGCACTACAGGAATAATTTTTATAAGTTGGTTTCAATAACACATCATCTGTAGTCAAGCAACTTGGATAAGAATATAAATTTCCAAAAAGGTCATAACTAATATATAAAATTGCATTCTTTCCTAAGTCTACATCTCCAGACGAGGTCTTTTTCCATGAACCGCTAACACTTGCTGGCAAAACAAATCCCATATTACCATAAGGCAAATTTTGCTTATATGTACTATAAGTTGCTGTTGCAGAAAGTATCACGTCACTATTACCTTGAGAAAAAGGCGTAGATGCTCTTGTCACTTTTTTAGCTTCCCAATATTCAAACGAATTCACCAACTCATCTTCCTCTTCATCCATCACATACGGCACATAATACGTTACTTCTGTAAATCCCTCCTCATCCACCGTCTCGCTCTTCACCGCTTCCGGCACCTGAGTAGAGCGTCCCATGGCATCTGTCTGATAGACCAGCTCTGTCTCTTCCTGCTTCAGTCCATATTCCTCCACGACCTCCTGCCAGATCTGTTCCACCGCAGACGTCTCTGGAGCTTCTTTTGCCTCTGCTGCCCTGGCCGGAATACTTCCTGCTGCACATACACAGGCAAACGCCAATGCCCCTGCCAATAACCTGCTGCCTGCCTTCTTTCAATTTTTCATGTTTAAAAGCTCCTTTCTTTTGTCGCGTCATATCCGACGCCTTGCTGTATCCGGCCAGTACCGATGCCGGATGCAATCTTTTGTTTCGTTTCAGTTGCACAAGAGAACCGGTTGTCTTGTTGCTATCCATTATATACCACTTCTTCTTTCTTGACTATTACAGAACTGGCAAGATCAAAAATTTTTCATAACTTGCCAATTCTGTAATAGTCCTTTTCTACAGGATGTAGTATAGTAATCTCATATCTTACAGATGACACTTTATTATACAAGGAGGATTTGACTTATAAACAGAAAACTGAAAAAATTCGTATCTCTTAGTATTTTCTTGGTATGGCTATTTCAGGCCGTCTTTTCTCCAATCAGCAACGGAGAAACCGTCCCGGATGGCACTCCGCCGCAAAGCGCTCCGGGTAACGGTATTCCTCCTATTGCCCGTTTTCCTGGCTGGGGAGACGGCGGAGATGATCGGAGTTAAAGTTCCAACTCTACCCCGCAAATTTCCATACAATATTTTTTAAGATGTCCTTGCCCCTCTTCATCGCCTGACCATATTGCTGCTGCATAGGCCATACGAAACAGGGCAAGGCATCTTTCTTTTTGCTCTTCTCCCTTCTGGCCTATATAAAGCTCCGGATTCTCAAGCCTCTGCTGCTTCATATTCCAGGCAATGCCAAATAAGCACTCTGCCATCCTGACGCTGGTCTGCCGTTCCAGCATAAGCCGAATACATTCCTTCCCCAGTTCATTGGATTCCTCATAATACCCGCAGTCCCCCAACACACTGACCAGAGCAACGATACACAACGTATACTGCTCAATGTCACGTACCAGCCCGCTTCCATCATACTCCAGGCACCTTTTCAGAAAGCGCAGCACCTGTAGGCTCTCCTCCAGCTTCCCCTGCCGTTTATAACAGGTCGCAAGCTGTTTTAAAATAACGCTTTCGTTCAGCGACAGCATCCCGGCAGGATGCTCTGCCAGCAGCTTTGTTTCTTCGGTCTTTATCGGCAAACCTGGCAAGGTCATCGCCAATGCCTTTTGCAGTCTGGAAATCCGCTCCTCCAGAGAAATTTTGCGCCGATCCTCGTTCGGTAAATTTTCCTGTATTGTTGCCTCTTCTATTTCCAGATATTGTCGATTTTGTGTAGTATCTGGCACACGTCCTGCCAACTCCTCCAACAGCACCCCTGCCTGCTCCCACCTTCTTTGGTTGATGGCACGCCCCAGAGAGCTTCGCAGCAGGTAATCCTTATGATTTGTTGTAATAATCTCATAATCATACCGCTCGCCGGACAGACCGACCTGCTGCAGCAATCTTCTCCTGTTCCTTCGCTGCGGTCTGACGGCTTTTTTCTCATAGCGCCAGATACTGGGATCTCCCGGAACGCCTGTCATACTTTCCTGAGATAGCTTCAACAGCCTTCGACGGCTTTTTAACACCTCGTTCGCGCCATGATTATCATGATTTTCCTCATAGGGAAGCCAAAGCAATTCCGGCATTTTCACATACTTCCGGATTTCCTGAAATCTTTTTCTTATCCTTTCCGGAGTCTTCTCCTGACTTCCCAAAGCCAGCAAAATATCCTGTTCCAGCTCTAAAAGCTCGTCTTGGCAAAACAGCTTTTGCTCCTCCCCCAGCTCGCCACATGTCTCTTGGCACTTTTCCAGCGCCTTTTCTAAACGTCCGATCTCATAGAATTCTCTGGCTGCCTGACAGGCGGCATACGGGGACACATGAATTCGCTCCTGTCTGTCACGAATATGTACCTTTAAATATTCTAACAGCTCCAAATAAGATGTCGGACAAGAAACCGTTTCTTTTTCTGCTATTCCCAGACGCTTGCCTGACTCCAACAGCGCCAGAATCAAATAGATCTCGTTTCTTCTCAAAAGCAGCTCTGTCAACGGTACTGTTTCAAAGCGCGGCTGCGTCATATGAATGGTTTCTTTTATGAAATCATATAAGGACTCCCTTAGTCCATGTTCCAGATAATCCAGATTGATCTTCATCATCTGTAAAAACTGCCGTTCCAATGCGCTTTCCTTGGAAAGCCATTTTTTCCCATAGTGACGCTTTCTGTCCTCCTCATATGCCGTTATCGCCACTTTCGCCGGATCCAGCTTTCCCTCCCGAAGCTGACGGGCAATATTCGTTCGTAACTGATACTCGTTTTCCTCTTCCTGATCCAAAATCCGTTCAAACATCTCTGCCGAACATCCCAGACGCTCCAACAGAGCATCCAGCAAAAGCTTTTCTGCTTCTCGTTCCCCGCTTTCAATCCGTGCCAGATGGGATTCACTGCACAATCCCTCTGCCAGCTTTGAGCGAGGGATATTCAAAGCTGTCCGCAATTTCCCGATATAAATCCCCATCCGGTCAGCCTCCCAGTCAGCCTCCCAGTCAGCCTCCCAGTCAGCCTCCCAGTCAGCCTCTTGTATAGACTTCTCTTCTTGTTTCATTTTCCAGTCTCCTTTTGCTGCCTTTGCTGCTATCCTTCTATCCTTCCGATATGTATCATTCTGTACTTTTTTCTATCTGTTTTAGGTAAATTCAAAATTAAAAACTAATAACTATCTTTCTATATATAGAAAAATTCTCTAATTTTCTCCGTTTAGAATTCTCATTTTTATCTATTATAACACATAAATTTTTATGTGTAAACAGAATTTCCCGCTTCTTTTAAAAATCATATCTAATTTGCCATTTTTATCTGCCCACAAAACGCAAAAATTGCCGCAGCGTCTACCCTTCTGATAGATTCTGCGGCAATATACCACGGCGATAGCGCCGTCGTTATTCTTGTCGTTTTATGATTTTGACTGCCCTGCCAGTTCCAAACGGATCAGGGACTTCCGGAGCGCCAGTTCCGCACGCGCCATATTCAGGTTGGAATCCCCTGATTTTAAGCGCCGTTCCGCGCGGAGCTTTGCCTCTTCGGCACGCTTGCGGTCGATTTCCTCCGGCCACTCGCAGGATTCGGAAAGCACTACCACTTTATCTTTCAGGATTTCGATAAATCCGTCGTGGATAGCGGCATGCTTAACCTCTCCATTATTTTTGATATTGACGATACAAGGAACGAGCATGGCAGTCAGCGGAATATGGTCCCGCAGGATACCGATCTCACCCTCGGTCGTCCGTATCTCCAGCATGTCAGCCGGCCCTTCATAAAAGATCCGATCCGGAGAAATGATCTCCAGCCGAAATTGTTTTTCCTCTGCCATTGGCTGCCTCCCTGTTTATTTTACCCGTGCCAATACGTCGTCAATATTACCGGCATTCAGGAAGTAGCTTTCTGGAATATCATCGTGCTTACCATCCAGAATCTCCTGGAAGCCTTGGATTGTCTCGCTGATTGGAACAAATCGTCCCTCTAAGCCAGTAAACTGTTCTGCTACGTGGAACGGCTGAGACAGGAATCTTTGAATCTTTCTTGCTCTGGATACGAGCAGCTTATCATCCTCAGAAAGCTCATCCATACCCAGAATCGCAATGATATCCTGCAGCTCTTTATACCTTTGCAGAATCTCCTGAACACCGCGGGCTACTTTGTAATGCTCTTCGCCTACCACTCTTGGATCGAGAATACGGGAAGTAGATTCCAACGGATCTACCGCCGGATAAATACCTAATTCCACGATGGAACGAGAAAGAACGGTCGTCGCATCCAAGTGGGCAAAGGTCGTCGCCGGAGCCGGGTCCGTCAAGTCATCGGCAGGCACATAAACCGCCTGTACGGAGGTAATAGAACCCTTTTTCGTCGAGGTAATCCGCTCCTGCAGGGCGCCCATCTCCGTCTGCAGCGTCGGCTGATATCCTACGGCAGAAGGCATACGACCAAGAAGCGCGGACACCTCGGAACCTGCCTGAGTAAAACGGAAAATATTGTCGATAAACAACAGCACGTCTTTTCCGGCACGGTCACGGAAATATTCTGCCATCGTAAGCCCTGTCAGACCAACTCTCATTCTCGCTCCCGGCGGCTCATTCATCTGCCCGAACACCATCGTCGTCTTATTGATAACGCCGGACTCTATCATTTCATAATACAGATCGTTTCCTTCACGGGTACGTTCTCCTACACCGGTAAATACCGAATATCCACCATGCTCATTGGCGATATTGGTAATCAGCTCCTGGATCAATACCGTCTTGCCTACTCCGGCGCCGCCGAACAGACCAATCTTTCCACCCTTCTGATAAGGACAGAGCAGGTCAACGACCTTAATACCGGTTTCCAGCATCTCCGTAGAAGTAGACTGTTCCTCAAAGGCAGGAGCTTTTCTGTGAATCGGATCATGTTCCTTTACCTTTGGCGCCGGTTTGTTGTCAATCGGCTGGCCCAATACATTGAACATACGGCCTAACGTCGCTTCTCCTACCGGCACGGTAATAGGTCCGCCTGCTGCGATTGCCTCCATACCGCGAACCAATCCGTCCGTCGGTCCCATGGCAATACAGCGAACGGTATCGTCACCCAGATGCTGCGCTACTTCGACTACCAGTGTTTCTCCGTCCTGCTTCGGAATCTCAATCGCTTCATTGATCTCCGGGAGCTTTCCTTCGGTAAACTTGATATCCAGAACCGCACTGATGACCTGAGTGATTTTTCCTTTATTCTTCTCTGCCATTTTGCGCTCTTCACTCCTTTTTTTCACAACTCCTGCCAGGAAACCATTTTGGGGAAGCTTCCTGCCAGAAGCTGTTTACTTGCATAAGCACGCTATCTATTATGATATAGCGTTTGCACCGGCAATAATCTCGGTCAGCTCCTGCGTGATAGCTCCCTGTCTTGCTCGGTTGTACTTTAATTCCAAATCGCTGATCATATCCTCCGCGTTGCTGGTTGCAGAATCCATCGCCTGCATCCTCGCGCCGTTTTCACTGGCAATCGCCGTTGTCAACGCGCCGTAAATCAAACTGTTGACATATTTTGGTATAATCAGGTTCAATGCCTCGTCTGCTTCCGGCTCATAATTCATCAGCGTCAGATCGTCCACGCTAAGCGGGCCTTCTTTTTTCTCTTTCTTTTGCATCTGGTCGGACTCCACTGGAAGGATCTTTTGCAGAGTCGGGATATGGCTGACCGTATTTTTAAATACGGTATAAGCCAAATAAATCTCCCGGATCTTTCCCTCCCGGAACGCCTCCATCACCTCTGTGCCGATTTCGGCAGCATCGGCAAATATCGGCTCGTTGATCGCCTCGGAATAATCCTTTGCAATCTCATAGCCTCTTCTTGCCAAAGCTTCCTTTCCTTTGCGTCCTACTGCATAGACCAGCGTATCCTTCGGATCGAAGTCTCCGCCTGTCACCAGCTTGACGATGTTGGAATTGTAGCCTCCTGCCAGTCCACGGTTTGAAGTAATTACAATTACGGCTCGCTTTCCACCTTCTCCCGGCTTATCAGAAGACGCGTTTTTTGGTGTCAGCATCGGATGATCCATATAACCTGACTTATTGAGAATGGAGCAGACGGCTTCATACATATGCTCAAAATACGGTCTGGAATTCTCCGCCTTGGCTTTGGCTTTCTGCAGCTTGACCGTAGCTACCAGCTTCATCGCCTTGGTAATCTGCCCAGTGCTGCTGATGCTTTCCTTCCGCCTTTTGATATCTCTCATGGAAGCCATAAGTTATCCCTCATTTCTAAGCCCGAAACTCCTTTTTAAAGCCATTGATAGCCTCTACCAGAGAAGCTTCCAGCTCTTCGCTTAACGCTTTGGTTTCACGGAGCTTCTCCGGGATCTCCGGATGCTTGGTATCAATATATTCAAAAAATTCGCTCTCAAAACGCAGCACCTCGCTGACCGGAATATCCAGCAAATATTTCTTGGTCGCTGCATAAATGATCATAATCTGGTACTCGACTGCCATCGGCTGGTACTGCGGCTGCTTTAATACCTCACGGATACGCTCGCCCTGTGCCAGCTTCTCCTTCGTATCGGCATCCAAATCAGAACCGAACTGCGAGAAGGCAGCCAGCTCACGGTACTGAGCGAGGTCAATACGAATCGGTCCTGCAATGGACTTCATCGCTTTTACCTGTGCAGAACCGCCTACACGGGATACGGAAAGCCCAGGGTTGACTGCCGGACGGAAACCGGAGTTAAACATCTCGGTCTCCAGATAAATCTGACCGTCTGTAATCGAAATAACGTTCGTTGGGATATAAGCGGATACGTCTCCCGCCTGCGTCTCAATAATCGGCAGAGCCGTCAGAGAACCGCCTCCCAGTTCATCTGCCAATCTGGCAGCACGCTCCAGCAATCTGGAATGTAAGTAAAATACGTCACCAGGATATGCCTCACGTCCCGGTGGCCTCTTTAAGAGTAAGGAAAGAGTACGGTAAGCTGCTGCATGCTTGGTCAGGTCATCATAGACTACCAGCACATCCTTTCCTGCTTCCATCCACTCTTCACCAATCGCACAGCCGGAATATGGTGCGATATACTGCAAAGGAGCCAACTCGCTCGCGGTAGAAGCGACAACCGTCGTATAGTCCATAGCGCCGTAGTCTTCTAAGGTTTTTACCACGTTTGCCACGGTAGAAGCCTTCTGACCAATCGCTACATAAATACAATAGACGTCCTGCCCCTTCTGATTGATGATCGTATCAATCGCAATCGCTGTTTTTCCGGTCTGACGGTCGCCGATGATAAGCTCACGCTGACCGCGTCCAATCGGCACCATCGAGTCGATAGCCTTCATACCGGTCTGAAGCGGTGTATTGACGGATTTCCGGCTGATAACACCGGAAGCCACACGTTCAATTTTTCTGTATTTTTCCGTCTTGATTGGGCCTTTGCCATCTATCGGCTGCCCCAGGGCGTTGACTACCCTGCCTAACATAGCGTCTCCGACCGGAACCTCTACGACTCGCCCGGTCGTCTTTACGGTATCTCCCTCGTTGATGTTTTTGCTGTCACCGAGAAGCACCGCACCTACATTATCTTCCTCAAGGTTTAACACCATTCCGTAAATTTCATTCGGGAACTCCAACAGCTCTCCCTGCATCGCCTTTTCCAGTCCATGGATACGGGCGATACCGTCTGCCACCTGGATAACCGTTCCCACATCTGATACTTCCAGCTTGGTGCTATAATTCTTAATCTGCTCCTTGATAACGGAGCTGATTTCTTCTGGTCTTAAATTCATAGGATTATGCACCTTCCTCTTGATTTTTAAGCGGATACGGACTGCGCCAGCTTTGCCAGCTTATTCCGGACACTTCCATCGACGACTCGATCTCCTATCCGTATGATAACACCACCGATTAGGGATGGGTCAATCCGGTATTCCATCTCAAAGGCTGTATAATCCGTGGTGGACAAAAGCTTTTCCTCGATCTGCTTTTTCTGTGCTTCTGTCACAGGGAACGCAGATGTCACCTGTGCAGTACCAATGTTCTTATACTCCCTGACCTGGCTGATAAAATAGTCTGCCACGGCAGGCAGCTCCGTATAACGGCCCTTTTCTATCAGGATCAGCAAAAAGCCCAGCACGTCGTCCGATATCCTTCCTTTGAATACCTGCTCCATGACCGATATCTTTTCTTCCTTGGAAATCTTAGGATGAGTCAGGAGCCGATCCAGCTCCCCATGTTCCTTCAGCACTCCCAGTACGCCGTTTAGCTCTGCAAGCGCCTCGTCCATGGTTCCCTTTTCCAAAACCAGTTCAAACAGGGCTTCCCCATAGGTTTTAGAAACTAACTTCGCCATGTATCATCACCCATTTCCTTCAATGTGTCCTCTAATAGCTCGGCCTGCTTTGCCTCGTCCATAGAAGCCGCTATTACCTTGGCAGCCATGGCCTGGGCAACCGTTATCATCTCCTGCTTTACTTCGTCCTTCATTTTCTCTTTTTCCAGCTCGATTTCCTTCTCTGCGCGGTTCATGACGCGACCGGCCTCTTCCTTTGCCTCGGCCACGATTTCATCCCCACGCTTCTGACCCTTTTTCCGGGCCTCTGTCAGAATCTCGTCTACCTCTTTGTCGGCAGCCGCCAGCTTTCCTTCGTACTCGCCCTTCATCTGAATGGCATCTGCTTTTTCTCTGGCCGCCGTTTCCATCTCTCCGACGATTTTCTCGCGGCGCTTCTGCAGCAGCGCTCTCGCTGGATTAAATACCAAATAGGACAACAGGATAAACAAGAAGAATACCGCCAGCAGCACAATCACCGTATCATGGAGAAGCTGGGCGTCTAAGCCAAAGATTCTTCCTTCCATCAGTATCATGTTAATCCTCCATTCTGCCGTTTATCCGGCGGCTGCTTATTTTAACTTACCCAGCAGAGGATTTGCAAAGATCAGAATAATAGCAACTGCGAAGCTGTAAAGACCAGTTGTCTCGGCAACGGCCTGACCGACTAACATGGTAGACATGATCGTTCCTCTTGCGCCAGGATTACGTCCTACCGCAGATGCACCGTAGCCGGCAGCGATACCCTGCCCGATACCAGGTCCAAGTCCGGCAATCATGGCCAGTCCGGCACCGATTGCAGAACAAGCTAAAATCAAACCTTCATTCGTAATGTTACTCATAATTTCCTCCATTCTGCCGTCTGATACGGCTTCCTTCCGTCACACGGCAATCTTCATAATTTGATAATAAATAAAATGTTGACAGCCTATTCTTCTGTATCGAAGTTCTGGGCGATGAATACCATCGTCAGCATACAGAATACATAGGTCTGGATAGCTCCCGAAAATCCGTCGAAATACGCATGCAAGAGCGACAGAACCGGAGAGCCAAACAGCAGGAGGAGCTTTGGCAGCAAGCCGTAAATCAGCCCCAGCATAACCGTTCCTGACAAAATATTACCAAAGAGACGCAGCGACATGGAAAGAGGCGTCGCGAACTCTCCGATAATATTGATGGGTGCCAGCGGCAGCGGATGGAACAAATCCGTGATGTGCTTCATCTTCTGGTACTTGAACCCGTTGTAATGAATCAGCACAAAGGTAATCAGCGCCAGTCCCAGGGTGGTTCCATAATCTGCTGTTGGCGCGCGCAGCCCTAAAAGCCCGGAAATGTTACATACGAGAATAAAAGCGAACAGCGTCCCAATGTAATTGGAAAACTTATGGCCGTGCGCTTCTCCCATGTTTTCCCTGGTCAGGTTATCTACCTGTTCGACCAGAAGCTCCAGGATATTTAAGAACTTTCCCGGGGGCTTATATGGATCGGCATGGCGGATCGCACGGTTGGCAATCAGCGCAAATATCACAAACGCCAGGAGGATAATCACCAGTCCGATATGACTGGTCGTTAAGTACAGCTCCTGCCCGAATAAATGGTAGCTGAAATATCCGCTAATCCCCACGTCTACATCCTGCCCCGAAGACAACAGCATAGGCGCTACTTCATTCAGCACTTTTTCTCACCTTCTTTTCCCTTCTGGCCGCCATGCTAGGATGGCCGCCTTCTTTGTATAAGCTTTAGGATGCCCGGCTGTAAAAAGGCTCCTGCCTTCAGTCCCAAAAGCCCTAAAAATACGCCCAGGACATGAAGATACTGTGGAACGAAAAGAGCCAGAATAATCGGGACTCCCATCAGCCCAATCCGCAACAGCGCCATGCGCCTTGTGTAGCTGACAGCAGACTCCGGCGTCATATCAAGCGCCTTGTCTATTGTCTTATATAAATGAACGGCAATACTGCACGCTGTCACCATTCCTAATAAAACACCGCACGCAAAAGACGCCCTGGTATCTACAAACAGCAGCGTTCCCAGCGCGCCAAAAATGATCCCGGAAACTAATGTTCCCAGAATCAGCGTATAAAGTGTATCCTTTGCCTGTTTTTCCTCATTCCCCATCATTTCCTTCTCTGACCTCTCAGCAAACTATCAAAATATTCCTGTTCCCTTTCTTCCCGGCGCTTATCCTTTGCGTAAAACGTCTTGGTCATCTTGTAGGCGTTCCGATAAGCCGCCAATATCCCTAAAATCAAAAACAGTATCAAAAAGAAACCTGTTCCAAGCTTCCTGTCTAAAAAATATCCGAACCAGGCAGACAGGAAAATCGTCACCAGCATATTGACTCCTAACTGAGTAATCAGAAACAGAGCCTTTACTACATTGCGGTTCTCTTTCTTCATTGTGAAATCCCCATTCCTGCATTCTGATTTTATTCCTTTTCTTTATCACAAGCTTCTTTCCCAGTATACCAAATCTTGCTTCATATGTCCAGCCAAAATTCTTATGGAATTTTATACAAATTTCATAAATTGTCACTTTTATCTGGAAAAATGAAGCAGAAAATGTTATACTAAGAAAAACTGTTTCCTGCCGCTTTCCGGTATGCCAAAGCAGAAACCGGCTCATACCGCCGCTATCCTGGCAGCTTTGCCTGAGCCAACCCTTAAAAAAGGAGGAATCTATTATGTCTGATTATCCGCACTTTGCTTCTCCTTGTATTGTAAGAAGACGTTATATTCCAGATGAGCTTACCTTTCTGGATGAGGATTTTGTCTACGAATTAAAGGAAGACCGTATCCTGACTGCCTGGGAGGCTATCCACCCGCGTACCGATCTGATGGGAGGACTTTCCGTCTACTATCCTAAGCAGGGCTTTAAAATCAGCAAATGCTATGACAGCAACCGGCAGCTTGTCCACTGGTACTGTGATATCATCCGTTTCCATTACCATTCCCCTGCCTTCCCTTCCTATCCTCTCTATTATGAGGATCTTCTGTTAGACGTCGTCATAAAAAACGACGGACAGATCCGGGTTTTAGACACGGACGAACTGGCCGATGCCATGGAGCAGGGCATTGTCAGCCCGGAAACCTCTTGTCTGGCGCTGCGCCGTATGCACGACCTGCTACACCACATCTATTCAGGAGAGTTTGCCAGGCTGCAGCAGCCTGTTTTAGATTTGGAAAAGAAAATTCATTCTGGTGAGGCAAAGCCTATCTAAATCTGTCTGGATCCTCGCCGGTATTAAATCTGCCCGCTATAAAACCTGTACAAGAACTGCCGGAACAGGGGCTGTGAAGCCAGGAGTTTTTCAATTCCTGCTTTTTCACAGCCCCTACAGCCCCTGTTTCGTTAATTTTGTCCGCTGCCTTACCTATCCCTTCTCCTTCCGCCTATCTCAAACGGGTTTGTATGGCACAGATCTTCTTGAAACTATATCTCTTCGATTTTCTCGATCCTCCGGCGATGCCTTTCCTCCTCGGAAAATGGTGTATCCAAAAAGAGATCCACGATCTCCAAGGCCAGGCCAGGCCCTACCACTCTTCCGCCCATCGCCAGGACATTGGCATCGTTATGCTCCCTGGTTGCCTTCGCGCTGAAACAGTCATGACAGAGCGCTGCCCGAATTCCAGGAACCTTATTGGCAGCAATCGAAATCCCGATTCCTGTCCCGCAAATCAAAATTCCCTTTTCGCATTTCCCCTCTGTCACTGCATGGGCAACTGCATGGGCATATTCCGGATAATCACAGGCTGCCTCCTCATAACAGCCAAAATCCTCATAGGCAATCCCTCGCTCCTTTAAATGCTCCATTACCTCCTGCTTTAGTGCAAACCCGCCATGATCACTTCCGATTGCTACCATATGTATCGCATCCTCCATTCTATTTTATACTGCACTCTATATACTCTATACCTCTTCAAACAGCTCCGATCCGCCTGTGTCATCTTCTATTGTTCTCTTTGCTTTCTGGTTACTCCTGTTCCTCGTCCAATTTATAAACGGTCTTTTTAATCAGTCTGGTCAGCTCGTTATAGCATTCCTCATAATCCACCAAGGTTCCGCCATAGGGGTCACTGACGTCCCCGGACTCCCCATTGTATTCTTTTAGCGTATAAAGGTTTTCCGTGATGGAAAATGTCTCCTGAATATGCTGCTTGAGCTTTTCTGTCATCGTCAAAATCAAAGTCCCTTCGTCCATGTCCTCCTTCATCAACTGTCTGGATATATGATTTTGAAGTACCAGGTTATGGTTTTCTAACACCGTATCTGCCTTGGGGTTCGATGGCTCCGGAAACAATACGACTGTGCCTCTGGAGGCTGGCTGGAGCTGATGCCCCTCGGTCAAATGCCGGTAAATGGCCTCTGCCATCGGACTCCTGCAAGTATTCCCGGTGCAGACAAACAGGATTTTCTTATACTTCATCATTGCTTCTTACATCTCCTTGCTACTGACTATAAGTTTTGCCCATACTGCCTCTACAGCAATAGAAACACTCTCTTCTATTATACCAGCTACCTCTCTAACAGGCAATCCTCTTCTGACTCATATTGTATTTTCCTAAGCGTCAACCCCTCCGGCGGAAGCGTCGGGCCTGCCTTTTTCCTGTCCTTTGCCGCCAAGATAGCCGGAATTTGCTCTGGCTGCAGGCTTCCCTGCCCCATCTGAAGCAGAGTGCCAGCCAAAATCCTCACCATATTATACAAAAATCCGTTTCCTGTAACACGAAACAGGAAAAATTTCCCTTCCTGCTGTACCGTACCTTCGTATAGCGTCCGCACTTTATTTTCCTTTTCTGTTTTCGCCGAACAAAACGACGTAAAATCATGCTCTCCCAGCAGCAGGGCAGCCGCCTTCTGCATCGGTTCCAATTCCAGCTGGTGATAGGTAAAATAACTATACAGCCGGACAGTCGGCAGCGGAAAAGGGGCGCTGTAAATCCGGTATTCGTAGGTTTTCCGGCTGGCACAGTGCCTTGGATGAAATGCGTCCGGCACCCATTCCCCCTTTTGTACCCGGATATCCTCCGGCAGCCTCTGGTTTATCGCATACGGAAGCTTCTCCGCCGGAATCCGGGTGGTAGAATCAAACACCGCGATATTTCCCAGCGCATGGACTCCCGTATCGGTACGGCTTGCACCGATCACCTGGATTTCCTCACCCGTCAGCTCTGAAAGGCAGCGATTTAGCTCTCCCTCTATCGTCCGCACCTGCGGTTGCACCTGCCAGCCGCAATAAGCCGTCCCGTCATAGGCTACCGTCAAACGAAAGCGCCTCGTCTCCATTTTGCTTTTCCTTGCTCCCTTCCATTTTGCTTTTCCATTTTCTGTGCATTCGCCAAAAGCTCAAAATCCCTCCCTCATCATGATAGTGGCAGGCAGCGCCGACAGGAAGGTTATTTGGGTATCTGCTACAAAATACCTTACCAGCAAATTTACCGCCAGCAGTATGCCAAGATACAGCAGCAGCAGAAAATATGCGGTATAATCCCGTTTTTCATAGCGGAGTGGTTTCATTTTCGTCCTGCCATCTCCCCCATGATAGCATCTTGCCTCCATCGCCATCGCCAAATCATTTGCCCTGCGGAATGCTGAAACAAACAGCGGCACCAGGATTGGAATAAGGCTTTTTGCCTTTTGGATCATATTTCCACTTTCAAAGTCCGCACCTCGGGCAGACTGTGCTTTCATTATCTTATCTGTTTCTTCTAATAAAATCGGAATAAAACGAAGTGCAATCGACATAATCATCGCGATTTCATGCACCGGAACATGAAGGGGCTTTAATATAGCCAGACCCTTTTCCATCCCGTCTGTGAGCTGATTCGGTGTGGTCGTCAAGGTCATCAGCGAGGAGCCAAGAATTAAAAATACCAGACGGATCGCCATAAATACCGCTGTTCGGATTCCTTCCCAGGTGATCGCAAGCGGCCCAATCGTCACCAAGGGCGTTCCCTTCGTCAGAAAAATATTAAAAATAACCGTAAACAAAAGCAAAATAAAAACGGCCTTTAATCCCTTTAATATAAATTTCAACGGCACTCTTGACAGACGGATTGTCCCAAACAAAAATACCGCCGCTACTACATAGCCGGAAAAGCTACTGAATAAAAACAGCGAAATGATAAACACCAGCGTTCCCAGCAGCTTTACCCGTGGATCTAACTTGTGTATCACAGAAGCTGCCGGATAATATTGGCCAATCGTAATATCTCGAATCATAAAATGCTATTCCCTCCCTTGTCCAAGCACCCGCAAAATTTCCTCTTTTGCCTCTTCGACAGTAGTCGCTGATGTCTCCACCGGATAGCCTGCCTGACGTAGCCCATTCATCACATACGTCACCTGCGGGGCAGACAGTCCCATACTTTCTAGCTCCCGGTAATGGGAAAAAACCTCCTTAGGCATCCCGTCCAAAGCTACCTGGCCATGATTCATCACAATAATCCGCCCTACATAATTTGCCACATCCTCCATACTATGAGAGACCAAGATTACGGTAATCCCCTGTTCCTTATGCAGCGCCGCAATCTGATCCAGAATCTCATCCCGCCCTCTTGGATCAAGCCCTGCTGTTGGTTCATCCAAAATCAACACCTCCGGCTTCATCGCTAGGACACCAGCAATCGCCGCCCTCCTCTTCTGCCCGCCGGAAAGTTCAAACGGAGAGGCATCATAAAGTTCCTCTGGCATCCCTACCTGCTTTAAAGCTTCATAAGCGCGCAGATCAACCTCCAACGGCGGTAAGCCCTGATTTTTCGGGCCGAATTTTACATCCTCTAATACCGTCGTTTCAAAAAGCTGATGCTCTGGATATTGAAACACTAAGCCTACCTTACCGCGCAGTTCCTTCATTTTAAAATCCGTATCATAGATATCTCTTCCATTATAATAAATCGTACCGCTTGTTGCCCGCTCCAGCCCGTTCAAATGCTGAATCAGAGTAGATTTCCCGGATCCGGTATGTCCGATAATACCGATAAATTCTCCATCGTTTAACACCAGACTTACATCCTTTAGCGCATGTTTTTCATAGGCTGTCCCGACGCTGTAGCTATAATTGACCTTATCTAAAATAATCGCCATCCCGCTGCCTCCTACTACCTATTGGTTCCCGTTTTATAAGCGGGAGCCTCCTTCTTTATTGCCTCTAAAAACTCCTCTACGGTTAAAATCCCCTCCGGCAGATTAACCCCGCTCCTTCTTAGCTCATAGGCCAGCTCTGTCACCTGCGGCACATCCAGCCGGTACTTCTTTATCTCATCTACCCTGGAAAAAATCTGCCGCGGCGTTCCCTGCATGACGATTTTTCCATCGTCCATAACAATCACCCGGTCAGCATGAATGACCTCCTCCATATAATGAGTAATCAGCAGCACGGTTACGCCTTCCTGCCGGTTTAACTCTCTAACAGTACGAAGCACTTCCTTCCGTCCGTTCGGATCGAGCATCGCCGTCGGCTCGTCTAATACGATACAATCCGGCTTCATTGCCATAATTCCAGCTATAGCTACCCGTTGCTTCTGGCCGCCGGACAGCCGATTCGGGGAATGACTGCGGTATTCTAACATCCCTACTGCCTTCAGGCTCTCCTCTACCCGCCTCCAAATCTCCTCTGTTGGTACGCCCATATTTTCCGGCCCAAATCCGACGTCCTCTTCCACTACAGAAGCAATGATCTGATTGTCCGGGTTTTGAAAAACCATTCCGGCGCTCTGACGAATCTCCCAAAGCTTTGTTTCATCAGCGGTATCCATTCCCTTGACCCAGACGCTTCCCTCCGTCGGCTCGAGCAGGGCGTTGATATGCTTGGCCAGAGTTGATTTCCCGGAACCATTATGTCCTAAAATCGCTACAAAATCTCCCTTTGCTACCTCTAACGTCACACCGCCCACTGCCTGGCTGATAGACTCTACCTCGCCCTCCTCGTTCCGTCTGATATATTCATGCACGAGATTCTCTGTGCGGATCATATTCATTGATTTGGTCAACTCCTTTTTCCTGTTTCCCTCTGCATCCTTCCACTTCTTACAAAAAAGAAAAACACTATCCCCTATTGTAAAGGATAGTGTTCCACTTTGCAAGAAAATTTTCCACTTTATCTATCTGACAGAAAATTTTCCACTTTATTCGTCTGACCGCCTGAATTATCCGAATTATCCATTTGATCCGTCGTGCAGGCAATTATCAATCGCTATCACGAGAGCGCTGAAAAAGGCAGCGTTCTTTTCCTCCGAAATTTTTAACTCATAGCAGTCGCTCCAGCTCATCCATTTTTTATGCACCGTTCCAATGCAAACTCCATTGCAGGAAATCATATAATCCATGCCCATAAAATCTCCCTCGATCTCGAAATCTCCATAATCGCTGGCGACATCCAAATGAGCGGAAAACCATCTGACACGCTGAGAAATCGTCGCACAAAGATGCTCTCCCTGATAGACCTCATACTGCGCCCCAAAAAAGGCAAATCTCCGGCGAATATAAAACAGCTCCTGTCCGGACAAATCCGTCAAATGAAATTTTGGCATTGTTATCATAGACTCGCTTTCTACGTCAAAATACAAATTTTCATTTTCATCGTATATTTTGTACTTATCCCTCCAGGAAAAAAATTTTTGTTTGATATATAAATACATTCCGCACCTCTCCTTTCTTCCTGCCCTGTCTGTTTCTTCTCTGCATCGTTTCCTTTTCCTACTTCATATTTCTGAAATAGTCCCCAGCTACTTTTCTGTTACATTGCAACAGCTTTTCACAGGACACTAACAGTATAGCAAATTCAGAAGAGCTTTTGTATGAAAACTTCATTAAAAAACAGATTCCATACCAGTCCCTTTTTGACTGATATGAAATCTGTTCTCTGTTCCTTGGAGTTTTTCATTTGCTTTGCCGCTTTTTATACCAGCTCTAACACAACCTCCATCGCTGCGTCGCCCTTCCGCTGGCCGATCTTAATGATCCGGGTATAACCGCCATTGCGGTTGGCATATTTCGGTGCGATCTCGTCAAACAGCTTCTCTGCCAGATCGATTTCCTTGGTATTTCTCTTTTTTCCGGCGTTCTCTGTCGGGATCTCCTTTACGGAATATAAGGTCTTATACATCTGTCTTCTGGCATGAAGACGGGAAGGAGCATCCTTTTTAATGCTCTTTTCTACTTCATCGTATACCGTCACCTTCTTACCGTCTTTTACTTCCTTTACTCTTTTGCCGTCCTTATCCTTTCGCGGCACCTTTGCCATAACGGTAACGGTCTCATAGTTATCTCTTTCTCTGACAGCCATTGCAATCATATGCTCTGCGATCCGGCGGACTTCCTTTGCCTTCGCCTCGGTCGTAACAATCTTACCATGATACAGTAAGCTGGTTACTTGACTTCTGAGCAGAGCCTTTCTCTGACTTGCTGTCCTACCAAGCTTTCTATAGCCAGCCATGTCTATTCCCTCCTAAAATCATTCATCACCTATGTTTAAGGATAAACCTAGTTCCTTTAACTTGGACAGTACCTCCTCTAACGATTTCCGTCCCAAATTACGAACCTTCATCATATCCTCAGAAGTTCTGTTTGTCAGCTCCTCTACTGTATTGATACCGGCTCTCTTTAAGCAGTTGTAAGAACGCACGGAAAGTTCCAGCTCGTCAATGTTCATCTCCAGAACCTTTTCTTTCTCGTTGTCCTCCTTCTCTACCATAACCTCTGCTGTTTTTGCATTTTCAGACAGATCGATAAAGGAATTCAAATGCTCACTGAGTACCTTAGCAGCCAGGCTGACGGCCTCGTCAGGAGCCAATGTTCCGTTCGTGGACACGTCTAAGGTCAGTTTATCGTAGTCGGTAATCTGACCTACACGGGTATTTTCCACTGTCAGGTTCACTCTCTCCACAGGCGTGTAAATGGAATCAATTGCGATTACTCCAATCGGTAAATCGTCGTTTTTATTTTTATCGGAACTGATGTAACCGCGTCCCTTTGTAATGGTCAGCTCCATATACAGCTTGCAGCTGCTGCCGCCATTTAAGGTTGCGATTACCTGCTCTGGATTCAGGATCTCCACATCCGGATCTACCTGAATATCTGCTGCTGTTACAACGCCCTCTCCTTCGTACTCGATATACGCAGTCTTGGCATCATTCGTATCGCTGGAATTTTTAATTGCCAGGCTCTTGATATTCATGATAATCTCTGTTACGTCTTCCTTTACGCCAGGGATAGCGCTGAACTCGTGAACGACTCCGTCGATCTTTACCTGGCTGACGGCTGCCCCAGGCAAAGATGAAAGCATAATACGTCTCAAAGAATTACCCAAGGTGGTACCGTATCCTCTTTCCAGAGGTTCTACTACAAAACGTCCATATTTCTTATCTTCTGAAATTTCAGCAATCTCAATTTTTGGTTTTTCAAAATCAAACACTATGGGACCCTCCTTTTGGGTTTTTGACGCCTATTACTTGGAGTACAACTCGACGATTAACACCTCGTTTACCGGAACATCGATCTGGTCTCTGGTCGGAATCTCCTTTACCTCGCCAGACAATGCCTCATGGTTTGCCTCGAGCCATGCCGGAACCATTCTGCTGTCGGTTACTTCCAGAATGTCCTTGTATCTTTGCAGACTCTTATATTTTTCTTTGATTTCAATGACATCGCCGGCCTTTACAATATAAGAAGGAATCTGTACGCACTTACCGTTTACAAGTACATGTCTGTGGCCTACGATCTGTCTGGTTTCTTTTCTGGTTCTGCCATAGCCCATACGGAACAATACATTGTCCAGTCTCAGCTCTAACAGAATCATCATGTTTTCACCAGTTGTACCATATTTTAACTTCTGTGCCTTTTCAAAATTATTGCGGAACGGCTTTTCCAGTACGCCGTAGATAAATTTTGCTTTCTGCTTTTCCTTTAACTGTGTGCCATATTCGCTTATCTTTTTGCCTGCCCTTGCGGAAGTTCTGTTCGACTTCTTATCAATGCCCAGGTAAACCGGATCTAAGCCAAGGGATCTACATCTTTTTAATACAGGGCTCATATCTCTTGCCATGCTCTTTTCATCCTCCAATCTTGATTTTCCAATGTTCCTGATTATACTCTTCTGCGCTTAGGCGGGCGGCAGCCGTTATGAGGAACCGGAGTAACATCACGGATACTGGTTACTTCAATGCCACATGCCTGCAAAGCACGGATGGCCGCCTCACGACCGGAACCCGGTCCCTTTACCATAACCTCAACAGACTTTAAACCATGAACCAAAGCAGCCTTTGCAGCGGTTTCTGCTGCCATCTGTGCTGCATATGGAGTAGACTTTCTGGAACCTCTAAAGCCCAATCCACCTGCGCTGGCCCAGGAAAGAGCATTACCCTGTGCATCGGTCAGCGTAACAATCGTATTATTAAAAGATGACTGAATATGTGCCTGTCCGCGTTCTACATTCTTTTTTACACGCTTCTTCGTCACTTTTTTCGTAGACTTATTAGCCATAATTACGAAATCCTCCTATATTACTTCGTATCGTTTCTTCTTACCCCAGCCGAATCATCGGCCTGTCTTACTTCTTCTTATTAGCCACAGTACGCTTTGGCCCCTTTCTGGTACGGGCATTGGTCTTGGTTCTCTGTCCGCGTACCGGCAGGCCTTTTCTGTGACGGATGCCTCTGTAGCAGCCGATTTCCTGTAATCTCTTAATATTCATGGCAATCTCACGACGCAGATCACCCTCTACTATTGCGATTTCTTCTATTACGTCACGGATACGGGAAACCTCCTCATCCGTCAGATCCCGGACACGGGTATCTGGATTCACATTTGCTTTTGCCAAAATCTCATTGGACTTTGATCTACCGATACCATAAATATAGGTAAGCCCAATTTCCACGCGCTTCTCTCTTGGTAAGTCAACACCACTAATACGAGCCATGTGCGTATACACCTCCGTTAAATTTTCCTGGTACACTGATTCTTTTATGTGAACAAACCGGCTTCGGAATGACGGTTCCGAACGCCTCAGCCGCTTTAAATTGTGATGCAGGTACGTTCCCTGCCCGATTTACGTCAGGTAAACTGCTGCACAGCGCACTCCTTCTAACTGTCCTTTCCCAACAAAAGAACACCTCTCTAAGAGTATTCCCAAAAACAGGAATTCCATAAACCGGAACGCTAAGTCTGTACTGCTTTATATCTTTACAGCACAAAGCGCATCGCACTCCTGCTCTATCGCAGCCAAGCACCATGCCTGTCCCAGACTCACAATATCACGGACGGGAACAGCTTCACATGTTCTGCTGCCGCCCATAACACAGAAAGCAAGACTTTTTTTGATATTAGCCCTGTCTTTGCTTGTGTCTCGGATTCTCACAGATTACTCTGATAGATCCCTTTCTTTTGATGATCTTGCATTTCTCGCAGATCGGTTTTACTGAAGATCTAACTTTCACTGAAAATCTCTCCTTTCAACAAAGTCCGTTTTTCATTGTATCACATATTCTGGAAATAAGCAAGCACTTTTTTACTTGTCTCTCCAGATAATCCTGCCCTTTGTCAAATCGTAAGGGGACAGCTCCAGTGTTACTTTATCCCCTGGAAGAATACGGATAAAATTCATTCTCAGCTTTCCGCTGATATGTGCCAGCACACGATGTCCATTCTCCAGCTCTACCTGGAACATGGCATTTGGCAGCTTCTCTACTACAGTTCCTTCAATCTCGACAACATCTGCTTTCGACATAAGATCCTCCATTCCTTAGATACCGTTTTCGTTCATATTTGATCATTTCATTCGTGACTCTGCCTGTTTCGATTGCTTCCACCAGTGCGCTGATTTCCTCCGCAGCCCTCACATGCTTTTTCTTTTTTCGTTTTGGATGCTCTACAGTACGGCTTTTTCCATCGGCCAACAGCAAATACTCTCCATCCTCACCGATAAGGATAAACAAACTTCCTTTATCATGGCCAGCTATCGAAACAACGAATTCCCCTAATCTATATTCCTTCATTGCTCTCTCTATTCCTGCCTGTGCAGCGTCAGAATCTCTGGCTCGCCCTCTGTAATCAAAATCGTATTTTCATAATGAGCGGAAAAGGAGCCGTCATCTGTTACGACTGTCCAATCGTCATCCAGCCAGGAGACCTCGTATTCTCCCATATTTACCATCGGTTCGACCGCTATCGTCATGCCAGGACACAGCCGGATACCGCGTCTGTCCTGACGGAAGTTCGGCACCTCCGGTTCCTCGTGCAGCTCCTGACCCACGCCATGGCCGACCAGATCCCGCACTACGGAAAAGCCGTTTTCTTCTACATAATTTTGTACTGCACAGGAAATATCGTTCACATGATAGCCTGGCTTCGCATACTTGATTCCTTCGTAAAAGCTTTGTTTTGTGACATCTAAAAGCCTTTGAACCTCCGGATCGATCCTGCCTACTGCCCATGTCCGGGCAGCGTCGGCATGATAACCCTGATAGATCAATCCGGCGTCCAGGCTGACGATATCTCCTTCATCGAGAAAATGCTTTTTATGGGGAATCCCATGTACCACTTCATCGTTGACCGACACACAAATCGAAGCCGGATATCCTTCATAATTTAAAAAAGAAGGAATACAGCCAAAACTTCGGATAATTTCCTCGCCTCTTCGGTTGATTTCCCAGGTCGTAACACCTGGACGGATGATTTTTGACAGCTCTTCATGTACAGTCGCAAGCAGGCTTCCGGCCTTCCTCATAAGCTCGATTTCTCTTGGTGATTTTACTGATACCGCCATCGTTCCTATTCTCCTAAAATGGCTACGATTGCTTCAAACACCTCTGCCATTTCCTTTGTTCCGTCTACCTCTACTAAAATTCCCTTTTTCTGGTAGAAATCAATCAACGGTTGTGTCTGCTCGTGGTAGACTGCCAGTCTCTTCTGTACCGTTTCCGGCTTGTCGTCATCCCGTAAAATCAGCTCGCCGCCGCAGGCATCGCAAATACCCTCCTGTTTGGTCGGAGCATACACAATATGATACGTACCTCCGCAGGAAACGCAGGCACGGCGTCCGGACATCCGATTGACGATATTTTCATCCGGCACATGAACATTGACTGCATAGTCGATCTTATCTCCCAGCTCGGTCAGCGCCTTATCCAATACCTCTGCCTGCGGAATGGTTCTTGGGAAGCCATCCAGAATATAACCATTCTTGCAGTCCTCCTGTGCCACTCGGTCCAAAAGAATCTTTACTGTCAGCTCATCCGGTACGAGCATCCCCTGATCCATATACTTCTTGGCTTCCATTCCCAGCTCGGTTCCATTCTTGATATTGGCACGGAAAATATCGCCGGTAGATACATGCGGCAGACCGTAACGCTCTGCAATCTTCTTTGCCTGGGTTCCCTTTCCGGCACCAGGCGCACCTAACATGATAATCTTCATTACTTATTCATACCTCCTATTTTAAGTTCTGTAAAATCCTTCCTAAGGCACTATATCCGAGCAGAATTTCGTGCCGCACAGCAACGTGTCCCAAAATCCTGCTGTGTCTTGTACGGGATTTTACTGTTTTTAATTTTATCTGTTTTTGGACAAAAAGCTGTAGTATAGGTATTTCCCGCCTGACGGCTTGACCACCTACTACAGCTTTCTCCATATCAATCGTTTAAGAATCCTTTGTAATGACGCACGAGCATCATGGATTCGATCTGTTTCATCGTCTCTAAAATAACGCCTACAATAATGATTAAGGACGTTCCGCTAAAGGATACGTTCGCCCCAAATAACCCGGAAAAGATAATCGGGATAACAGCTACAATCGTTAGGCCGACAGCGCCGATAAAAATAACGCTGTTCAACACCTTAGTCAGATAGTCGCTGGTTGGACGGCCTGGACGGATACCAGGAATAAAACCGCCCTGTTTTTTCATATTATTGGCGATTTCCAACGGATTGAAGGTAATAGAGGTGTAGAAATAAGCAAAGAAAATCAGCAACGCAATATACACCAGAAGCCCCAGCGTATACTTTGCTTCTCCAAAATTGCTGAAATTACACCAGTCACTTTGGTTCATGATCTTTAAGATCTTCTGGCCAAAGGAAGCACCTTCGCCGGACGCCGGATAAATTCCTAAGAACCGGCATACGATGATTGGAGTCTGCAGCAGGGAACCGGCAAAAATAACCGGGATAACGCCTGCCGTATTGACCTTTAATGGAATATTGCTGGTCTGGCCTCCTACCATCTTCCTGCCTTGTACCTTCTTTGCATACTGAACCGGAATCCTTCTCTCCCCATCCTGAAGTAGCACGATAAACACTACCATGCCAAGGATAACTGCTAGGATGACTACCGTTGCAATCACACCGTTAATTACGGTAGAAGCACCGAATACAAACTCGCGGAACAAACCGATCACATCGCTTGGAATACGGGATACAATATTAATCAACAGGATGATAGAAATACCGTTTCCTACTCCGCGATCCGTAATCTTTTCACCCAGCCACATTAAGAAGGCCGAGCCTGCTGTCAGAGAAATTGCTACAACTGCTACAGTCAGGAAATTATAGTTCTCCAGATAACCGGAACCGCCGAATCCAATCGCCATAGCCGTACTTTCGACTAAAGCAAGAATTACAGTGACATAACGGGTATAGGAGGCAATTTTCTTCCTGCCTTCCTCTCCCTCCTTCTGCATCTCTTCTAACTTTGGAATCGCAATCGTCAAAAGCTGCATGATAATGGAGGATGTGATATATGGTGTAATACTTAATGCAAAAATAGAAAGCTGTTCAAAGGAACCACCTGTGATTGCATTGAAAAAGTCTAACTGTGTCACCTGAGCCAAAAAGCCCGCAATCTGAGTACGGTCGATTCCCGGCACTGGAAGCTGGGAACCGAGCCTGATAACGATAAGTGCTATAAACGTAAACAACAATCTCTGACGGATATCTTTGATCTTGAGCGCATTACGAATAGTTTTTATCATATCAGATCACCTCAGCATTCCCACCCAGAGCCTTAATTTTTTCGATTGCAGCAGCACTGAATGCGTTCACCTTCACGTCAAGCTTCTTCGTCAACTCCCCATTTCCCAGGATCTTTACACCGTCCCTTGGGTTTTTGACGATCCCCATTTCGATCAAGGACTCAACAGTTACGACTGCGCCATCCTCAAAACGATTCAGCACATCTACATTAATGCCGACGATTTCCTTGGAGTTACGGTTATGAAAACCCCTCTTAGGAATCCTTCGGAACAATGGCATCTGACCGCCCTCAAAGCCTGGTCTCGGTGCGCCGGAACGAGCCTTCTGGCCCTTATGTCCCTTGCCTGCGGTCTTTCCATTTCCGGAACCATGTCCGCGGCCTCTCCTGAAATCGTTCTGCTTGGAACCGTCAGCCGGCCTTAATTCTGATAAATTCATAGTGTACACCTCCTCGCTTGATTATGCTAGTTCTTCTACCTTTACCAAATGACAAACCTGCTTTACCATACCTCTGGTCGCTGCGTTATCCGGCAGCTCTACAGAACGGTTGGTCTTGTGCAGACCAAGTGCCTCCACAGTCTTTCTATGCTTTGGAATGGCACCGATTGTAGATTTTGTCAAGGTTACTTTTAATTTACCTGCCATTTTCAACTCACGCCTTTCTATAACTCTTCTACCGAAATACCGCGCAGCCTTGCCACCTCTTCCGGAGTCTTTAACTGGCTCAAGCCTGCAATCGTAGCCAGCACAACATTCTGTTTGTTGTTAGAGCCCAGGGACTTGGTACGGATATTTTTAAAACCGGCCAGCTCTAATACGTTACGGGCAGGGCCGCCTGCGATGATACCAGTACCTTCCGGAGACCTTTTTAGCAGCACGGAAGCACTTCCGAACTTGCCGACAAAATCATGCGGCACGCTTCCATTGTCATCTAACGGAAGCTCAATCATCTTTTTGATCGCGTCTTCTTTTCCCTTGCGGATAGCTTCCGGAATTTCCGTTGCTTTGCCCAGGCCGGCGCCCACGTGTCCGTTCTTATCACCGACTACGACCAGAGCTGTAAACCTCATATTCCGTCCACCCTTTACAACCTTGGTGACACGCTTAATGGCTACTACCTTATCTTCCAGCTCCATACTGCTGGTATCAAGGTTTAATCTCTTCATGTGGTTTTCCCTCCTGACTAGAATTCCAGACCAGCTTCTCTCGCTGCCTCTGCTAATGCCTTTACTTTTCCCTGATAAATAAAACCGCCTCTGTCAAATACAACGGTGCTGATACCCTTTTCCAAAGCCTTCTTTGCTACGGCTGTGCCGACTGCAGCAGCGGCAGCGGTATCGTTGGTTTTCTCCAGCTCGGCCTTTACGGTTTTGTCCAGTGTAGACGCAGAAACTAAGGTAGTGCCGGCATTATCGTCAATGACCTGTGCATACATATGGTTATTGCTTCTGAACACAGCCAGACGTGGCCTTTCGGCTGTTCCTGCCAGACGGGAACGAAGTCTTCTATGCTTTTTCTGACGAACCTTACTTCTTGACTCTTTGCGAACCATTCTCTTTTCACTCCTTTATTATTTCTTACCAGTCTTACCGACCTTACGTCTAATCACTTCATCTGCATACTTGATACCCTTCCCCTTGTACGGCTCTGGGCGTCTCTTCTCGCGAATCTCAGCAGCAAACTGACCAACCTTTTCTTTATCTATACCCTTGACGATAATCTTATTCTGTCCATCTACGACGGTCTCGATACCTTCCGGATCTACCATAACTACCGGATGGGAATAGCCGAGGGAAAGGGTAAGCTCCTTACCGGACTTTGCTGCCCTGTAGCCGACACCGTTTACCTCTAATACCTTCTCATAGCCGTCTGTTACACCGACTACCATGTTGTGTACCAGCGTTCTGGTCAGACCATGAAGGGATTTCATCTTCTTTAAGTCATTCGGCCTGGATACGATGATCTCAGCGCCTTCCATTTTAATGTCCATTTCTGCCGGAAGGACTCTCTCTAACGTTCCCTTAGGCCCTTTTACTGTCACCTTATTATTTTCTGCGATATCCACGGTGACACCCGCTGGTATCGCGATAGGCATTTTTCCAATACGTGACATGCCCGCACCTCCTATTTTAGTCCCGCAGTTCCCCTTCCAAGACACCTTTCCTAAGATCGATTTCCAGCCGCAAAGCAAGCGCGTCTGTAAATCGCTCTGTGTCTTGTCTGGTCCACTGCTGATCGAGCCCATCTTTGATGGGCTTAGTTCCGCAAAATTTGCTTTTACCAAACGAAAGCCAGCACTTCGCCGCCTACGTTCAATTTTCTTGCTTCCTTGTCTGTAATAACACCCTTGTTCGTGGAAATGATCGCTACACCCAGGCCGCCTAATACCTTAGGCAGCTCCTCGCAGTTCGCATATACCCGAAGACCTGGCTTGGAGATCCTCTTGAGGCCGGAAATAACCTTTTCGTTTTTATCTCTGCCGTATTTTAGAGTAATATGGATGCTCTTAAAGCCATTTACCTCTTCGATCTCATATTTTTTAATATAGCCTTCCTTGAGAAGAATTTCAGCAATGGAAATCTTCATCTTGGAAGCAGGCACATCAACGGTATCGTGCTTTGCGGTATTTGCATTACGGATTCTTGTAAGCATATCTGCAATCGGATCACTAAACATAATTCGCTTCCTCCTTCTTCAATCACCAGCTTGCTTTCTTTACGCCTGGAATCTGTCCCTTATATGCCAACTCACGGAAGCAGATCCTGCAGATTCCGTATTTTCTCAGATAAGCGTGTGGACGACCACAGATCCTGCAGCGGTTGTAGGCTCTGGTGGAAAACTTCGCCGGACGCTGCTGTTTCAGCTTCATTGCTGTTTTCGCCATAAGAATTGACCTCCTATTTGAGTTTAAATTATTTACTAAACGGCATTCCGAATAATGTCAATAACTCGCGTGCTTCTTCGTCGGTGTTGGCGGTGGTGACGAAGATAACGTCCATACCGCGTACCTTATCGATCTTGTCGTACTCGATCTCCGGGAAGATAAGCTGCTCGCGGATACCCAGCGCGTAGTTTCCTCTGCCGTCGAACGCATTGGCGTTGACGCCACGGAAGTCACGCACACGAGGCAATGCCAGGTTAATTAAGCGATCTGCAAATTCGTACATCTTGTCGCCGCGCAGCGTTACCTTACAGCCGATAGCCATGCCCTCTCTGATCTTGAAGTTAGCGACAGACTTCTTTGCCTTTGTTAAAACCGGCTTCTGACCTGTGATAATTTCCATATCTCTGGCAGCGGCTTCCAAAATCTTGGAGTTTTCTTTCGCTTCGCCGACGCCCATATTTACTACAATCTTCTCCAGCTTAGGAATCTGCATGATGTTCTTATAACCGAACTTCTTCTGCATAGCCGGAGCGATTTCCTTGCTATAAATTTCTCTCATTCTGCTACTCACGTTTCCTGACCTCCTCTCCTAATCAGTCGATTACCTCTCCGGTAGATTTTGCAACACGTACCTTTTTCTTGCCGTCCTCTGTCTTAAAACCGATTCTGGTTGGCTTGCCCTTATGGACATACATGACATTGGATACGTCAACCGGAGCTTCCTGATGGACGATACCGCCCTTAGGGTTGGTCTGGGAAGCCTTGCTGTGCTTTGTCACAGTATTGACGCCCTCTACCAGTACCCTGCCATCCTTTACAGAAAGAACCTTGCCTTCTTTTCCTTTATCTTTACCGGTGATCACCCTTACGGTATCACCCTTTTTAATCTTGCTGGTTGCCACTTTTAGCACCTCCTTATAATACTTCCGGAGCCAAAGAAACAATCTTCATGAACTGCTTTTCACGAAGCTCTCTTGCTACTGGCCCAAAAATACGGGTTCCCCTCGGATTCTTATCCTCACGGATGATCACGGCTGCATTTTCGTCAAAGCGGATATAAGAACCGTCCTTCCGGCGTGCGCCCTTTACGGTACGTACCACCACGGCCTTTACAACATCACCCTTTTTTACAACACCGCCTGGTGTTGCATCTTTAACGCTGGCAACAATCACATCTCCGATAGCTGCATATCTTCTGGTTGAACCGCCCATTACACGAATGCAAAGCAATTCCTTTGCTCCTGTATTGTCAGCAACCTTTAATCTTGATTCCTGCTGTATCATGACTAACCTCCATTCTGCCGTTTCTACAGCACCCTGCCGCAGCATTCTGCCACAGCATCCTGTTGTTTTCCCGGCGATTTCGCTTGATTTTGCGCCGCCTTCTGGCCTATCCTGCGCGCCGCTTATATTGCATTGCTGTCTTTTGCCCGCTATTTTTTATAACATACGATTCCCATCATGCTATTCTTAGCGTGCCTTCTCAATGATTTCCACCAGTCTCCATCTTTTGTCCTTGGACAACGGCCTGGTTTCCATCACACGAACTCTGTCACCGGTATGACACTCGTTGTTCTCGTCATGAGCCTTCAGCTTATAGGTTCTCTTTATAATCTTTCCATACAATGGATGCTTTACATTATCTACCACAGCTACTACGATGGTCTTATCCATCTTATCGCTGACTACCCTGCCCGTCCGAGTCTTTCTAAGGTTTCTTTCCGCCATGTCTACGGTCTCCTTTCCTGAACTTTATGAATTTGCTTCGCCTAAGCCCGTGCTGCTCTGGCCTGTTCGGAAATCACCGTCTGGATTCTTGCGATATCCTTTCTGACTTCCTTAATCCGGCTTGTATTATCCAACTGATTTGTTGCGTTCTGGAACCTCAGATTAAAAAGTTCCTTTTTAGCAGCTACTAATTCTTCGTTCAGTTCCACAGTTGATTTCTTTTTCAGGTCTTCCATATACTTATTCTTCTTCACTGCCCGCACCTCCTTCTAAGTCTGCGCGAGAAACGATCTTGCATTTTACCGGCAGCTTGTGAGTCGCAAGACGGAGAGCCTCCTTTGCAACCTCTTCTGCTACACCGGAAATCTCGAACATAACGCGCCCCGGCTTTACAACCGCTACCCAATATTCCAATGTACCCTTTCCGGAACCCATACGAGTTTCTGCCGGCTTGGTGGTAACTGGCTTATCCGGGAATATCTTAATCCAAACCTTACCGCCACGCTTGATATAACGAGTCATAGCGATACGGGCTGCTTCTATTTGATTGGACTTAATCCATGCCGGTTCTACTGCTACGATACCATATTCGCCATACGTAATCGTATTGCCTCTGGTAGCCTTTCCCTTCATGGAGCCACGAAACTGCTTACGATGTTTTACCCTCTTAGGCATTAACATTATTTATCGCTCCCTTCCTTTTTGTTGGCTTTCACAGGAAGTACCTCACCCTGATAAATCCATACCTTTACGCCGACCTTTCCATAGGTGGTATCGGCCTCTGCAAATCCATAGTCGATGTTCGCACGAAGTGTCTGAAGCGGGATAGTCCCCTCGCTGTAGAACTCAGTACGAGCCATATCAGCGCCACCCAGACGACCGGATACAGAAGTTTTGATACCCTTTGCACCGGATTTCATTGTCCTGGACATGCAGGATTTCATTGCACGACGGAAGGAAATACGGTTTTCAAGCTGACCTGCAATGTTTTCTGCTACCAGCTGTGCGTTATTATCCGGCCTCTTGATCTCCTTGATATCGATCATCAGCTTCTTTGCCGTCAGCTTCTGAACCTCTTCTTTTAACTTCTCAATCTCTGATCCGCCCTTGCCGATCACCAGACCCGGCTTGGCTGTATAAATAATAACCTTCAAACGGTCAGATGCACGCTCCATCTCGATCTTAGCCACACCTGCACTGTACAGCTTTTTCTTCAGATAGGTTCTGATATTATAATCTTCCACCAGATTGTCAGCAAATTCAGCTTCTGCATACCATTTGGAATCCCAGTCATTGATAATGCCGACTCTTAAACCATGAGGATTAACTTTCTGTCCCATTTGTCCTTGCTCCTTTCCGATTATCTTTCATTCAGCACGATTGTAATGTGGCTCATTCTCTTTTCAATCCGGTAAGCGCTTCCGCGCGCCCTTGGCTGAATTCTCTTCATAGTAGGCCCCTTGTTGGCATAGCATTCTTCGATATAAAGCCGTTCCGGGTTCATACCATTGTTATTCTCCGCATTTGCAATCGCTGACTTCAATAACTTCTCTATCAGGGTAGAAGCATATCTAGGGTTGTATGCTAAAATACCAAGTGCTGTTTCCACATCCTTGCCACGGATTGCGTCAAGTACGAAGCAAGCCTTCTGGACGGATACCCGTGCATAAGATAACTTCGCGGACGGCCTGGTATCCCTTTGGTTCTCGTTCCTCTCTCTCTTAATCTGGGATCTATGTCCTTTTGCCATGGATGTTACCTCCTTTCAATCTACGCCCTAACGACGTGTCTTCTTTTCGTCCTTACCATGACCTCTGTAGGTTCTGGTTGCTACAAACTCGCCCAGCTTGTGTCCAACCATATCCTCTGTGATATAAACCGGAACATGCTTCCTTCCGTCATGGACAGCTATCGTATGTCCGACGAAGCTTGGGAAAATGGTAGAACGGCGTGACCAGGTTTTGATAACGCTCTTATCTCCGGATGCGTTCAACGCATCAATCTTTTTCAGTAAATGATCATCCGCAAACGGTCCCTTTTTCAGTGATCTTGCCATGGGTTTTTTCCTCCTTTATTATTTAACAACGCTCTTTCCGTCTCTCGTCCTTACAATCATCTTGTTGGACTGCTTGTTCTTCTTCCTGGTCTTTAAACCAAGCGCTGGCTTACCCCAAGGAGTAACTGGGCCTGGACGTCCAATACCAGTCTTCCCTTCACCACCACCGTGCGGATGGTCGTTCGGGTTCATGACGGAACCACGTACTGTCGGGCGGATACCCATATGGCGCTTACGTCCTGCTTTACCGATGTTGATCAACTCATGGTCGATATTCCCAACCTGACCAACGGTAGCACGGCAGTCAATCGGCACCATTCTCATTTCGCCGGACGGCATTCTCAAAGTGGCATACTTGCCTTCCTTTGCCATCAGCTGTGCGGCATTTCCTGCTGCACGGACAAACTGTCCGCCCTTGCCAGGATACAGCTCTACGTTATGAATCTGCGTACCAACCGGAATGGCGGATAATGGCAGGCAGTTTCCGATTCTTACCTCGGCGTTCGGGCCATTCATGACCTTGTGGCCAACCTGAAGTCCGTTCGGCGCCAGGATATAAGCCTTTTCCCCATCTGCATAGCAAATCAGGGCAATGTTGGCTGTCCGGTTCGGATCGTATTCAATCGCTACTACATTTGCCGGAACATCGTCTTTTCTTCTCTTGAAATCAATGATTCTGTATTTTCTTCTGGAGCCGCCTCCCTGGTGTCTTACGGTAATCTTACCCTGGTTGTTGCGGCCTGCTCTTTTATTTAAAGAAACCACTAAGGACTTTTCCGGAGTTGTCTTGGTAATCTCCGAAAAATCAGAGCCCGTCATGTTTCTTCTGGAAGGTGTATATGGGTTATACTTTTTGATTCCCACGTTTGTTGCACTCCTTTCATTTTTATCTGTACGGCGGTTCTTTCCCGTTTTAAGCACTCACAACGCTGCCTGGTGTTTCCTTTCGGCCCGAAAAAACTTTTCCGTACAAATCGCATCTTATCGGCTGCGAACCTTATTTCTATTCCATCTCTGCTCTGTCAAATTTTCTGCTTTGCCAGACTGGTCTATTTACAGGCCCTGGAAAATCTCAATGTCAGCGCTGTCCTCGGTCAACTGCACGATGGCTTTCTTTCCCTTTGCTGTCTTTCCGACGTCATTGCCTCTCCTGCGGTTCTTTCCATGAACATTCATGGTATTGACCTTTGCTACCTTTGCTCCGGAAAACATCTTTTCTACGGCTTCCTTAATCTGACCCTTGGTAGCATCTGGATGAACGGAAAACATATATTTCTTTTCGCTCATGACATTCATACTTTTTTCGGTGATGATTGGCTTTAAAATCACGTCATAATACTTAATATCTGCCATTATGCGTACACCTCCTCAAGCTTCTGTGCGGCATCCTTGGTGATAACCAAAGTATCATACTTCAGGATGTCATATACGTTGATGGTGTTGGTCAAGGCAGTCCTTACTCCCTCGATGTTCCGTGCGGAAAGCTGAACCTTTTCATTCTTCTCTCCCATCACGACTAATGCTTTTTTCACTTTTAAGTTTTCTAATACCTTCACCATATTCTTGGTTTTGATCTCACTAAAATCGAGGTTATCCAATACAACGATTTTATTTTCTGCCACACGGCTGGTCAAAGCAGAGCAGATAGCAGCAGCTTTTTCCTTCCGGTTCATCTTAAAGGAATAGCTTCTTGGCTTCGGTGCGAATACGACTCCGCCGCCTGTCCACTGTGGAGCCCTGGTAGAACCCTGTCTGGCATGGCCGGTTCCCTTCTGTCTCCACGGCTTCTTTCCGCCGCCCCTTACTTCGGAACGTGTCCGTGCGCTCTGTGTCCCCTGACGTTTATTCGCCAGCTGCTGGACAACTGCCATGTGTACTAAATGGTCGTTTATCTCGGTTCCGAATACGGCGTCGTTTAACTCGATAGTGCCGACTTCTTTCCCTTCCATATTATAAACAGCTACATTTGCCATTAGAATGTTCCTCCTTTCCGATCAGGCGATATTATTTTGCGGTTTTCACTGACTCTTTCAGCATGACCATAGCTTTCCTTGGTCCCGGAACGGCACCCTTTACCAAAATCAGGTTCTTGTCTGCGTCTACCCGTACTACCTCTAAATTCTGAACGGTTACTCTGACGCTTCCCATATGACCTGCCATCTTCTTTCCCTTAAATACCTTGCTCGGATCGGAGCAGGCACCGTTGGAACCGGCATGTCTGTGATACTTGGAACCATGAGCCATAGGTCCTCTGGATAAGCCATGTCTCTTAATAGCGCCCTGGAATCCTTTTCCCTTGGAAGTAGCAGTCGCATCAATCTTATCTCCGGCTGCAAAGATATCAGCCTTGATTTCCTGTCCTACTGCATACTCCTCAGCGTTTTCCAGCTTGAACTCCTTCAAATATCTCTTTACCGGCACACCTGCTTTTGCAAAATGTCCCTTTAACGGCTTGTTCACCAGGGTTTCGCGGATATCGCCAAATCCTACCTGAACAGCACTGTAACCGTCGTTCTCCACAGTCTTGACCTGTGTAACGACAACCGGGCCTGCTTCCAGTACCGTAACCGGAATCAGAACTCCGTCATCCCCAAAGATCTGGGTCATTCCCACTTTGGTTGTCAGCATTGCTTTCTTCATTGCTTTTGCACCTCCTGTTAATCTACAGCGGAGCGTAAAAAATACGCTCATCCTAGATGGCTTATACCGAGTGCTTCGTCCGACCTGGCGGCTACCATATCGGTATCCAATATGTTTGCGGAAATACAGTCTTTTATAAACTGTATTCTTTCATAACCGTCACCGGAGCCTGGTCTCTATATTAAACCGTAAGGATTTCACTTTCCTGCTTTTTGCTTCCTGTCTTATTTTGCCTTCATCTTGATGTCGATGTAAACGCCGGCAGGCATCTCCAACCTGGACAGAGCGTCTACGGTTTTCTGAGACGGCCCTAAAATATCAATCAGCCTCTTGTGGGTTCTCTGCTCGAACTGCTCTCTGGAATCCTTGTACTTGTGAACCGCACGAAGGATGGTAACTACTTCCTTCTTGGTCGGCAGCGGCACAGGTCCGCTCACCTTAGATCCCGTTTTCTTTACAGTGTCGATGATTTTTGCGGCAGATTGGTCGATCAGCTGATGATCGTATGCCTTCAGGGTGATTCTCATTACTTGACTTGCCATAAAAAAAGTCGCCTCCTTATTCGCACTTTCGGCAAACGCTCTCCTCTTTTGGGGCGCCTACCATCTTATCAGTACGACAAGCGGTGACTGTACACTTACCCGTGTGTTTCCTTCCTGCTAACATCCTCTCCGCTTTCCGGTTCCACACTCTTTCTGCCCGCAGCATATCCTTGCCCGTGCAGAAACCTCCGATATATTTGTACAGTGACTTGTCGCCAGGTTTGCAGGCCGTTTCGGCCTCTTGACATTCGCTCCACGGAAAACCCGCCCGCTTTGAGGGGCAGCAACCTCACGCTTCATCGCTATCAATGTCACAGCAACGTTCATTATACACGCATTTTCCGGGCATTGCAAGCCTTTTTTCATTTTCTTCCTGCTTTGCCACGTAAAATTTTTCACAAAAATTTGTTTTATTTTTATGCAATTTATCCAATATTCTCAATACAGACTCCCTGGATTCGGGAAGTAGCGGAATATCGCTTTCCCGGCAATCTTTTCTCGTTTGACGCACGTCTGCTCCCAGAACCGGGAATCCCAGGAATCCATCCGATTATCGCCCATTACAAAATAATATCCTTCCAGAATCTGATACGGGCCGAAATTACCCGACGGATCTTCTTTCAGATACGGCTCTTCCAAAGGCTCGCTGCTGCCGTTTAGATAAACCTTTCCGTTCCGGATCTCTAACGTCTCCCCCGGAAGCCCGATAATACGCTTTAAATAATCCTCTTCCTCGTTATCCGGGTACAGAAACAGGATAATATCCCCTCGCTTCGGCTCGTCAAACTGATACGCCAGGCGGTTAATGATAATCCGATCCCCGGTCATCACTGTGCTTTCCATTGAGCCTGACGGCACCTGGGCGTTTACGATTACCTTTTGCTTTAATACCATGACAGCCAATACTGCGACGATAGTCAGAACGACATAGCTAAAGGCCTCCTTTAATAATTCCCCTCTGGTCAGCCTCTTTTTTTCTGCGCCTTTGGCAGTTCTATTCTTTGTAATCCTGGCTTCTGTAGTTGCTACATGTTCTATCTTTTTGCTAGCTTTCACTTTTCCGATCCTTCCTTTCTTTTCTTACCTCACGCTCCGGCGAATCACTATAGAAGCGTCCGCCCTGCTATCAATCTCCATGGCTGGGATAAATCTGCCCAATCCGTCCTGCCGCCTTCCGAAAGCGATACGAGGAAAGCTTCTGCCTTGCCTGCTCCCGGCATTCTCTCCATTCCTCCAGGTCTTTTTGCTGATGTTCGGAAGCTGCCTGCACCTGTCGGTTTGATTGCTGCGTCTCTAATACATAGCACCAAAGCGATGCCTCATAATACTCCGTCAGAGCATCGAACTCTCCCCGATCCAACATCGTTTCTATTCCCAACGCCTGCTGCCTTCTTACCTCACGCCAAATCGTGCTGTAATTTCCTTCCCTCAGGCTGTACTCAAAGGAGGAAAGCTCTCTTTGATACTGATAGCCCCCGATTTCATGAAAAAGCACCTCCAGATTTCTGACAAAGACGGCAAATAGCAGGAAGGCCGCAGCCATCAGCAACCATTTGACTGGGATTCCCTTCTTCTTTTTTGTCTGACCTTGTGTATTCATCGTATCCGTTCCCTTCTTATTTTTCCCTGTATCAAGGCAGACAGCTCCGAAGCCTTCATCGTCCGCATCTGCTCCAGTTCCTCCTCCGAGCAGCCGCATATGACCGTCAGCAGTGCCTCTGTCTCCTCTCGGATGTCCGAAAGCGTCTCTTCATGCTTCTCGCCGCTATAGCGCGTGATATATGAGTAATATTCCCCATCTGTCACTTCATAAAGCCGTTGCAGAGTATCTCCGAACGAACGCATTTTCTCATCCAGATCTTCCTCCCCTGCCAGACCCTGTTGATAAGCCGCTATCACTCCTAACGACTCTACCAGCTTCCCATAGGTTTCCCCTGCATCTGCCACTGCTGCAAATTCCCTCAGGCGTTTACTATGGTAGAAATTCTCTCCCACATAACAAAAGCCCAATGCAACATAATCCTTTTTGGCTTCCAGTTCGCATAATCTGTCATAATAAGAATCCTCCCGAAGCTGCACCTCAAGCTTCTCTATCCGATCCTCAACCCAATATACATTCTCTAACAGCGTCAGCACCAGCACGTTAGCAGCCGCTAATACCCCGATCAGCACAAGCCACGGCATATAGCTTTTTATTTTTCCGGTTTCCTCTATCGCTTCCTTTTTTACCTGATGAAACTGACCGGAGAAATGGCGCATTTCCTCGATGTGTTTTTTTGCCGCCTCATTTTCCATTCCGCAAAAGGGACAGACCTCATCCTCTAACGATAACTGATTGCCGCAATGCTTACAGACCATCCTTCCTTGCCCCCTTTTGATCTTCATTTTCTTTCTGTGGTATCAGGGCCTCTCTCCACCAGCGCTTACCAGCTCCTCTGCAAACTCCCGCAGCCTGGAATAGCTTAAAAATCCATCCTCCTCCAATGAAACCGCCTTTTGCTCCAGCTCCGCCTCGCTGATGGAAAAATGCTTTATCAAAAAATCCTTTGCCTCTTTTATACATACTATAAGTCTGCTTCGTTCCTTTTTATCTGCTGCCCGTTCCAAGCGTTCCTCCGTCTGATAGATGCCCAGCTCAAAGGCTTCGATTACGGCGCGTTCCATGTCATACTGATAGCCCTTCGGATCGTTCTGATAATCTTTTAATGCCTTCTGAAGTCTTTCACAAATCTGCATTGCCTCTAACAGCGCCTCATGCTCCCAGCTCTGCACCTGATAAAATGCAATCTCTTCCCCATCCTCCGCGGTTTTTAAGTATTCCAGCACTCCTGGTAAATCGCCTGCTTCATACCGTTTGTCCATCTCTTCAAAATGAATATCCTGCCAGTTGAAACGCTGCTGCAGCTCCTCTTCATATCGCCGCTCCTGCCATTCCTCCAGCTTCCAATGCACCACATTCCAGGCAGTTATCACTATGGTAATACCAAGCATAACCGCCGCCACCCACCAAAAAGAACTTCCTGCTGTCCTTTTCATCGTTTCTGCAGGCAGGCGTCCGCTCTTTTGCAGATCACCCTTTAACCGATAAAGCCGCCCCATAAACTTTCGTTCGGCTCCCTCCGCGTTCATCGCACCGCAATACGGGCAGGCAGCATCCGTTTTTTTCAGTTCTGCCCCGCAATTCTGACAACGCATTTTGCCACCCCTTTTTCTCCTGTTTTTTCTAATTTTCCCTCTCTATAAATTATACAGCCGCTCATCCCATTTCCGCCCGTGTCAAATCCTTTACCCATTTGTATTTCCGAAAGCGAATCATCACCCATGGAATCTTTCCGACTTCGTCCAGACAGGTACAGGCGTAGACGGCAAGCGGCGACCAGTGAAAGACAAAGGCTCCTGCCAGGGCAAGCGGTATCGCGATCAGCCACATACATACAATCAAGCTGTACATATCAAACAGCGTATCCCCGCCGCCGTCCAAAACCCCATTGATTGTTACGGTATTCACACAACGCCCGATCATGTAGATGGCCATAATGACCATCATCCCGATCAAATAGTTCCGCGCCTGATCGGTCAGTGTCACCATCTGCAGCACGGCAGGCATTAGGGCAAGTACAAGAGCTGTTGAGAGAAAACCAATAAAATACGAAAGGTTCTTTAAACGAATTCCATAAGCCTTTCCGATTTCCAGGCGTCCTGCTCCAAGCTCATTCCCGACCATAATTCCGGCTGCACTGCCAATCCCGTTGCACATACAGCAAATCAGGTCACGGACTACTGCAGAGATGGAGTTTGCCGCGGCTGCATCCGTCCCCATATGTCCCATAATAGCGGTATAAGAAGTAAATCCAATCCCCCAGCAAAGGGAGCCTCCTAAAAGGGGCAGACATTGCTTGGCAAAATCTGCCTTTAGCTGCCCTGACAGCTTCCAAAACCGGCTTATCACCGGGCGCAGGAAGGAATTCCTGGCTGAAAGCAGCATACAAAGCGCCAGTTCTATCATACGGGATATCGTTGTAGCCAGCGCCGCGCCTCTGGCCTGCAGCCCTGGCATACCCAGAAACCCAAAAATCAAAATCCCGTTCAAAACGATATTCAGTAACACTGCGGCAGAACTGATAAGCGCTCCGGGTCTTACATGATCTGTCACCTTCATCGTTGTCAGATAACACTGTGACACCCCGGTAAACAAATAAGACCAGCCCGCAATCCGCAGATAGGCGCTCCCAATCGCAGCCAGGGAAGCATCGTTTGTAAAAATATGCATCAGCTGCTCTGGAAACAGTTCACAGGCCAAAAAGAACAGCACGGATATTATACCGCAATATCGAAGCATCATATTAAAAATATCTTCTAACGTATGCTTATCTCGCTTCCCCCAATACTGCGCTCCCAAAATGGCGCCTGCCCCTGTCACTGCCCCCAGGAACATATTTTGGACGAACTGTATCTGTGTTGCCAGGGAAACCGCCGTCATTTCATCCTGCGCCACGCTTCCTAGCATCAGGGCATCTGCAGCCGCTACGGAGGCAAGCATCAGGCTCTGTAAGGCGATTGGAAGCGCAATCCGAATCAGATCCCTGTTAAATTTTTGTTTGTCTATCATTTCTTTCCCCTTCCCATCGTCCCGATGCCCCACACGGCAACACCAGCCCGCTCTCTCTCACCGGAAGCCCTATCTCCCCTGCAGTTACTTTTCCGCCAAAGCGTTTCCCTACCAGGGTGGATAATAAATAGGAAAGCACGGCAGGCTGCAGTCCGGTCGTATAGCTGTTGATTAGAAAAAATAATGGTTTCTCCGTCAGCAACTGGCTGCACAATTCTACAAACGAATAAATCGCATCTTCTATTTTCCAGATTTCTCCTTTTGGACCACGGCCATACGAAGGGGGATCCATAATAATCGCATCATAATGGTTGCCGCGGCGGATTTCCCGTTCGACAAACTTTACACAATCATCTACCAAATACCGGATAGGTGCCTGCTCCAGCCCGGAACTCTTTGCATTCTCCTTTGCCCAGGACACCATGCCCTTCGACGCATCCACATGTGTCACGGCTGCTCCGGCCTTCGCCGCCGCCAGGGTCGCACCTCCGGTATAAGCGAACAAATTCAATACCTTTACCGGATGCCCTGCCTGACGGATTTTTTCCGAACACCAATCCCAGTTGACTGCCTGCTCTGGAAACAGCCCGGTATGCTTAAAGCTAAAGGGCTTTAGCCAGAACACCAATTCTCCATATCTGATTTGCCACTGCTCCGGCAACTGAAAAAACTCCCATTCGCCGCCGCCCCGGCTGCTTCGATGATAATGACCGTTTGGCCGGCTCCATTCCCGTCTGGTACGCTCTGTCCTCCAAATCACCTGCGGATCAGGACGGATCAGGTGATACTCCCCCCAACGCTCCAGTTTTTCTCCGTTTGAACAATCTACTACTTCATAATCCTTCCAGTTATCTGCAACCCACATCTTTTCTAATTCCTTTCTTTCATGCCCTCTGCAACATCCATTATAAGCGATTCCCTTTCTTTTTACAATCTTCTTTTCTGTATTCCCTTCTATCAGGACGAAATTCTAACAACATTTTAACTTGAAGTATTCTCTTATTAGTGTTACACTATGTAGTATGTAAGAGCAAATCTATACTACCGAAGCCGCATAAAATCTTGCATGGCTTCATACACATGAAACGACCAGAATGGAGGATCACGTATGGGAATTTTAACAAGATTTAAGGACATTATGTCCAGCAACATCAATGCGCTTTTAGACAAGGCAGAGGATCCGGAAAAAATGATCGACCAGTGCCTGCGGAATTTAAACAGTGATCTGGGAAAGGTAAAGTCCGAAACTGCCACCATTATGGCAGAAGAACAGCGTGCAAAGCGCGCTCTGGATGAATGTCAGACTGAAATCGACAAAATGCAGACCTTTGCAGTAAAGGCCTTAGAAGCCAACAACGAAGCAGATGCCAAACGCTTTTTAGAACAGAAGGTAGCGCTTTCCGGCAAGCTGGAGGGCTTACAGCAGGCATACGATCTCGCTGCTGCCAACGCTGCCCATATGCGTGAAATGCACGATAAGCTGGTAGCAGATATCGGCGAGCTGGAGTCCCGCAAGCAGATGATCAAGGGAAAGCTGGCCGTTGCCAAGACACAAGAGCGGATCAATAACCTTGGCTCCTCCGTATCGGATGCCAACCGTTCTATCTCTGCCTTTGAACGTATGGAGGAAAAAGCAAACCAGGCTCTGGATAAAGCCAATGCTATGGCAGAGCTGAACCGGACTCCATCCTCTGACCTGAAGGATTTGGAGGCAAAATATGCTGCATCCTCTACCGTAGAAGATGAGCTGGCTGCCTTAAAAGCCAGTCTTGGGAAATAGAACCCACTATGGTAATACATTATAAATGTCCTCGTTGCGGCGCAGACATGGCATGGGACAGTGTTCATGGAATGCTGTCCTGTGAAAGCTGCGGCCACCAGATGCGGGCAGAGGACTATCAAACGACATCCCATGAACCGGAAGCCTCCTTTGGGGAATACGCTTCAAAGCTTCAGAATGATCTACAGGAATACCACTGCCAAAACTGCGGAGCCGTTTTATTGACAGATCGGGAAACCGCCGCTACCACCTGCAGCTTCTGCGGGGCAGGAGTCGTCTTAGCCGACCGTTTAAGCGGAACCGATGCTCCTGTCTTTGTCCTTCCTTTCTCCATCAGCAAAGAGGAAGCTATGGCTGCCTTTAAAAAATGGTGCAAAAACGGCATGCTTACTCCAAAGGGCTTTATGACAGCTAACCGAGTGAAAAACATTACCGGAATTTATGTACCCTTCTGGCTGTACGATGTCGGCGGAATTGCAGAAGCAGATGCAACTGCTACCAGAGTCCGCACCTACACCAGAGGAGACTACATATATACCGAAACCAGCTATTATCATGTGTACCGCCGGATGCGGATTCAGTATGAAAAGATTCCTGCGGATGCCTCAGAAAAGATGAATGACGCCATGATGGATAAGCTAGAGCCTTATCACTATCAGGATCTTATACCCTTTTCCCTTCCTTATCTGGCAGGCTTTTTAGCAGAGCGCAACAGTTATTCTGCCGAAGAGGTATTTGACCGGGCCAGACGGAGGGCTGCCGCCTATATGGATCAACAGCTGCGAGACTCGATTAGCGGTTATTCCAGTGTCACCTACAATACAAAACGAACCGATCCTGCTTGCCAGAAGGCGCATTATACTCTGCTTCCTGTCTGGATGGTCTGCTACGATTACAAGCAGTCCGAGCATATCTTTGCTATGAATGGACAGACCGGGAAAATTGTCGGTACGCCGCCGCTTTCCAAAGGGAAAATTGCAGCCTGGTTCGCCGGTATCAGCGGAGGCCTCTTTGCCGCCATGCAGCTTGTCACCCTCCTGATGGGAGGTGTTTTTCTATGAGAAGAAAGCATTGTGCCATTTCTCTACTTTGGCTCCTGCTTTTTGTTTCGTTTTGCCTGGTTGGCCTCATTTCAGCTGGCAGAAGGACGGCAATCAAAGCCTCTGCTGCCTCTGACGCGCCCATCCAGCTTCCAAAGGTCTACGACGACGCCAACCTTCTGACGCATGAGGAGGAACAAAGGCTGGAGGAATTATGCGCCCGGTATGGAAAAAAAGGCAAAGCTGACCTGGTGATCGTCACAACGGATGGCAGCACAGGGATAGATTGTGAAGTCTATCTGGAAAATATGTACGATGAACTGGGATTTGGCTATAACCAGAAGTTCGGCGATACTGTAATGATTATCGTCGATATGGGAACAAGAGAAGTATGTATCGAAGGCTATGGACTGGCAGAAACCAGAGTACGTCAGTCCCGCAGCGATTATATCCGGGAAAACATTACTCCGATGCTTTCTGCCGGACGTTATTACGATGCCTTCTGTCTGTTTACGGAATTGGCTGCCAAATGTATGCGCCTTAGGGGAAGCCTAAATCCGGATTCTCTGCTTCTGTCTCCCATCGTGCAGCTTTTCGTCTCTCTGGCAGTGGCGGCGGCCGTCGTCGGTTCCATGGCCTATCATTCCAAGGGACATATGACTGTAGGCAGCCAAACCTACCTAAATCGTGCCAACTCCAATATGTTAGCACAACAGGATGATTATATCCGCACTACCACGACACGGACGAAGCGTCCGTCCAGCTCTGACAGCGGCGGTGGCGGCGGACACAGCAGCGGTGGCGGAACCAGCAGCGGCGGACACTCTCACAGCACTAGCCGCGGAAGCTTTTAGAAAACAAGAGAAAGGATATCATTTATGGGATTATTCGGAAAACAATTCGCCAACGTCGTAGAATGGGAAGAATTCCGCGACGACTGTATTTTTTGGAAATGGAGCAACGAAGAAATCAAAAAAGGAAGCAAGCTGATTATCCGCCCAGGGCAGGATGCCATTTTCCTTTTTAACGGTAAAATCGAGGGTATTTTTCAGGATGACGGAGACTATGATATTGAATCTCAGATCATCCCCTTCCTCTCCACCCTCAAGGGCTTTAAATTTGGCTTTAACTCCGGTATGCGGGCAGAAGTTCTGTTTGTCAATACCAAGGAATTTCAGGTAAAATGGGGTACGAAAAACGCCATCAATGTTCCGGCCGCCGGGATGCCTGGCGGAATGCCGATCCGCTCAAACGGTACCTTTACCTTTAAGGTCAACGACTACGTCGCTTTGATCGACCAGATCGCCGGAGTAAAGGAAACCTATCTGGTAGAGGATGTCAAGCTTCGCATTTCTGCTGTATTGGATCAGCTTTTGATGAAATGGATCAGCAGGGAAGGCAAGGATATGTTTAACCTCCAGGCAAATGCCTCCGATATCGCCAGAGGAATCAAAGAAGATCTGGATATGGAAATCCATTCCACCGGTATGACGATCACCGGCTTTCATATCATCAGCTTTACTTATCCAGATGAAGTACAGGCAATGATCAATAAGAACGCCTCCCATAGCATGATCGGCGATGTAGGACGCTATCAGCAGGTTTCTATGGCTGACGGCATCTCCTCTGGCAAGGTACAGGGCGGCGGCGCCGCTGCCGACATGGCCGGGATGATGATGGGAATGAATATGGCAAAAGAAATGATGCAAACTATGAACGGCAGCCAGGGAATCGGCGGAAACCCAGGAGGAGCAAATACCTCTGGCAAAGCAAATTTCTGCCCGAACTGCGGAACCAAGACAGGCGGAGCGAATTTCTGCCCGAATTGCGGGACAAAGCTTGGATAACCGCAAAAAAGCTTTTCCCTTTTGAGGAAACACTATGTAATAAAACAATTCCTTACATAGTGTTTCCTTTTTGAAGGATGATCCTGTTATAAATTCTGCTCATCATTGCAGTTTCGACAAATAAGCTTCAAATTCCTGCTTCGTAAACGTATGTACTTTTAAAGCAATACTTTTGGAACAAGCTCACTCCAAAACAAATATATTCCTCTCTGCATATCCCCCTACCATTTTGGCAAACTGGTCAAAGGAGAGAGAGGGCTGTACCTCGTGCTTCTGTTTTAACTCCGGATCTGGATTTGTTTCATTTGCCACCTCTCATCCTCCAGCCTTTGTAATGGATGGGAAAGCTTGGCATAAATTTTATCAATCTCACCTGTCACATCTGTAATTTCTGCCTGACCTTCTACCTCCTCAGACAAATAGTAACGGCAACTGTCTGCAATTCCATATTTTGCAGAATATATTTGAATTGCCCGTAAAAAATAAGGACTATGTGTATTTAACAGAACATGCACACCGAATTCCTTTTGAAGCAATACAATCAGCTCTGCAAATAATAGCTGCCACTCCGGATGCAGATGAATCTCTGGTTCATCTAAAATAACTGTGCTATTCTGCTCAATGCTTCCGTTTTTCAGCAGGGTTTTCAAAATAACAAATGTTTTCAGGCCTGTAGACAAATTTTTCACATTTAGAACCTGATTACTGTTTTTCCCCCTATATCCAGCTCTCTCATATTTACTATAAGTCAATTCTCCATTGCATATATAAGAAATTTTATCATAGATACACTCCAGTTTATTTTTTACAATAATTTCATCTGCCAAATTCCCTTCTTTTTTTCTCCCAAAAAAAGCTTTCTTTGCAAATGCCCCTGATGCCCAAAATAATTATCCCTAAATAGCTCCCACATTACCTTCTGCTTATCTAATACAAATGGATCATCCAAATAAATCGCCTTACACTGTTCTTATCAAATTCTAACCCTTCCTCTTTTTGGAATTGCTACAATAGGCTCAAAATTTCCTCCCGTATCCTTCCGCTTTGCTCTCTCGCTTTATAGGAATCAATGTGCGAAACAATACGCCCTGCCATCTTATTTGTATCAATCATTCTAAGCGTATTCCTTGTAGACAGATCACCATTCAAATACAGGCTATGATCCAACCAGTTTTCTACACTCCTTATCCGCTCAGACGCAATCTGCTCCTGAATATGATAAAAACTATTGAATACGGCAAACAACGCCCGGCCTACCGTACTTTTTCCGGTATTGTTTTCCCCGGCTATGACTGTAATCCCACTGATTTCTACAGCAGCCTCTGTTATTTTCCCGATATTTTTCAAATATAGCTTCATCGCACTTTCCCTTCTTCTCTTTTATCTCCCATTATAACAGAAAACAATCTGTCCCACAATTAAAATACACAATTTTTTCCATTTTTATCTCCAGAAATGAAACAAAACCAGGCAAGCCTCCATATGGTCCTGCCTGGCCTTGTTTTATTGTTCCCGTTTCAGATAAGCCTTCATCATCAGCCGCTGCAGCCTCCGAAAAGTCTGCTTCCTTACATCCTCTGCTACAGCGGCGCTTGTCCTCTCTGTCTGAAAGAAGGCGCATCCGTTTTCTGCGTGTTAAGCCTTTCCTACAGACCCGAACAGCTCCATCTTTTCCTTTACGGTAGCCTTGATTGCCTCAAAGCCAGGAGCCAGAAGCTTTCTAGGGTCAAAGCCCTTCCCGGACTGATCCTTGCCCTCTTCGATGTACTTCCTGGTAGCTGCAGCGAAGGAAAGCTGGCACTCGGTATTGACGTTGATCTTTGCCACGCCGAGAGAGATAGCCTTTTTAATCATATCCTCTGGAATTCCTGTGCCGCCATGCAGAACAAGCGGCATTGTCCCGGTCTTTTCCTGAACAGCAGCCAATGTTTCAAAGGAGAGTCCTGCCCAGTTTTCCGGATATTTTCCATGAATGTTACCGATTCCGGCAGCCAGCATGGTTACGCCCAGATCGGCAATCATCTTACACTCGTCTGGATCTGCACACTCGCCGGTTCCTACTACGCCGTCCTCTTCTCCGCCGATGGCGCCTACCTCTGCCTCAATAGAAAGTCCCTTTTCCTTGCAGATAGCAACCAGTTCTTTGGTCTTTTCTACGTTCTCATCAATCGGATAATGAGAGCCGTCAAACATAACAGAGGAGAAGCCTGCCTCAATACAAGCCTTTGCCCCCTCATAGCTGCCGTGATCCAGATGAAGCGCTACCGGAACGGTGATCTTTAATTCCTCTAACATTCCGTTTACCATGCCGACTACAGTCTTGTAGCCGCACATGTACTTCCCTGCTCCCTCGGATACACCTAAAATGACTGGGGAATTCAGTTCCTGTGCGGTCAACAGAATTGCCTTCGTCCACTCCAGGTTGTTGATATTAAACTGTCCTACTGCATACTTACCGGCCTTTGCCTTTGTAAGCATCTCTTGTGCTGATACTAACATAAATCCTACCTCCATTTGCTACAATCTCTTCTAACACTATCAGTATATCGTATAATCGGAAAAAAGGCAATTTTTTTCTTATTTTCCTTCTTGTACCGGCCCGTAGGTGCTTCCGTTCTCCTCACACACCCAAACGACCCATGCCGTCTGATCGTCCATTGGAAACGTCACCTTCTGATAATGCTTGGACAAATCTGCCTCTAAGCCTGCGGCCGTAATCACCCCGGCATCTGACTCTGTAATATCCGGATTCCAATAATCCTTCATTCCCGCCTGCTCCGGCAAAATGGTTCTTGCCAGCTTCGCCGCATGTCTGGTTTCTTCTATTGGCTTATTCCGAATCATACGCTCGGAAAGCACCTGCGGATACGAAAACTCTACCGTAATCGTCAAATCCTCAAATTCGTTGCTCTTTTCCATAATCCGATGGACATCCTTGCAAAGCCGGTATTCCCCTTCGGAAAGAACGGTTGCGCCCCCTGCTTCCTGCACCGGAGCAAACCAATAGGAGCGGTTTTCACCGGACGGCAGGTCATATTGGATGGACTCTACGGTCTGCGGCATCGTCTCTATCGTTTTCCAATCCCCATTCTCATCCTTTTTCTGCAGGACAAAGTCGCCGTTTAGACAATCCGTTCGATACTGAGAGCTGTTGATCATGTTCAATACAAACCGTTCGTCTGAAGCCTCCATTATCTGCAGGGATATCATGCTGGTTTGGGCCGCAATGTCCCGGTTGCTGTTGTCTACTACCATGTTAGCCACTCCGCTGACCACTCCTGCAATAAAAATTGCCATAACCATCATCAGAAACAAAATGATCACATTTTTATATCTGCCCATACAATCTCCTATTTACGCCCGGCAAGGCCGGGCTTCTGCTATTTCTTTACGCCCGGCTCTGCCAGGCTTCTTTCCGCACAATTTTAGTGTCCGCAGCCGCTGCAGCCGCAGCCTTCCTCCTGACAGCCGCCTTCGCCGCAATGTCCTTCGCCGCAGCCTTCTTCTCCGTGTCCGTGGTGATCGCAGTTTGCCTCGCCGCTTATTTTCAGATTTCCGGTAAAGAAATCAATTAGAACAGACTCTACCTTGCCCTCTACTCCTGGAATTACAGATATGCCAGCCATGGCAAGTGCTTCCTGTGCGCCCATTCCGATGCCGCCGCAAATCAGGATTTCTACGCCGTTTTCCTGGAGCAGCCCGGCTAAAGATTCATGTCCTACGCCGTTTGCCTCCAGCACCGACTGGCTGATGATTCTGGAATCGTTTACCTCTACGATATGGAAGCGCTCCGTTTTACCGAAATGCTGAAACACCTCATGATTCTCACCTAGCGGAAGGGCAAGCTTTGTCGTCTGCGCCGAAGCTCTCTCTGATGCAAAACGCTCGGTTCCTGGTGTATCCTCCAGCATAAACTCCAGGTTTCCGGCAGCTTCTTCTAACCAATCAGCCTTCAGTTCTTCGATCTGCCCGGCATCTATCGCCGCAGCGGTCTCTTCTTCAATTGGAATCCGCGCCAATACTGGAATCCCGTATTGTACCGCAATCTCGTCTACCTTGCTCTTTCCGAATACGGAGATCTCCTTTCCACAATCCGGACATTTGATATAGCTGTAATTTTCTATGACCCCCAGCACCGGAATGTCCATGGCCGCTGCCATATTGACTGCCTTTTTTACAATCATAGATACTAAATCCTGCGGAGAGGTGACAATCACAATTCCATCTAACGGCAGGGACTGAAATACAGTCAGCGGAACGTCTCCCGTGCCAGGAGGCATGTCCACCAGCATATAGTCTACCTCATCCCATACTACCTCAGACCAAAACTGCTTTACTGTACCGGCGATGATCGGCCCGCGCCAGATCACCGGCGTCTCCTCCGACTCCAAAAGCAAATTGACTGACATCAGCTTAATTCCTGTTTTGGTGACAGCCGGAAGGATACCTAGCTCATTCGCCTGTGCTTTCTCATGAATGCCAAACGCCTGCGGGATAGAAGGGCCTGTCACATCTGCGTCCAGGATAGCGGTTCGATAGCCCTTTTTTTGGAACAGCACGGCCAGGCTGGATGTCACCATAGACTTCCCTACTCCGCCCTTTCCGCTGACTACTCCGATCACCCGCTTTACCTTGCTGTAGGCATTTAACGGCTCGAGCAATTCTTCTCTTGACGGCTGTCTGGAGCTGCAATTTTCCGAACAGCTTCCGCAATCATTGTTACATGTACTCATAATGCTTGTTTCCTCCATCTATTTTTTACTTTTTTATCAGTCTACACCCTTTCTGCACTTTCTGCAAGCCCGTTTCCATAAACTTTCTGTAAAACTCGCGTCCGAATCACAGCTGGCCTATCGCAAAACGATGCTTCATCGTCACATTTCTGGTTTTTTCCACAAAAAAGTCATTGTTTTTCTTTCCTAGACGTGTTAGAATAGATGATAGTCTGCATTTTCGACACAGACCAGGAAGGCGTTTTGGAAAAGGAGGGTATCCTATGGAGGAACAAATCAAAAACTTCGAGGAAAAACTAAAAGAGCTGGTGGCTATGGCACATAAAAATAAAGACATCATCGAAATGGAAACCATTCAAAATTTTATGAAGGAACTAAACCTGAATGTTCATCAGATTGATCATATTTATGAATATTTGGAAGCCAACAACATCATTGTCCTGACGATGAACGATCCGGAGGAACCGGACGATGATCTTTTGCTGGAAATCGATCAGGATCCGGACATCGCAATGTTGGACGATCTTTCTTCTAATGTTATGTCGGACGATCCGGTCAAGCTTTATTTAAAGGAAATCGGAGATTATCCGCTGCTGACCGCCGAAGAGGAAATCGATCTGGCACAGCGGATTATGGACGGAGATGAAATAGCCAAAACCCGGCTGGCAGAATCAAATCTGCGGTTGGTGGTCAGCATTGCCAAGCGCTATGTCGGACGCGGCCTTTCTTTTTTGGATTTGATTCAGGAGGGCAATCTGGGACTTATCAAGGCCGTTGACAAATTTGATTATACAAAGGGCTTTAAGTTCAGTACCTATGCTACCTGGTGGATTCGCCAGGCCATTACCCGGTCTATCGCGGATCAGTCACGAACCATCCGTATTCCGGTACATATGTCTGAGGTGATCAACAAAACCTACCGGGTATCCCGTACCTTGCTTCAGGAATTAGGACGCGAGCCTACCGAACAGGAAATCGCCGATGCCATGGATCTGCCTGCTTCCAAAATCAGGGAAATCCTCAAGGTTTCTGCCGATCCTATCTCTCTGGATACGCCTATCGGCGAGGAGGACGACAGCCATTTAGGAGATTTTATCAAGGACGACAGCGTGATGGGACCGGAGGATGCTGCCGCTTATACCGTCCTGCAGGATCAGATTTCCAAGCTGTTAAATACTTTGACCGAACGGGAACAGCGTGTCCTTATCCTGCGCTTTGGCCTCAAGGACGGACGTACCCGCACACTCGAAGAAGTTGGCAAGGAATTTAATGTCACGAGGGAACGTATCCGCCAGATCGAAGCAAAGGCGCTCCGCAAGCTCCGTCACCCAAGCCGTGCGCGGATGCTGAAGGGATATGAAATAAACTAAAAACAGCCCGCCGTATCTGACAAGCCAAGGCAGCAGATAGGGCGGGCTATTCCTTACTTGATTTTAATCTGGCTTTTTTCCCTCTTTTTTAAATTTTCCTCTAACTGGCGTTTTCTTTTCAGGCGGTTCTCCCTGCAGCTTTCCTTTATAATAAAACTTCTCCTGCATCTGAATGTCCAGTTCTTTTTCAAAGCGGCGTAAAAGTGGAACCTCTCTGGGACTAACAATCAAAATATTTCTCCCATTGGCACCGCCCCGTCCGGTTCTTCCTGCCCTGTGCAGGTAGTCCTGCGCCTGCTCCGGGATGCTGATATGGAAAATCGTATCGACTCTGTCAAAATGCAGTCCTCTGGCAGCAATATCCGTCGCAATCAGATAATTGGCCTTTCCAGAACGAAAGGCTTCAATCGCCTGCTTCCGCTCCTTCTTCTCCTTTGCCCCATGAAGACAGGCAACCGCATAATGGTGATAAGCGAGCTTAGCAGCGGCTTCTTCAATATCGGCCGTTCGATTGATAAAAATCATTGCCTTATGGGTACGGACAGCCGTCACCAGACCGCGAAGGGCTTCCAGCTTATAGCGAGGCTCCACTACCACATACCAATGACGGATATGCTTAGGAACCTGTCGTTCCTCCTCTATGATCACCTGCTCCACCTGACTGCTCCAGACACGCATACATTCCATAGCCTTTGAGGAGGCGCTGGCAGAATACAGCAAAAGCTGACGATCCCGCAACGTCCTGCGGATCACCGCATCCGTCGCTTCCCGGTTGTTTTGGTCAAACAGCTTGTCGCCTTCATCCAGAACAATAGTACGAATCAGATGCGCTGCTATCTTTTTCTTTCGGATCAACTCCTCTACCCTGCCTGCCGTCCCAATGATAAACTGTGGCTTTTCCCGCAGCCGTTCTATCTGGCGGTTGATATTGACATTGCCGACAATTACCTCGGATCGGATCGGTATCCCGCTTTTTTCTGCGAGCAGACAGGCCTCGCGAAACACCTGCATAGCCAGCTCATG
>CASCWU010000003.1 GCA_949155905.1 uncultured Lachnospiraceae bacterium
CCTGTCAATACAGCTAAAAACAAGCTGTCGTTTGTTTTTAATGCCTGGCCTAACAACCCACGGATTAAGCTGGCCATTTCCTCGTAATATCCCGCCCGCTCCGCCTTATCCAACGGCACATCATATTCGTCAATCAGGAGGATAGCCTTTTGTCCGTAATGCTTGTATAAAAGCTGGGACAGCGTCAACAGGCTTCCTGTAAGCACTTCATTTGACATGATAAATTCCCGCTCAGCTGTTTCGTCTAACCTAGTCAATTTTTCATATTGCACTTTCTCTTTTTCTGAAAGCCTACTGCTATCCTGTAAAAATCCAAAGTGTAGCGCTTCATTCCCAATCGCCGAACAAAGCATCCCCCTGGCATCTTCAAAATTCCGTGCCGCCACGCCTTTCAGGGTAATCGAAATCACCGGAAATTTCCCCATATACTTCTCGCACAGCTCCGTTTCCTTTGCAATCTCCAGCCCTTCAAACAGGCTGGCATCGCTCCCATAGGCAAAGAAGTGCTTGAGCATACTCATATTAAGCGACTTCCCAAACCGTCTTGGCCGGGTAAATAAGTTCACTTTCCCCCAATCCTGAAGCAGATCCCGGATCAGCCTGGTTTTATCTACATAATAAAACCCTTCCTTGCGAATCTCCTCAAAATTTTCAATTCCTACTGGTAGCTTTATGAACTGCCGACCGCTACCTCTCCTCTGCTCTGCCACCTGTCATCCCTCCTTCTTTTCCTCACGGTCTACTTGCTTTTGGAACACCAAATTCCCCTATCGTAATCCTTATCCCCCAGTATAGTGGAAAAAAGCAAGGATGTAAAGATTTACGGATACCACTGCGCCTACACACAAAAAACATGCGCTTCCTCCCGCACACCAATCCGTTCCCTTGAAAATCAGCGCTTCCTCCGAGCCTCTCCAGGCCTACAAACGAAACAACTCTGCATAGTTACAAAACCGCCCATATTTTCTGACGGCTCGCCTCCTCCACCGTCAGGCTCAATTCGCCATCTCCGATAATAATCCGGTCGCCTCTATCAATCCCCTTAGTTCCCTTTCCTTGTATCGTTCTCTGGATATTTTTTAGAGTATTTCCCTGGCTAGTTTGAGGAATATTTTCTTGGCTAGTTTCCTGGGTATTTTGTGGAATATCCCCTGTTTTTACAGAACATGGAAAGAACTCTGTCTGAACCGGAATAACCGCTGTTTCCTGCTCCGGTTCTTCCTCTGGGTTCTTGCAGCCTGCCGTAAAGCACACCCTCTGGCCGTTTTGGATGGAATATTCGGCTCCGTTCGGCAGGCCAAGCCGGTATTTCCGCCCCGGCAAAGGAATATCCGCCATAATCTCCAACGGCATTTTCATCCTAGAACGAAAACAAGCGATTTCCTCGCAGTATACCTCCATCGACTCACGCACCATATTGACACGGAGCATACCAATTCCCTGCTCCTCATAGCACCTTGCCATCGCAGCATAGGCGCTTCGGTCTCCTATCCGAAATGTAGGAATAATCATGCTATTCTCTCCTTCGCTCTTTTTTTGGTAAAGTGGTGTTTTTTTATTTTTTCTTTTTTCCTGATTTCTGATTTACAATTTATGATTCTGGCATTTCTAAAAATTTCACGGTATTTGTATTTGCAATCCCAGCGTACAACGCCTTCGTATACCGCCCTGTAGTGTAAAAATGCTCCATCACATACTTCGCCGTAAACGGCATCTCCAAAGAACGCATTTCCTCCAGGGAAAACCATCTGCAGATTCCTTCATTAGAAACCAAGGCGTCCTCTACATGCTCCCTCAGATTGGCAAAAAAATAATAATTCTGCCGAATCTCACCCTTTATTTTCCTCAATGTAACATAACGCAGCGTCATTCCCTCTATATCCTCTGGCTTTAAGCCCAGCTCCTCCTGAAGTTCCCGCTTTACACAGGCCGCCGCATCGTTGCACTCTTCCTTTTCAAAATGGCCGCCTGCGGAGCCTGTCCAGACGTTATTGACCACCCTGCCGCCCTGTCTGTATAAAAGGAGTACCTTTTCTCCCCGAAACAGATAGATAGAGGTCATATTTCTCAGCCTTCCTTCCATGGACTTTCCTCTCCTTTTCCCTTTCATATGCTCCCGGAATCTCTAAGCCTATTTTCTCCTCTTCCTTTTTCACTTTTCTTTTTTCTACTATAATTAAGCAAATCCAAAAAGCTACGCAAAAAATCTTGTGTTTTATAACTTCAATCTTATCGTTATATAGTGGGCAGATTTGTGCAGGATTTCAAATTTACTCATTTATAGTTTTCTATTTATTTTAACCTCTGTTCCACTTTTGTCATCACCCTGCACTTTTTCCGTTCGCAGGCAATCCCAACAAAAATGATTTTCTTCATCTCTTCCAACTCCAGTGCTTCACGGTAATGCTTTTTTTCAATCTGCTCCAAGGCTTCCAGACAACCTGCCTCCAAATCGCCTCCATCCGGGTACTTCATTTCAATCACAATTCCAATCTCTTCCTCCTCAATCTTCACCAGGATATCACTATAGCCGTCTCCTGATTCTACATTGGAGCGGACAGACCACTCCTTACGATGAGAAAGCAGCCCCAGCAGTACGCCATGATAGAAGTTTTCTTTCAGTTCCTTTCGTACCGCCGTATCCCGGATGCTGATCGTCTTTTTCAAATAAGCGGTAAACTGCTGTTCAATTCCTGCGGCATCCCCTACACAGAGAGCGGCATACAGCGCCTCCAGCAATTCTGGCTCTTTCCCTGCTTCCCCGCGGATCCATTCCATCACCTGCTCCACAAAGATTTCCCGAATCTCCTGATTTGGAATAGCTAATTCGTAAGTATTCCTGCCTACCTGCCTTCGTTGGGTGAGATATCCGGTCATGAACATCACACTCCAGACATTTTCCGTATTCGCATATAATTCATGGTACGTCAGTTCCTGGCGAACCTCCTTTGTCACCGTACTGCCATTTACAAGCTGCTCCAGTTCCCATTTCGTACTGGAATCTGCCGACTGGAGGAAGGTTCGGATAATCTCATTCCCGCTTGTGTTCATCCAGTAGGCCTGCGGAAATACGTCCGGATCCCGGCGTAATTCACTACAATAGTTGATCACATCCCATGGACAGTAGACATCTACCTTTCCAAAGCAGTAACCGTCATACCACTCCTTCATTGAGGCAGATTTTTCTTCCAGGCCGTAAAATTCCAGCATCTCCCGTACCTCATGGTCAAGAAAGCCAAAATATTCCCCAAATATCGTATTCGTAATTGAATATACCTTAAAGTTATTTAGACCAGTGAAAATGCTCTCTTTCGCCACTCTCAAGCAGCCTGTCAGCACCGCAAAAAACAGATGGTCATTTGTTTTTAAGGCCTGCCCCAACAGCCCACGGATCAAACTCACCATTTCTTCATAATATCCCGCCCGTTCCGCTTTATCTAACGGTACGTCATACTCGTCAACCAGAAGGATCACTTTCTGTTTGTAATGCTTACATAGAAGCTCACACAAAGTTTTCAAGCTTCCTTCTAATACATCCTGGGACATCAAAAAACCTGGTTCTTCTCCTTTTCCCATTGTTATGAGCCTGGTATATTGCTCTTTTTCCTTCTCTGTTAGCTGTTCGCTCTTCATTAAAAATTGAAAGCGCAATGCTTCATTCCCCATCACCGAGCAAAGCTTCTCTCCGGCGTTCTGAAAATTCCTCGCTTCTACTCCCTTCAAGGTAATCGAAATCACCGGGAATTTCCCCATATACTTCTCACATAGCTCTGTTTCTCCTGCAATCTCCAGCCCTTCAAATAAGCTGGCATCGCACCCATATTCAAAAAAATGCTTGAGCATACTCATATTGAGCGACTTTCCAAACCGCCTTGGCCGGGTAAATAAGTTCACTTTCCCCCAATCCTGAAGCAGATCCCGAATAAGCCCAGTCTTATCTACATAGAAAAACCCTTCTTTACGAATCTCCTCAAAATTCTCAATTCCGACCGGCAGCTTCACCCACTTTTTATCTGCTCGCTTCTTCTCTATAAAATATTCTTTTTGTCTCTTCCCTTCCATATCCTGGCCCTCCTATTCCACCATTTGTCCTCTCTTCCCTGTCTTTCCTATCTGACTATAGTATAGCGAAAAAACCGGAAACTGTAAAGCAAGACCTCCTGCCAGAAAAATACCTTTAAACGACAAAAAAGCGTTTTACCTATCCTATTTCAGACAAGTAAAACGCTTTTCTATTCCCAGGGCTCTTAGTTTCCCAGACTCAGGCCTGCTATCCATTCCTCTATGGTTGCTTTTGACACATCTCCGCTAAAACGACGCCCTTCTTTTACCTCCGGGCTGCCGGAGGCAATGTCTTTGATATGGCTGACCGCAGTACTGATGCCGCTGCCTCCCGAAGTACAAAACGGTACAATGATTTTCCTGGAGCAATCATAGCTTTCTAAAAAGGTATCAATAATCCGCGGCTCCTCTCCCCACCAAATCGGAAAGCCCAGATAGATTACCTCATAATCACCAAACTTTTCGACACTTCCTTCTATACCCGGACGCGCCGAAGCACTCTGCTGTTCCTGATTTGCCCGGCAGGAATCGTTGTTATAATCCAGATCTGCCGCAGTATATGGATCGCTCGGTGTTATCTCATAAAGCTCTGCCCCTGTTACGTCTGCAATAACCTCTGCTACACCCTTTGTTGTGTTCGTTGCAGAAAAATAAGCTACCAAAGCCTTCTTTGTACCGCTATCCTGTGTGGCGGAGCCTGAGGCCGTATCCTTTGTCACCTTCACCTTACATGTCACCTTCTTACTTTTGTATCCCTCCGCCCGGACAGTCACGCTTATCGTAGACGTTCCCTCTTTTTTTGCCTTCAGTTTTCCGTTTTTATTTACAGACACGACAGAAGGCTTGGAGGATTTATAGGTGACAGTCTTTTCCGCCAGCTTAGGCGAGGTGCTTATCTTTATTTTAGCTGTTTTTCCCTCCTTCATAGACACTGTAGTTCCATTCGCTTTTTTGCTTCCGATTTTCATCGTTACTGTTTTGATTGTTTTTCCAGAAGCCGCCTGAACTGCCTGGATAGAAAAAACAGCGGTACATACGAGGAAAAGCGCCAGCGCCCATTTCCATAGGAATCTCTTACACGGATTTTTTTGATTCAACAACTTAACCTCATCCCTTCTTTTATTTATTTGGCTCGCTTCCAGGTTATTGTACTATCTGTATATCAAAATGTCCAATACCTAATGCTAATGTTTTTCTATGCCTTTTAGGTATGGCTATTTGTTTTTCTCTGTCCTTTGTTTCTCCTGTTCCTTTGACATTTTCTTATACTCCCCTGGCGTCATCCCCAGTGATTTCCGAAACAAACGGTTTAATGGCTGTGCATCGTAAAAACCAACCAGTTCCGCCACCTCCTTGACGCTGTAATCCTGATCTGCTGCCAAAAGCTCTTTTGCCCGTTCAAATCGCTGCTGATTAATATATTCCAAAAGTCCATAGCCCTTCCAACGCTTAAACTGCTTGGAAAGCGTAGAAATATTCTGGCCGTACTGCTCTGCAATCGCGCCAACTGTCAACTGTGCTTCTCCATAATGCGCTTGAATATACAAAGCAATTTCCTCTATCTGCTGTTCGGTTATCTCTTTACTGCTTTGAGGCTCTTTTTGCGGCAACTCTGCCGACATCCCGGCAATCAACTCGGAAAACCTCGCTACCGCTTCCTTGATTTGGTGTCTTTCCAATACTTGCAGCAGCTCCTCACCCTGCTTTCTCCAGCCATTCTCCCCTTCCAGGCTTACCTTGGAAAAACATAAGCTGGCACTGTATTCCTTTGGATTCCAGCTGCGATACTCCAATAACTCACTGATATCCCGATAACACTGCGGCAACCCTTCCAGACCATAGTGCCGACGACTGATGCAGACCGCAAGCTCCATAGAATAATACTGTGAAAAAAACAGTTTCAATTCCTCTGCCAATTTCAAAAAAATCTGCCCTACTTCCTCCTCTTCTATCTCCTCCGGTACATTAACGACAGAAAAAATGATCCCTTCTGTCTCTGCCTCTACCGATGGGTAAAACGGCTCTATTAGTTCATGCAGCACACTTTCTACTGCAAAAACAGCCAAATCATATTCCTGTGAGGTGACGGGTTCCTTCTTTTCCCATATTTTCCCCAGTTCTAGCAGTTCAATCCCAAGCAGCACAAAACCCTTGTCATGAAAATCTGCAATCCATTCCTGTAAACGTTCCTCCCACAGCTCAGGCTTTCGATACCCCTTCAGCATAATATTCATATAGGCGTTCTGCACAGAAGTCTGATTTTCCGCCAGGGCGGAACGGCTCTGCTGATAATTCTCTAAAAGCTTCTCCACAGAGGCACGAATCTGTAAAAATTCATCTTTATCATCTATTCCCTTTTCCTTCCCTTTGGTGACAAGCTGCAGCAGCTCCTTGACCGGAAGGTACTGCAGCTTCGCCAGATAATAAATTAAGATACCACCGATCACGATACAGGCCGCAATATAAATAACCAACAAAAGCATCATATCATTTATTGTTTTTTGATACTCCTGTCTGGACACCTGAACCAAATAGGATAATTCATAATCCTTAGAATCCTGCAGCAAAAAGAAATACTCCTTATCCCGCATCAGCCAGTAGGAATCCATCGCCTGTGCCTGCAAATCTCCCTGTTTCACAAAGTTTTTTTCCTGTGCAGCCGCCTGGCGTGCCATCTGTACTGCTTTTAAAAAAGAAACATCCCCTTTTTGCTTTTTTCCTTCCTCTACTCCCATCCATTTCCCGTCTGGAAAAAGCAAATACAGCGTTGCCTCTTCGTTTGTCACCATATTCCAGATATACGATTCATCCAAATATACAACAACACGAGCTGCCTGCTCCTCCCCTAAATGGATCGAATACAAATAAGTCAAGCGATCTCCCACCAACCTAAGCTCCCCCTGAAAAGCTTCAGCAATTAATTCTTCCCGAAATTCCTCCAAAGAACAACCAAATCGCTTTTGTTCAAATCCTCGTATATCCTTCAGGGAACTAAAAAGCTCGCTTGTAATGATGTCGTCCTGCCTCGGCAGATAGACATATAAATCAGAAATGACACCATTAATCAGCTTATAATTTGCAATTTGTTTTTCAATTTCTAGCACCTTTAACCTTTGCTCCGGCGTATATCCGCTGCCATCATTCCGCTCCAGGGCTGCTACTGCTCTGGAATTTAGCAAGCTATAGCAAATCTGGTACAGACTTTCCAGTTCATTTTCCAAATAAATCTGTACGGAATAGACTGCCTGATGCTGCAGCCGATGCACGTTTTTCTGCTCCCTTGCCAGCGCATCTCCGTAAATGATACCGCCGAACAATACCGGCAAGGCTAATACAAGCCCATAGGAAAGCATCCAGCGGTATAAGGTACTGGAAATTTTTCTGGAAATATGCCGTTTGATTGGAAATCCGGCCATCGCGACAGTCCTCCTTTTTTGATAGCACAAAAGTACAGGATACGAAAAAGTATCCTGCACCTTTGTTTTTTTCTTGCTGCAAATGTTTTCTATAACCCTCGGTTAGTAAAGCAGATATCTGCATCAATGAAACATATGTACATAAGGATGTTCTTCGGTAAATTCCGACCATTCGATGTTCTGATTATCCTCGTTACATATCATCCCGTCCTCCGCTTTACCGGATGGATTGCCGGTTTTCATAAAATTCGTCCAGCAGGAGAGCATTTCCTCCGATACCCGGTAATCTGCCTCCTCCTTTGGTCTCCAGCTCCGATTCAATGTCCCAAACATATACCAAAGCTCACAGGAGTGGAACGCGCCTGCGTCGTCCCCTAACGGCTGCTTGGCAAAAAAGTAGTTATAGCAGTGTCCGGTATGAAGCGACTGGCAAAGCTTGCTCCATTTGAGGATGCTCTGATACATCGTCGTTTCTGTATCTGGTATCCGTGCCGGATCACAACCCATATCGTGGGAATTCGAGCCAATCATATAGGTAATCGGATGCAGTCCTCCGGCAGCAATCGTTTCATCCAACCCATCCTTTAACAGTCTTCCGTCCTTGACGACAGAGAATACAAACGGCATCTCCGGCCAGCCCTTTCCGGCGGCTTTTTCCATTATCTCCCGCATAGTCTCCTCCTGCTGACTTTGCAGCTCCTCTGCCGGAATACTACGAAGCTGCTCTAGCAAGGAGCCTTCCGGATAAAACCGCCGGAAATAGGCTTCGTTTTTAGCAGCGGCCTCCTGCCAGGAGAGACAGTGGCTTAAATAGCCTGCTTCATAACCGCCGCCGCTTTGCAGGATGGCACGCTGGTACAGACCCCTTGTCTCCTCGGCGCAGCTTAATACCGAAATACTCATACTGCCTGCTGACTGACCAAATACCGTGATGTTTTCCGGATCTCCGCCAAAAGCAGCGATGTTTTCCTTGACCCATTTGATAGCGGCAATCTGATCGAGCAGCCCGACGTTTCCGCAGGTGTTGTCCCCGTTTTCCTCCGCCAGCTCCGACAGCGTGAGGAAGCCCCACATACCAAGACGGTAATTTATTGTAACGAGAATAACACCGCGTTTGCAGTAGGCTTCGCCGTCAAACGGCAACTCGGAACCATATCCTCCCTGGAAAGCGCCTCCATGAATCCATACCGCCACAGGGAGCGCAGCCTGTTCTTCTCCTGCCTGTGCCGGAGTCCAAACATTCAGATAAAGACAATCCTCCGACATTGGAACCAGGTAGTCTGGATTAGAATAAAACTCTTTTCCATAAAAGCCATCGTGTCCAGAACGCTGAATGGACTCCGGTGGAAATTTCTGTGCCTTTTTTACTCCCTCCCAAGCATCTGCTTCCTGTGGAGGGCAGAAGCGCAGAGCGCCGATGGGAGGCTTCGCATAAGGAACGCCCTTGAAAACAGCATAGCTGCCCATGTCGATTCCCTCTAGTTTTCCCTTTGTAGTTGTCACCTCATACAATCCCATTTCTTAAATTCTCCTATTGAACCCATCCGAGATGGGCTTAGTTCCGCAAGGTTTTTGTCCAGACACCTTGCTGTTTACCCCTGGCTTTTAGCGAGAAGAGTAGCGGTCTGCCTGTGCCTGGCGGATAGCGAGGCACTTATCAATACCATAGTCATGAAGCTTCTGTACAAAGCTGTCATAGCTATCCATAGACTCTGCCCCGATGATGTATTTCACGGTGCTTTCCTGTACAAGTGTTTGAACATCTGTATAGATGGAATTAAATTCTATCTGCTCGTCGTAGGTCATATCGTCTACGTTCAACAGCATGCTTCTGTCCTGGCCGGTCCATAACACCTTCCCGGCTAACTTCGGCTCCAGGTTCGGATACAGAAAGTTCATGTATTCCCAGTTATAAAAGCCAAGTGCAGCAGGGCCGGCAACGGAATAAAGGGAAAGGGCATCCGGGGAGGTATAACCCTCCGGATTATTTAAAATCAAATCCGTAAATTCATAATTGCCGTTTCCGTCCGTCGTATAGGTTTCCCCTTCTATTCCATAATGATTGAGTTCCATTGCTTCCTTAGTATACCAGTAATCCAACCATTTGGCTACCAATATCGGATCCTTACAGGTTGCAGATATTATGTTGTCACCTGCAGTAATATTTGGAGTATAGAATACCTTTGGAGCATCTCCTTTATTAAGAACCGGGTTTTCTACTGCTACTACTTCAATCGAATCGTTCGGATATTTTCCATTTTCATAAAATCCATCTGCTAGATAATTCCAGGATACATTAAAACCGCCTGTTTTATCGTTATAAACGGCTTCATCAGAAGCGCCGAAAAGTCCGCCAAAGCCTGTTGTAATGAAGTTCGGATCGATTAAGCCCTCTGCATACCAGGCACGGAACAGTTCTATCCATTGACGGTATCCCTCCTCCATCGGGCCATAGCCAATCGTTCCGTCCGGCTTTGTATAAAACTCGCTTGCCACGCCATAGGCCGTTAAAAACGGCTCCATCATCGTATAACCATACTGTCCGGTAGAAAGTGGCGCTTCGGCTCCTTTCTGATCCCGGAATGCAACCAGGACGTCGTGCCATTCGTCGATGGTGGCTGGAACCTCCAGATTCAGCTCGTCCAGCCAGTCCTTGCGGATTGCCAGTCCATTCCAGGCCTGTTCCTCTGAGGCCATCACCTGATTGTTGCCAAATACGCATTTTAAAATATGGAACTTTCCATCGCTGGCGGTCAGCTTTTTCCAGATGTCATCATTTACGGTTGCAATAGCCAGATAATTTGGCATATAACTTTTGACCAGATCATCACAGTCTAAAAATACGCCGTCGTCAATTCCCTTCTGGTTTCCACCGGTATAGGTTCCGCCTGCCATCACATCTGGCAGTTCTCCGGATGCCAGCATCAGGCCAAATTTTTCAGAGGCCTCCATCATGCTAACGGTGATCCAGTTTACATGAACGTTTGTCCGTTCCTCGATTTTCTGGATAGTCGGCAAATCATTTAAATCTTCCACATATTGATTGGAATAAGTACGCCAAACTGAAATTTCCTTCTTTTCCTCTGTCAAAGGAAGCGTCCATTGCTCCGGCTCCCCAGTTGTTCCTTCGGAGCCTTGAGCGCCGTCCCCTGTGGTGCTTTCCTCATCAGAGGTATCTCCATTTGAAGTATCCTCTTTTGTCCCATCTGTCATAGACGGTGTCTTTTGGGAATCGTTCTTCCCTGTGTCCTCTTTCTTTCCGCAGCCTGCCAGTACTATACTGGTAGTCAGCAGCAGACATAGCATCAGGCACAGCCATTTGCTGGCAGTCCTTTTTGTGTGGTTCCCCTTTTTCACGTTTCTTTTCCTCCTTCATGATTTTGAAATGTCGGCAAAAGGAAGTACTGCCTCCTCCCCTGCAACACTATCATAAACCAGGAGACACGAAAGGGAAAGAATCAATATTTTCCGGGAAGATTTATTTTTTGAAGGAGGGGAAAAGCTTGATTTTATCAAGGTTTTATCATACCTCATTGCCAGCTTGTCTTTCTGCCTCCAGCATAGCATATTCCTGACTTCTGTTGTATTTCATCAATGAACATTTCGTCTGTCTGGAATATTTCGATTTCGTCAGGTTGTAATTTGCCCTCTCAATAACCCCACGCTTCATGATGTTCCCTCGCTTTCGCTTTCTGTTTCCGTTTTAACCCGTTTCATACAAACCCAATAATTTCGTTCCGCCATATTTGCCGCCTCCCGGATGTTCTGTTCCAGCTTTTCCCGCTTTAACAGCCAGTCCGCACGCACGCAGCCAATTCGCAGGCAACGCTGGATCTCCCGGATTTTTTCCTCATTCATCCTGGCACGTTTGCTATGCTGCAGCACCCGCTTCGCCGCCCTGTCATAAACAGGATGGACAAACTGGCCGGAGGAAGCCCGGTATTCCAGCTCGAATATCCGATTCCCTGCGTTTTTTCCCTTCCCGCGTCCGGCTTCCGGCAGAAAGCAAGCATCCTCCGAGCTTTCCGTAATATGTAGATAATAAAGCGAAGCCCGTTCCTTTCCTTCCTGGTTCCGCACAATTCGTCCTAGCCTTTGGGTGCGCTGCCGCTGCGCCGAGGTTCCTGATAAAATAATTCCGACCGAGACCTCCGGAATGTCCACTCCCTCGTCCATCCCCTTGCAGGCAATTAAAATCCTCAGTTCGCCCATCCGAAATCGTTCCAGAGCATTTTTATTTGCCTGCGACCCCATTTTAGAATGATACCGCCCTACCCGTCCTGGATATTGCTCCCGTAAACGCTGGTATAACTCCTCGGCCTGTTCGATCCGTTCCCCCAAAACGAGGATCCGATCCTGTAGATCCAGCCGTCCAATCAGCTCACAGGCACAGGAAATCCGGCCGGCGGCCTGACAGACCAGGCTTTTCCGTTTGTAGGAAAGCACCATATATTGCCGGGAAGCTTCCGCTAACTTCGGATTTTTGTCCGTCACCAACATCCGCAAGGTTTCAAAACGTTCCTTTCCCGTCCGATATTTGAGTTCTGGATGCAGCTTTTTCAACTGGTAATCCAAATACAGCAGCCGTCCGGTCATTTCCTCATACTGCTCCCGTTCCTCCTCTTGGAAAAACAGCCCGATATGATAACAGTCATAGTGGCAGATGGTACGCTGGAAGGCGGCCTCCGTCATTCCATACTGATAAATTTTCGCGCCCAGAACAGAAGCCAGATAACGCCGATCCTCTCCGGAGGGAAGCGTGGCCGAAAGCCCCAGAGAGAAAAACTGTCCCGGACAGGAGTTCAGGTAAGGCAGAAATTCAAAAATCAACTGATTCTGTCCGCTGGCGTAATGATGACATTCGTCTGCAATCAGCAAAACCGCCTCGCCATTTCGCAGCTCCAAAAGAATCTGCCTTGCCAGCTCGTAACGGGCGGAATTCACGACATAAATCATATATTTCCGGCTTCGGGTGCGGGCTGTCTGGGAGCTTGCGGTTATTTGGAGATTTCCTGCATTTCTTAGGCTCCCGGGTTTTTCAGATGCTGCTGATTCGACTACAGTAGGTGTTTTGTAGCCGCCGCCACGCAAGCCGATTTCCATTTGGCTAGTTTCTGTTTCCCTCTGCTCTAAAAATTCCCGCAGCGCCTGGTTCCACTGCCGGAGCAGGCTTCCGGTCGGAACGACGATTTTTACAAAAAGCTTCTGACCAAGCGCTTCCTCTAACCGGACGGCAGCCTCCAGCGCCAGACGGGTTTTCCCGGAGCCGGTGACGGCCTGCACCATCCCTCTGCCGCGGTTCGCCATCCAACGGGAAAGACATTCCTCCTGCCAGGGGTAAAGAGTCTGCTTCATATCTGTCTCCTCTCAATACCACATGGATATGGTTCGATTTGGTAATGCTTTCCCTGCTGTCCGATATTGCTTTATACAGTGTTTGGCATGTGCTACATAACTATTGACTTCGTTTAAGGTATTTGTAATAATTTCCCAGGCAGTATCATCTAGTTCTAAATAAAAATGCTGTTCCTCTTGCCCTTCCATATAACAATCCATAGAAATAATATTTGCATTGCTTTGTATATTTTCTATTCTCACCATAAAACCTGACCTCCTTTTAATGTGTGAACTCGGTACATTTTCGTATTGCTCCACTATTCAGATTAATTTCATTTAATTCGTGTTTTAGCAAAATAATATCATGTGGCTGTATACTTTTGAAAAGAAAAGCTGTACTTTTCCTTTCCATTTTACTACATCTCACCCCGTTCCGCCACCTCCACCGCCAAAATTTTTCTTTTTTCTCATTTCCTTATTGAAAATCCCTCTCTATTCCGATATACTGGAAGAAAACTATAGAATCCGAGGAAAAACGTATGAATTATGAAGAATTTTATCAAACCCTACAGCCGCAGGAAAAGGCGTTAAAGGACGGTCTGGCTTCTTTGCAGAAGCTGTTTAAGATGATAGGGAAAGAGTCAGCGGGCGGCGACGTGAAAAACCTCGTCAAAGATCTGGCAGCGATGGCGGACGCGGCGGCTTCTCTTTCTGCGTCTATCAAGGAGATCCGCACGACGGCGGAGGGCTTTGATTCCAAAACCTATTTTGAATCCGGGGAATTTGCCCAGCAGATGTTAGACTCCTGTGCGGAAAAGGGCGTGGACGTCCGCGGAGAATTTCCAATTTATGAGATGTTCCCGTACCGTGTCCGGCTGGATGCGGAAAACCAGGATGTATATTTGGATCGGAAAAAGGTACAGTGCATGAGGCCGCAGAGCCTGGTGGAGACGGTGAAAAAGGGACAGGAGAAGCTGAACAAGGCTTCCTTTAACCCGCAGAGTTTTGCCAGCGAGTTGAATGAGGCTTACGATTTGGCGGTACTCAAGCTGAAACGCCAGCCGGGCTCGGATATTTATTTATTAAATCTGTATAAATTCCTGGCACCGATGAGCCGTTTCCGCAAGGATTACGACCAGCAGAGCTTTGCCTTTGACCTGGCCAGGCTTTATATCGATGGGACAAATGAAACAAAAAACGGAACCAAGTTCCAGTTCGGCCCGACTAGAGAAGGGAAAAAGACCATCCGTATCCTCAAGGCCGACGGGCAGGAGGAATTTTTGGCGACGATTCGCTTTTACCGGGACGACCCAGAGACAGAGTAAAGGAGATTACTATTTTTGCTATTGTTTATAGACTAAGAAGTAATGATGCGAATTCCTGGCCAAAGAGGACAGGAGAACAATGAGGTATTACAATGAATACAGAGTTTACAGGAACTACAGAATTCGCAGGAGGTGCGGAATTTCCGGGATCGTCTGACAGACCGGAGCCTTACAGCATCCTTTCTGCAGAGCGGCTGACCTGTGGGATTCAGTTTTTGGCGGATTTCTGGAGGGAAAAATATTTTCAGGAATATATCCGGGATGGCGGTAGCAAAATCAAATTTGTCACCGGACGGCAGGGAAGCGGGAAAACGCACTTTTTACGTCTGATGGCTGCAGTCGCTAAGCAGGAGTGCTACAAGGTGGTACAGTTTTCCGCAAAAAACGTCTGGATGCACGATTTTAAAGAGCTTTACGTAGAGATTTTCCACCAATGCGATATCCTAGACTGCCTGGAGGCTGTAAGCCGCCGTGTGATACAGGAAATGGGCTTTGAGCCGGAGGAAATCCCGGAGGGAATGAAATTTATCGACTATCTATCCCAAAACGACCTGGGGGACGCCCTGACGAAACGGGAAATCCGTTCCCAGCTACGGCAGATGTTTCTGGAAAATCCGATGCTAGACAACAATTTCGCCCTGGCCTGTAGTATGCTGACCGGAAGTATCTTAGGCTATCCGGTGCTGGAGGAGCAGAACCGGGAGCTGCTTTCTGCCTGGTTAGAAGGCGACCGCACGATTAAGCTTTCCCAGCTTCGGGCGATGGACTTTTACCCGAGCCGCATCACCAAATACAATGCCAGACATATGCTCCGTTCGCTTTCTGAGGTAGTACGGATGGCGGGTTATCCTGGCCTGTTTATTGTCATTGATGACCTGGAAATCCTCACCAGCCGTTCCAGCTTAGAGCTGGTGCATTATACGAAAATGAAGCGGGAGGATACATACGAGAGCATCCGCCAGCTCATTGACGACATCGACAGCATGAAGCATATCATGTTTGTCTATGCCTTTGACCGGGAGTTGATGGACAACGAAAACGCAGGCTTAAAATCCTATCAGGCGCTATGGATGCGGATACAAAATGAAATCGTTGGAGAGCATTTCAACCGTTTTGCCGATATGGTAGACCTGGATCGTCTGGCGGCACAGGAATATACGACAGATGTGATCATCTCCATTTCCGAGAGCCTGGCGAATCTGCAGAAAAATACACCAGTCAGACCGCTTAGTGAACAGGCTGCCAGGGATATTGCCGAGCAGGCACGTACCAGTGCGATTGGGATTCCGCAGTTAATTCAGATGGCAATGCAGGGGGTGAATGAATATGTATGATATTGAAGCGAGGCACATCATCGAGGCGCTGCGCTCCGGTGTACCTTCTCGTGCTGTCGGGCAGTATTTTTCCGAAGCACGGCCAAAAATCATGAAGGAAATTTCCTCCCGGCTGGAAATGGTCTGCGACGAACGGCGCTCAAGTGGTATGGTGATCAGCGGAAAATACGGCGAAGGAAAAACACACCTTCTAAATACCGTTTTTAATCTCGCCCATTCCGACAATATGGTCGTTTCTTATTTATCACTTAGCAAGGAAACTCCAATGGATAAGCTTTATCTCGTCTATCAGAAACTCATCCAGAATACCTACCTGCCGAAGCGGGAACAGCCCGGCTTTTTACAGGAGCTTCAAAAGCTTTCCGCCAACAGCCCGGTAGCCAACGAAATGCAGCTCTTCGCCGCCAAGCATTTGGAAACGGATAAGCTGTATTATCTGTTCCGTTCTTACCTGAATACAGAGGATTCCGACGAAAAATTTTTACTTCAGGCCGATTTGGAGGGGGATTTCATTGCCAACGCCCCATTGAAAAAGATTTACCGCCGGATTTTTAACCAGACCGTGAAATATAACCAAAACTTCACAAAAACAAAGCATTGCGGCGATTATTTTTCCTTTATGAGCCACCTGTTTACTCAGCTTGGTTATCAGGGCTGGGTGATTTTGATAGACGAAACCGAGCTAATGGGACGCCTTGGCAAAAAAGCGCGCCTAAACGCTTACCGGAACATGGCGCAGTTTCTGCTTCCTGAGCTTTGTCCGGAGGCAACCTTCTCTATGTTTGCTCTGAGCGCTTCCTATACGGAGGATGTAATCGAGAGCAAGCATGAATATGAAAATCTGGCTGCCATTTACCCGACAGAACCAGAGCCGGCCAGAACCGTACTGGAACTCTTGGTAAAGGCACCGCAGCTTCTTCCACTGGCAAAGGAGGAAATCAGCAAGATTTTATCGAAAATACAGGAATTTCACGGTAGGGCATATAACTGGACTCCAAACGTTTCCATTGCCTCTCTGATAGAATCTACCCAGTCCGGTGGCTATCTGCTCCGCACGAAAATCCGCGCTGCTATCGAATTTTTAGACCAGCTATACCAATATGGAAAGGCCGGGAAAACGACGGTCAATGAGCTGGGAGAGGAGACCTTTACCGAGGACGTACCATCTATTGAGGAATTAACAGATTGATACACAAAAAAGGGAGGTACTCGTTTTATGGAAAAGAATTTAACAACCGGCAGTGTCTTTCAAACAGTCCTGCAGTTCTCGTTGCCGTATCTGCTGTCTTATTTTTTACAGACGCTTTATGGGATGGCAGATTTGTTCATTATTGGGCAGTTTAACGGGGTGGACAGTACGACTGCCGTTTCCATTGGAAGCCAGGTCATGCACATGCTGACGGTGATGATCGTCGGGCTGGCGATGGGCGCTACGGTGATGATTGGCCGGGCGATAGGATCACGGAAGCTGGAACAGGCCGCACAGACGGTTGGCAATACCATCACTTTATTTATGGTGGTGGCCTTTCTTTTGATGGGAGGCCTGCTGCTGGCCGTAAAGCCGATTACAGCGGTAATGTCCACTCCCGCGGAGGCTGTGTCCGGCACGATTTCCTATCTGACGATTTGCTTTATTGGGATTCCCTTTATTACGGCCTATAACATCATCAGCTCGATCTTCCGGGGGATGGGAGATTCCAAAAGCCCGATGTATTTTATCGCGATTTCCTGCGCTGCCAATATTGCCCTCGATTACCTTTTTATCGGTTTTTTCGGCCTTGGCGCGGCAGGAGCAGCACTCGGCACGACACTTTCCCAAACGCTTAGCGTACTCCTGGCTCTGCTTGTCATCCGCAGACAGCAGATAGGTATCCGCCTTTCCGTTAAAGATTTAAGGCCGCATCGGGAAACGATGGGCAGCCTTTTAAAAATTGGTATTCCCGTTGCCCTACAGGACGGTTTTATTCAGATTTCCTTTATTGTCATTACGATCATCGCCAATCAACGTGGGCTTAACGACGCGGCAGCAGTCGGAATTGTAGAAAAGCTGATTGGTTTTATCTTTCTGGTTCCCTCTACCATGCTTTCTACCGTATCGGCGCTTGCAGCGCAGAATATCGGCGCCGGACGGCATGACCGCGCCCTCCTGACCCTGCGCTATGCGATTCAGATCGCCGTTTCATGGGGAGTAGTTGCTGTGCTGGTGATGCAGCTGGCAGCAGAACCGTTTGTCAGCCTTTTTGTCGATCCAGGAAAAGCAGGCAGTGAGGAGGTAATCCGTCTAGGAGGACAATATATGCACGGCTATGTATGGGATTGTATTTTTGCCGGGATCCATTTTTGCTTCAGCGGATATTTTTGCGCGTACGGCCTTTCCATGATTCCCTTTATCCACAATTCTATTTCTATCGTCTGCGCCCGCATCCCTTTGGCCTACCTTGCCTCCACGCGCTTTGCAGACACCCTGTTTCCGATGGGGCTGGCCTCCACAACCGGATCGCTGCTGTCTGTTTTAATCTGCGCCGGTGTCTTTCTCTGGATGGTGAAGCGAAAGTCTGAGAATGCCTGAACGACCGAACACTGCCAAGATTAGCATGTCTCCCTCTTTACAATCCGTTCATTGACATAAAGCTGAAACTCTCGGATCTTTTTCCTGTCCGGAAGATCCGGAAGTGACGTATGCTTCTTGGCATAGTCTAAGCGCTTTTCATATTCGTTCAGCATATCATAAAAGGAATCCAACGGCTGGCGGTTCTCATCTAAATACTTTCCGTTCCGAATATCCATGAGCAGCTCATGCTCCGCTTCCCGGTAAGTAATGATTTCCTCCTTTTCCAGAATATCCAGGCACATCATATACAGCCGGATCAAATGCGCCATATGCTTGCCCAGCTTATCATGACTGATCGCCTTTTCATTCCGTTTGCCGATTTTGTTGTAGCTGCTGACAATCGCTTTCATTTCATTCCACATCCCTGCCCAGTCCCGCAGAGGATAATGCTCCAAATGAACGTCCATAAAAATCTCGCTTTCATATCCCTTCTGGACAGCCTTGTCAATATACAAGGCAATATCACTGTTCTCATGAGGAAAATACCTGGTCTTAAAATCGTATTTAGCATTCTCAATGCTTCTTAAAATATAGGCTTCCTGCTGTGCCTGCCCTACCAGTCTGGCCGCCTTATTTTCCATCCGCCTAAGCTGGCTCTGGGCATAGCCGCCAAACGCATGGATACAGATTTTGGAAAGAAACATATGCCGATTTTCCTTTAATTCCCTTCCTAAATCCGACAGATACAGGTAATGCTCCGGCTTACAGCCCAAAATCTCAATCGTATTAGGATTGTTGGCCGCGAGAAGGCAAAGCATCTTATGAAAGGAATAGATCACGGTATCCGTCTTTTCCTCTACGACCTGCTCAAAATCCTCACCCAGCAGCACCTCCTCCTTCGAGTTTAGAGCGATTCCCCGGATATCCAGATCCGACCCCTCTTTGTCCATCCCATAGGCATGGCTGCCTCCCAGGGTCAGCAGCATCAACGCACTGCCCAGGCTTTTCTCTTCCCTTAAAAAATCATATTCCTTTGTCGCAAGCTTTTCTTTTATTTCTCCAATCTGCATAGCGATTCCCGATTTCCTTTCTTTCCTTCTGTAAATTTCTGTCCTTCTGTAAGCTTCTGTCCTTCTACAACCTTCTGGCTCGTACTACCAGACCAAATTTCTGTATAGCCTTTTTCACTAACGCCATATCCCCTCTGTAGTCCTCCTCCAAGGCAAAGCTGGTCAAATCCCGGAAATAATACGTATAGATGCCCTTGTGATACTCCAGATTCCGAAAATAAGAAGCCAAATACAGGCGCTCCAGCAGATGGAACCCACCTGTCACCAAAATAAAATGCTCCGTCACTGCCAGCTTGTCCGAAGCATACTGCGGCGGATGTTCGGCATCTAAAAATTCCAGACAAAACTGCCGAAAGACGTTCTAATTCGGAAGACTCCTGCTTCAAAAATCTCCAGCGCCTCATGCACTCCGGCTCTAACCCTTCCGATATATTCATAATCCTGCACCTCGTTTCTGCTTTTGTAGCTTACTTGCCATAATTTTGTGCGCTTTGGCACACCTGCAATCAAAAGTTGACACAATGCTCTTCTGTGTCAGCATTATACCCTGTTTTCCCGGTGCTTACAAGCAATTTTTCTACCATCCAGCCAGCGCGACGCTCGCCACAATCCCAGCCAGTGTCGCCACCAGCGCTCCTGCAAGTGTATAACGTGTTTTCTGCACCTTTGCTGCTGTAAAATAAACCGACATCGTGTAAAAAATGGTTTCTGTACTGCTCATCATAATCGAAGCCACCCTCCCAATATAAGAATCTGTACCAAATTCCTTAAAAATATCCAGCAGCAGTCCGGTTGCTGCAGAGGAGGATACCATTTTCATCAAAGCCAGCGGCACTAGCTGGCCTGGAAAGTGAAGCCAGGACGTAAGCGGAGAAAGAAACGCCGCCAGATAATTAAGTCCACCGGAGGCTCGCAGAATGCCAACGCTTACCATCAATGCAATCAAAGTCGGCGCAATATCAAGCACGACCTGAAAGCCATCCTTTACTCCCTTTAAAAACGATGCAAATACATTCGTTCTCATCAACAGACCAAAACCGACAATATAAAAAATCACAATCGGAATCATATAATCGGAAAGATATAGTAGAAAATTCATCGCCTGACCCCCTTTCCGAAGGATGTAGCATTTTGCCTGGAACTCTGATAAGCAGCCTCACGCTTAGTTGCCAGTTTTCTGGCTATAATCGAAAACAGCACACCTGCCAGAGTAGAGCAAAACGTAGCCAGGATTGCCGCCCCCACGATATCCGTCGGACGGACAGCTCCGTACTGCGTGCGGTAGGCAATGATATTGATCGGAATCAGCTGCAGGGAGGAAATATTGATAATCAAAAAGGTACACATATCCACACTCGCCCGCCCGCCTGTTTTTCTGGGATTCTGATTTTTATTTTTGCTCTCTATATCTGTTCCATAGGTATTTGCTCTGCCTTCCTTCTCCTCTTCCCATTTTGCTAACTCCCGCATCGCAGACAGGCCAAGAGGAGTCGCGGCCCAGCCTAGTCCAAGGATATTGGCGATCATATTGGAAATGATGTATTCAGTTGCCGGATGCTCCTCAGGTAAATCCGGGAACAGCAGGCGCATGACCGGACGCATTCCCTTACTCATTCCTGCTATCAGCCCGGAATCTCTGGCAATCTGCATAATTCCGGTCCAAAGCGTCATCACCCCCAGCATAGTGATACAGAGTGTCACTGCTTCTCTGGAGGAGCTGATTGCCGCTTCACCTACTGCCGCTCCCTGCCCGGTACAGATTCCGATTATAACTCCCAGGATAATCATGCCTGCCCACAAAATAGCAATCATCCGACTGTCCCCTTCTTGCCTGCTCCCGTCCTTTTCCTTGAGGCAGGCATTCTGTCTTTGCTTCACTATATGCGTTTTAGGAAGGATTATACTAAAAAATACAAAGATCTCCTCTGTTTGGGTTTAGATCGATTTTCGGCTACAGCTCCCATAAACCTTGAATTCCCTTATAAAATGGTAATTTCAGCAGAAAAAAATACAAATTTTCCTAAAATTCTATCTTTACATTACTTTTTCGACATGATACAATAGATAAAGTAAAAATATAGAAAGGATGGATGGCTACTATGAAAAGCACGGGTATTGTCAGAAGATTAGATGAGCTTGGGCGTATCACGCTTCCGATTGAGCTTAGAAGGACAATGGATGCAACCGAACGGGACCCATTGGAAATCTACGTAGAAGAAAACAGAATCATCCTGCAGAAATACGAGCCAAGTGATATTTTCACCGGCGAGAAGGAAGATCTGTACGACTACTGCGATAAGAAAGTGTCCAAGAAGTCTATCATCGAACTGGCGAAATTAGCCGGATTGATCGAGTAACCTGATGGGACCGGGGCTGCTGCTTCTGCAGCCCCCTTCTATTCCGAGCCTTTATCCTTCTTCGCCTTCCAGTTCGAGCAGCATCTGATACACGTCACGGCGAGAAATACCCCGATCTGCGGCTACTGCCTTCATCGCTTCTTTTTTTGTCATTCCCTGTGCCAGATACCACTCCATCTGTTCTGCCAACGGCAGCCTCCGATTTTCCTCCTGCCGTTCTTCCTGCTGTGTCTTTAAGCTCTTTCCCTCTATCACCAGAACGTATTCCCCTTTTGGCTCCTGCTCCTGATAATGTGCCGCCGCCTCCTCTAAGGTAGAACAAAGAACCGTTTCATGACGTTTTGTCAGCTCCTTACAAACCGATACCGCCCGATTTCCCAACAACCCTGCCAGTTCCTCCAGCGTCCGTACCAGACGATGCGGTGCTTCATAGAGAACAATCGTACGGGACTCCTGTCTAAGCGTCTCTAAAATCGCCGCCCGTTCCTTTTTTTCTGTCGGAAGAAATGCCTCGAATGCAAAGCGTCTGGTGGAGAGCCCGGAAAGTGTCAGCGCCGTCACACAGGCCGCTGCTCCTGGCAAGGACGTAACCGAAAGCCCTGCCTCATACGCCTGCCTTACTAGCTCCTCCCCTGGATCGGAAATCCCCGGCGTCCCGGCATCCGTAATCAGGGCAATATCCGCCCCGGCCAGCATTTTTTCCACCAGTACTTTTGCTTTATCGTATTTATTAAATTCATGGTAGCTTGTCATCGGAGTATGAATCTCAAAGTGATTGAGCAGCTTGATGCTGTTGCGGGTATCCTCTGCCGCAATCAAATCAACCTCCTTTAATACCCGAAGCACCCGGAATGTAATGTCCTCTAAATTCCCGATTGGCGTTGCACACAGGTATAGCATTCCTGCCATATGGATCGCCTCCTATTCAATACCCATACGTCTCATAAATTTCCGCCGTATACACCCCAGGCGCCTGATAGACAATCAGAGGACGTTCTACCGTCATCCGGGGGCTTCCTCCCTTGACGGCCTCTAACAGCACCATATTCGGCTCCTTGTCCACATAAGGATAGACCAGCCGCATTCGTTTTGGCTCCAGGCTTTGTACGGACAGTTCTCGGACAATCTCTGCCAGACGAAACGGGCGGTGTACCAGAAAAAATTTCCCGCCTGGCTTTAGTACCCTCGCAGTCTCTCTTGCCAAATCCGCCAGGCTGCACAGCAGCTCATGCCTGGCAATCGTCCTGGCGAAATCTTCATTTTTCAGACCATGCCCGCTGGTCATATAAGGCGGATTGCTCGTGACAACGTCAAAGGAAGCCATGCCGAATATCTGCGAGGCTTCCCTGATATCTCCTGTCTCTATACGTACCCTGCCCTCTAATCCATTGCCTTCTACGCTCCGGCGTGCCATATCTGCGCTTTCCTCCTGAATCTCCAGACCGACAAATTCTGCGCCCTCGGTTTTGGCGGAAAGCAGAATCGGAATAATCCCGTTCCCGCTTCCCAAATCCAGGCAGCGTCCTCCCTTTTTTACACTCGCATAGCCGGACAGTAAAACCGCATCCATTCCAAAACAGAATTTTGACGGGTTTTGAATGAGCTTTAGATGGTTTCGCTGCAAATCATCTAACCGTTCTCCCTCCCGCAGACGGAAGGCTTCCCTTTGTCCGTTTATCTCTATCTTCTTTTCCACCTTTATTCTCCGTCCAGACGGGATTTTCCTTCCCGCTTCTCCAGGTTTTCTAACTCTCTTAGCTCGGCATCGTCTAAGCTTACCTTCTCACGTTTTTTCTTAGGGTGGAATTTCAAATCCGCGACCTTGTATTCCCGGACTTCCTTTTCGTCATTTTCCAGAGTGACGATAACCTTAACCGTCTGCTTTAGAACGCTGACGCTCTGCACCTCACCGCTCAGCCCGTCTGCCGTCGCTACCCGATCCCCGAGGTTTGGCAGCTTGGAGTTTAACTCCTCATAGGCCTCCTCCTCATTTTTCAGGCAACACATCAGCCTGCCGCAGACACCGGATATTTTAGTCGGATTCAAGGACAGATTTTGCTCCTTTGCCATTTTAATCGATACCGGAGCGAACTCTGACAAATAGGAATGGCAGCACAACGGTCTGCCGCAAATCCCGATTCCGCCGATGATCTTCGTCTCATCCCGGACGCCGATCTGCCGCAGTTCAATCCTTGTCCGAAAAACGGAGGCCAGATCCTTAACCAACTCTCTAAAGTCAATCCGTCCGTCTGCGGTAAAGTAAAACAGCACTTTATTGTTATCAAAGGTATATTCTGCATCAATCAGCTTCATTTCCAGTCCGTGCTTTTGTATCTTTTCCAAACAAATGCCAAAGGCAGTCTTTTCCTTTTCCCGATTTTTTTCGTTGATCTCATAGTCCTCAGGGGTCGCTACCCGAATCACCTGCTTTAAGGGCTGAATCACCTTTTCGTCCTCTACCTCCCTGCAGCCTAACACTACTGTGCCGAACTCTACGCCGCGCGCGGTTTCGACGATCACATGCTCGCCCTTCTTTACCTCAATGCCTGCCGGATCAAAATAATATACCTTACCGGCGCGCCGGAATCTTACTCCGATTACTGTTGTCATCTATTCTTCCTTTCTGACTGGGACAAATCGTCTAACATCATCTCCAATGCCGTATCCAGGTTGACGTTCGCGTCCAGACGCTCCTTCGCCCGATCCATCGACTCTAAGGCATGCTCCACGATGCCATAGCTCCGTTTCCCCGCCTGCGCAGAAATAACCGGATACTCCTCCCGGTACAAAAGGCGGTTCGGATCGTTGGTTGCTTTTAACACCAGCATGTCCCGGAACCACAACTCCATCAGATCGATGCAGTCCTTGATCTGCGTCTTGTACTGTGCTATTTTCTTGACAGTCTCTACCATCTCATGCAGCTCCATTTCGTCCATATGACGCAGGAAATACAGCACGTCCTCCTTCATCCTGGTAAAATCCTCTGACAGCGCGTAACGTTCCGCCCGCCCGATATTTCCTCCGGAAAACTCTGCTGCCATCTGTGCCATATAGTCCGGCACCCGCAGCTCCTCCATCAGATATTGCTTAATCTTATCTGTCTCTACCGCCTTGACCGGCAGCGCCACGCAGCGCGACCGGATGGTAGAAAGCAGACGATTGACATTTCCGGCCAGCAGCAGGACAATTCCATAGGACGGCGGCTCCTCAATCGTCTTTAAAAGAGCGTTCTGCGCCTGCTCGGTCATCCGGTCGGCGTCTGCTATGATATAAATTTTATATTGGCTGCTATACGGCTTAATTCCCATATCTGCATTTAACTGAGTACGGATATCATCTACTCCGATGCTGGCCTTTTCATGTGTGACATAAAGGATATCCGGGTGGTTGCCGCTCTCTGCCTGCAGACAGGACTTACAGACGCCGCAGCCCCGCAAATAACGGACTCCCTCCTGTTCCTCCTCTACCGGGCTTTCGCACTGCAGCAGCCTTGCATAGTGCTTTGCCAGAAACATTTTGCCCATACCCTTTTCCCCATGAAGAATATAGGCATGGGATATTTTCCCCGCCTTCATCGCCATCGTCATATGCCCAATGATCTGTTCATGTCCGATAACCTCGTTCTTTTTCACAAAGCTTCCCTCCCTGCTCACGTAAAAATATCCAGCAGCAGGCCTCTGATTTCATCAATTTTATTGAGAATCAAAAGATGATCCTTTTCATCCTTTATCAGCTCCTGCGCCAGTTCATCTAAGTTCTGGTCAATCAGCCGTACCATCCCGTATACCCGATGCCTTCCTCTTCGATCCAGAAAATTTTCCCTGGAAAACTGATGGGAACGGGTGACAACCTCGTTTAAAAACTCCTTCACAAGCTGTCTGTAACGCCGCATATCCCGGATATCAGTCTTTTTTCCAAGCTTTTCTCCCTGGCGCGTGATTTCTTCCATCATCGAGGTCAGGCGTTCGGAAAGTGTCGCATCCTCAATATGGCTGACCAGAGTAAATTTAAAGGAAGCATCCTGCTCCTGCACCGGCGCTTTTTTCTCTATCTGCATAGCCTCCGGCATTGCATTTACCTTAATGTCCATAAGCTCTCACTTCCTTTCTGAATATATTGCTCCTCTGTGTCAACATTATACCACAGCTTCCTGCAAAACAAAAGCAAATCTTATTTTCGTATCTGCCGGGCTAATTCTTCCAGGCATTCGGTCAGATTTTCGTTAGAATACCGCTTCGCAATCCCGAGCCTCGCTAACTCCTCCTCTGAAAAATCCTCATTATCTGCCAGAAACCGACGGCACAGCTCGGCATATTTCGGGCTGCTCTGCTTATCCTCCCGCTCCAGCGCCCGGTGAAGCCTCGTGCGATCTGAAATCTCCAGATAAAGCGGAACAATCTGCTCCGATCCGAAATAATCCCGGATTTTTTCATAGCCCTCCAGTGTCGTTGTCATAATTTTATTTCCTTCTTCTAAAGAAAACTGTCCGTCATCTACATGAAAATAATACCACGGCCCATAAACCGTATCATATTTCCGGCATTCCAATACCCTTCCGACCTGTCGGTACTGCTCTAGCTGCCCCTCGGAAACAAAGTGGTAATCCACGCCATCCCTCTCCTTCTCCCTAAGAGGCCGTGTAGTATATCCTACAATTTCCCGCAAGCCTAATTCCGGCCGCGTCAGCAGTTCTCTTAAAACCGTATCCTTCCCGGTAGCGCTTTTCCCCATCAGAATAAATAACCTGCCCATCCTCTGCTCATTCCATCCCTTTCGTTTCTGAAAAAGAATTCCGCAAAACGGAATTTTCAAATCGGCCCGAACTGATCCACCTTCATGCTGCATACCACTCCCTGCGCCTCTGACTGCAGACCATATTTCTCATTGACCGTATCCATAATCGGATTCCGCAGCTCATTTGCCACGACAATCGCAATGATCTCCTTTTCCGACTGCACCGATAATCCGTGCGGCTGCTGCTCTACATCCTTTCCGCCGCCCCATCTGGCACGGAATACCGTGCCTCCTCTGGCTCCTAAGCTTCTGGCTGTGGCAATCACATTTTCCGTATAGCCCTGGTTGACGGAAATCAAAATCAGGCTGTGCTTTTTTTCCTCCTGCATGGCTTCCTCCTTTTTCTGTTCCACAGAATCGGTACGCTCCTTTTTATCCCCGAACATATCCTTTCGGATATTTAAGACTGCTACCACCCGGTTTGTCATCCCGGTTATCGGCAGAGCAAATAAAATTCCCTTTGTATCCACTACGCCCCGCAGCTCATCCTTCATCCCCTCCATCAGCCGATGCACCATCGTTTCTGCTGCAAAGCTGATAATAATATCCTTCTCCTTGGAATCCAGCCCCAAAATATCCATGATTTCCGAGGTTGCCGTCCCATGCCCCACGGTCTGGTAGTGGAAGCTGACCCCCTCTCGGTTATATAAATTCATAATCGCCTTGCCCTTGCCGCGCTCCACAATCGAAACCAGCAGCTTAGGACGCTCTGTCTCCATACGCCTGTCAGTATGCTCATTGAGCTGAGGCAGTGTAATCTGCGGCAGAGCAATCGGCGAAACCGGCACACCACTCATCATACTCTTCCTTCCTTTTTATTTTTCCCATCTGTCTAACTCTGCCTCAAGAACACTTATAGAGGTTTGAGTCATGTCCTATCTGATATACCACACCTGTACTATCGTATACTGCTGCTTTATTCGCTGTCAAAGTACAGTACAACGTCCTCCTCCTGCTCAAGCTGATTCTGGTAATAGCGCCGAATTGCGTGCTTTTTCAGCTCGCTGGTCAGCCCCAGCACCTGGATCGTAATCAACGGAGTCATCGCTACCATCGCTACAATACCAAAGGCATCCGTAAGGATATCACCTCCTACGGCATTGCAGGCTCCCATGGCAAATGGCAGAAGGAAGGTCGCGGTCATCGGGCCGCTGGCCACACCGCCAGAGTCAAATGCAATTCCGGTATACATTTTAGGTACAAAAAAGGAAAGCAGCAAGGATATCAAATAACCCGGCACCAAAAACCACATAATCGAAATCCCTGTCAAAATCCGCAGCATGGCAATCCCAACCGAGCTGGCGCCAATCGTCGCCCCGATAAACTGGCCGGTCGGCATAAAGCCGACATTGACGCCGGTCAAAAACAGCACTAAGCCGACATAGGTATACACAAGACCGCTGATAATTCGGATCACATGCCTTCTCTTGTACCGCTTTGTCACTGCCTGAAATATTACAAACATCAGCGCAATCGGCAATACGGCAATCGCTACCTCCTTCAAATAAGCCGGAAAGGCACGGACAAACTCCCTTGCTGCCAGCCTTGTAGTAGTAATATCGGCTACTGCGGTCATTTCATATACTGCCGTTTCGGGCTTGTAAAAAATCCCCAGCATCAACACAGCCAAAATCGGCCCGATGCTGCAAAGCGATACCAGACCAAAGCTGTCCTCCTGTGAGGTCTTATCACTCCTAAGAGCCGCCAAACCAACGCCCAGCGCCATGATAAACGGAACCGTAATCGGCCCGGTCGTCACACCGCCGGAATCAAAGGAAACCGGAATAAACGAAGCCGGAGCAAAGCAGATCAGCAGAAAAATAGCGGTATAGAAAACAATCAGCATCCGGTTTAAAGGGATTTTAAATATAATACGGATAATTGCAATCATCATGAATACTCCAATCCCGGCAGCTACCGCCAGAATCAGAACCAGATTCGGAATCGCAGGAACCTGCTCGGCCAGCACCTGAAGATCCGGCTCGGCCAGCGTAATGATAATACCAAAGACAAGTCCAATCATAATCGGATAACGGGACTTTTTCGCTTTACTCAGCTCGATACCCATACCTTCCCCCATCGGCGTCATCGCCAAATCCGCGCCCAAGGTAAACATCCCCATCCCTAGCACAAGCAGCAGCGCCCCAAACAAAAACAGCACCAGTGTCCCGGAGGATATCGGGGTAATCGAAATGCTAAGCAGCAGTACAATCGCCGTAATCGGCAGCACCGAGGAGAGTGACTCCCAGATTTTTTCTTCTAAATGCTTCTTCAAATAACCATTCCACCTTTCCCCTATCAGCACGATAAATATTATCTCAATATTAGCATATCACAAATTTTCTTATCACTCAAGCTGTTTTCCCTTTTTAATAAGAAAAAAGACTGCCATACAAAAGAGCGTTTTCTCCTGTATGGCAGCCTTCCTTTCTCTGTTTCCCAGCAGCCTCAATCACTGTTTCCTGTCACCACAAGCAGCTCCCGCTTCTTCCAAACGCCGCTAAAGAAATACAGCATTGCTGGAATTGCAGTGAAATAAGCTGCCAGACAATATCCAAGGAAAAATCCGTACAGTCCCCAATTCAGCACATTGCCGAAAATCAGGCTTAGGCTGATTCTGGCAATTACACCATCTAACAGTCCTAAAATCAGACTCAGCTTCGCATTCCCGATTCCCTGGATAAATGGATTAAAGGCGTGCATAATCGCCATCGCCGGCATAGCTACTACAATTGTAGAAATAAACATCTGTGCCAGATCTAACACCTCTTCATCCGAGGTAAAGAGAGAGAAGATCTGTCTCGGCCAAATCATAAAAACAACAAAGGCCAGTAAATAAATCGCGGCATTGATCACAAAGCCATAATATACAACCTGCTTGGAGCGTTTCTGCTCCCCGGCCGCCATATTCTGACCGATCATCGTAGAGGAGGCCATCATAATCGACTGTGTCAGCATACCTGGAATCATCTCCACACGCCTGCCAACGCCGAACGTCGCAGAGGCCGCCAGCCCATAGGCATTGACAAAGCTGCTGACAAACAGCATAGAAACTGTAATCGCACTGTGCTGAAGCGCCATCGGAAGTCCTAGCTTTAATAAAATTTTCAGCTTATCCTGCGCCACCTGAAAGCTCTTTAGTCGGAAGTCAAAGCCAAAGGCCTCCTTTCTCTGGTACAGGTAAACAATCGAGCTGATAAAGGAAACTGCCTGGGCAATGATCGTTGCCAGAGCCGCCCCTCCAGCTCCCATATGGAATACGCCAACAAACAGCAGATCCAATATCACATTGACTACCGAAGCAATCGCAATAAAAATAAACGGCTTTTTAGAATCCCCCATTCCCCGCAGAATGGCCGACACCGTATAATAGCCGCAGGTAAAAATATTCCCGGCACTGCAGATCAGCATGTAGGCAGATGCCTGTTCCCAGGACTCCTCTGGCAGATTTAATACCCGGAGCATCGGCGCATAAAAAATAATCCCTAACAGAGAAATCACTACGCCAATCACACCAACCGTCGTAAACAATGTACCAATCGTCTTTTTAATCCCGTCCCGATCCTGTATCCCTGCCTGCTGGGAAATCAAAATCTGCCCGCCGGACGAGAAACCCATCACGAGCGTTGTCATCAGCATAATAATCTGAGAAGATACTGTCACCGCCGACAGACCGCTGCTGCCAACATATTGTCCGACCACGACCATATCCACCATCGAATAAAATGTCTGAAGCAAATTAGAAAACATAAAGGGGATTGCCAATTTCACCAGGGTTGACAGCACATTTCCCTTTGTCAAATCCTGAATCATGCTTTTGCTTTGCGTACCTTTCATTTTTTTGTTTCATCCTTTCCCTTTTCTTATTTTATCCCTCGCTATTTTATCCTTTCTGATACAGTCTTGTCAACTATCGTTAAGCTGGCTAATGGTTAGTACCCCTAATCATTTTACGGTTTTTCTCCAAATAAAATCTACTGGAAAAGCATATGTATTACCGTATGTTTCTCCAGTAGAAGTATCATAAAAATTTCCACCTATGTTAAAAGGAAGTATCCCTTCTCTTTAAGCCTCATATTCAAATACCCGGAAATACAACGCCTCTGGCATCGCTCCTATCGTCGTATCACTTGATGCCTCATCTCCATTTAAAATACGGCCTCTCTTCCAGACACCATCCACATAGCGGCCTTCTTCCTTCCGTTCGATCTCGGCTACCTTCCTGCTTCCTTCCTTGGCCTCTATCCCGACACGGATCCGGCTGCCGACTATGACAAATTCCCAGTCAGAAAGCTGAATCAGGAAACCTCCGCTGACCGGCTCACCTGGCTGCTTTGGCGGCTGGAATGGTCCGAAGCCTCCCATTCCGTAGGAAATCTTCACGTTAAAATGCGGAAGCTTAATCGTCGTTCCCTTGTCATGGTACTCCAGGAAACCATAAATCCGCCCTTCCTCATGCGCCCTTTGCACAAGCTCCTCCATGTTTTCTACCAGCTCATAGGCGGTGGCCAGTGCCCGGCCTGCCGACGCATCGGTCTGCAGTGCGGTAGGAGCAATATTGAGTTGTGCCAGAAGCTGGGCGTCTAAAGCCTTCGCGGCTCCTGCCATATCCTCGATCCCAAATGGCGCAAAGCAAATCGCATTGTGACGGCCTACGGCATAGAAATAAAACGGAATCGCATCCCCGTTCTGCCGTACCTCCGGGATAAAAAGCGGATTCCCCTTGGAAGCATATTCGTCGCAGACATCCCGGTAATGATCGACGTAGATATCCGGACTGACAAAATCAATGCTCGATGCCGCCAGCCTCCACATATCATACATTTTAAACTGCGGCCCGCCCGACGGATAGCTGCCTGGGTTCCACGGATACTGCTCTAACCAGGCATTGACATACATCGGAATCGGATATTCCTCTTTCCCAGCAGCGGCAATCGTTTCAACGGCCTGCCCGTAATGCCATGCCATAAACTGCTCGTCTGCATCCTCTCCAAATGCCTCTGCCCAGGAGCCGCTTACTCCAAAGCGCTCTGCTACAGCAGCTGGGATTTCTTTGACAAATTCCTGATCGGCATAAGCTGAATGATCTCTGGCCGAACCCAGCACACCGATTTCGTTTTCTACCTGCATCGTAATAATTGTAGACTCCGCCTCGTCGATTTCCCGGATATGCCTCATCACGGCACGGTATGCCCTGGCATCCGCCTGGACTGCCTCCTGGCACAGCGGGGAAATAATCCGCATCCTTCCGCCCATATAGCCAAGGCTCTGCCCTGCCGCCGAACGTACCAAAAAGAAACGCTTCTGGTCATGCTTTACCCAGTCCGGCACATACGTAGAGGCACTGTTTTTCCAAAGTCCAAACCACAGCAGCACCAAATGCATCTGCTCCCTTCTGGCCTGCTCTACCAGCCCGTCGATCAGGGTAAAGTCAAAGACCCCCTCCTCCGGCTCGACACATTCCCAGTAAATCGGCGCAACCACGCAGTTTACATGAAGCTGGCGGAGCGCCGGCCAGACCCGTTCCTCCATATACTCTAAAGAGGAGGAACTGGAATTGTGGATTTCGCCGGAACGCGCGTAAAACGGTTTGTCCTTTACATAAAGCCTCGTCATATCGTGTTCTTTTTTTAAATAGGGAATTGACATAATATTCTCTCCTTTTCGTTTTATTTTTTCTGATTGACAACCCTCTGTCTGGACTTTCCTGATTTCCTCCAGTTCCTCAAACAGAGGGAACTTCTCTTGTGACAAAACTCGGTTGGTATAGAATTCATTCCATATGCGAAAGATTCATTCTATTTATTTTTTCTTTTTTCAGTAAGATATCCTTTATTCATTCTACTATATACGAAATATTAAGTCAAGCCATTTTCCTGAATTTTATTTTTTCCCTAATTTCAGCTTGAAAATAGAATGTATTTATGCTATTGTAATGGTATGAATTTTCATCCAAAAATTTTTCTTATGAGGTTACTTTTATGAATACAAACAAAAACGCAAAATACCTTCACATCGCCAATACTCTCCGCCAGGATATCCAAAGCGGCCTCCTTCCGCCGGAGAGCAAGCTAGATACTGAAGATATCCTGATGGAACAATATCAGGCCGGACGGAATACCATCCGCCACGCAGTCGCTCTTTTGGAGGAGGAGGGACTTTTGGTACGCAGGCAAGGCAGTGGCACCTATATCCGTCGCCCGCTCCGGGAAAAGACGATGACAATCGGCGTCATGGCTACCTACCTTTCGGAATATGTATTTCCTATGATGATCCAGGGAATCGAAGAGGAAACCGCCAGACTTGGCTATCGTTTTTTGCTCCGGTCTACCGGAAACCGGATTGATGAGGAAAAAACGCTTCTCCAGCAGTTTATTGAGCATCCTGTGGACGGGCTTATCATTCAGGCCTCTAAATCCGCCTTTCCAAACCCAAACCTGGAGTTCTACCAGCAGCTTTTTAGCCTGCAAATCCCTGTCGTGTTTTTATGCAATTATTATCCTAGTCTTTTTCCCGGAAGAGAATCCCCATCCAACCATCAGCCCAGCCGTCTGTTCTCTCATATTTCAAGCCCGTTTGTCGAGGCCGCTTGGAATCTGCCCGTTTCTTCCTCTGTCAAATCAGAGCGAACAGCCTCCGCCATTACCACCGACGACTTCCAGGGCGGCTACCTGGCGGCGGAAGCCTTGATCAAACAGGGACACCGCCATATCGCCGGGCTGTTCAAGGCGGATGATATCACCGGACAGGAGCGTTACGCCGGATTCTTAGCCGCTATGCGTACTTATCAGTTGGAAATCGACGACGGCTGTATTTTCTGGTATTCTACCGGACACCGGAAACGGATGTTTGACGGTTCCTGGGCGGAGGCCGTCTACAACACAATCCGGCCAGCCAGCGCCGTAATCTGCTTTAACGACCAGATCGCCGTGCCGTTAATGAAGCTGTTGCTGCAAAAGGGAAAACGGATTCCGGAGGATATGGCAATGATCAGCTTTGATAACAGCAGCCTGGCCAGTCTCGCCCCGGTTCCCCTCACCAGCCTGGACTATGACAAGCAGGAAATCGGCCGCCTGGCAGTGCAGACCTTGATCAAACAGATCGAGCAGCCCGGCACTGCCTCCTTTCTCACCCTTCCCTTCCGTCTGATACAGCGGGAAAGCACATCTTCTTGCATTTAGTCTGGAGGCATGGTAAAATATTCCTATCACACTTATCAAAAAAATGGAAAAACAGGAGGATATTCTTATGGCAGTAGAAGACGGAAAGATGCAACAGTTTGACCAGTCCGCTATCCATGCTTTAATCGAAAGCAGGCGTGAAAAATTTGCCCAGATGATGGAGCAGGCCAAGACATTGGATTACCAGATCGAGGATTTACGCACAGAAGCTGGCTTTACCGCCAGGCTGGCTATCAAAAAAGCCCATGAGGGCATAAGAGGGGTGTTCATCGTTTGCGCCGGAGGAGGCTTTTTATTTAAATCCTGGAACGAAGCGCTTCCGGTAGCAGAATATTTCTATGAAAAGGGTATCAATGTAGCCATCCTGGATTACCATGTCAATCCGGCAGGCCCGATAGACATTCAGTCAGAGGCCACCCGGATGGCTGGAGAGGACGGTCTGATGGCAATACGGTATTTGAGGGCCAACGCAGAGCGTTATTCTATTTTGCCGGATCATATCGCGATTGGCGGATTTTCAGCCGGTGGAATTTTATCTGGATATGCCGCTACCAAATTTGACTATGGCGACACAGAGGCTGAGGAACCACTGCTTCGGGTATCCTCCAGACCGGACGCTGCGCTGATTTTATATGGAGCCTTTTCTACTACCAGCAGCACAATCGGCCATATCACCAGAGAAGAACTGGCCAGAGCAAATGAGTTAGACAATGTGCGAAACATCCGGGTAGACAGCCCGCCGATGTTTGTATTTCAGACACATGAGGACGATCCGCGATTGGCTCTGAATTTCTGCTATGAACTGGCCGTACATGGTGTTCCATATGAAATTCATACCTTTGAACAAGGCCCGCATGGCGGCGGCCTCTATAATGGAAAGGAAGAAACACCGGACGTCCCGCATACTGCGATGTGGGCAGACTTAGCGGCAGATTGGCTGATTTCCAGAGGCTTCTAAGAAGCTACAGTTGCAAATGACCCCAAAACATAGTATAATACCGCTAGAATTCATAGAAAGGTAATTAAGCAATGAAACGGATTTCTTTTTTTCTCCTGCTGGCAACAGGTGTATTTTTTTTGCTGGCATCCTGCAAAGGACAGGATACGCCTCCTGCGGATATGGAACCGGCCAAAAAGCCCCTGATTGAGCTAACCGTCTGGGGTGCCGAAGAGGATGAGCCTCTTTTAAAAAACATTTTTACTTCTTTTGAACGTTACTATACCGATGAGGCGGATTTTGCACTTACGTATCAGGCACAGAGTGAATCCAACTGTAAGGATGCCCTGCTGGGAGATTTAGAGGCCGGAGCGGATGTCTTTGCTTTCGCAGACGATCAGGTCGCTGCTCTGGCGGCTGCCGGAGCCTTAGATCCGATTGAAGAGGATGCAGAGCTTCGTTCGGCAAACCTCCAGACAGCAGTCGAAGCTGCCAGCGTAGAGGATGTTTTGTATGCCTATCCTCTGACGGCTGATAACGGCTATTTCCTCTATTATCATAAGGCCTACTTTTCAGAAGAAGATATTCAAAGCTTCAACCGGATGGTAGAAGCAGCAGCACAGGCTGGACGGAAGGTTGCTATGGACTGGTCCTCGGCCTGGTATGTATATGCTTTTTTCGGCAATACTGGTCTGACCGTTGGGCTTAATCCGGACGGCATCACCAATTATTGTACCTGGAACAGCACAGACGGGCCGATTCAGGGAGTAGACGTCGCAGAGGCCATGCTTGCTATCGCCGCCAGTCCCGGATTTACCAGTCTGACCGACGTCGAATTCCTTTCTGGTGCAAAGGACGGCTCTGTGATCGCAGGCGTTTCTGGCGTATGGAACGCCGTTGCTCTTGCAGAAGCATGGGGAGACAATATGGGAGCCGCCAAACTTCCCTCCTATACCTGCGCTGGAAAGGAGATCCCTATGGCCTCCTTTTCCGGCTGCAAGCTTATCGGAGTAAACGCCTACTCAGAGCATCCCGACTGGGCGGCAAGGCTGGCAGAATGGATTACCAACGAAGAGAACCAATCCCTTCGTTTTGCTATGCGCGGGCAAGGCCCCTCCAATATCCGTGCCGCTAATTCTAAAGAAGTACAGGCCTCCCCTGCTATCTCTGCCCTGCTTGCACAATCCGAATTTTCTCAGCTTCAGCGAGTTGGCGGAAGGTTCTGGGACCCGGTTACGGAATTTACCAGCAATATGCTCCAAGGCAATCCTGCCGGCCTGTCCCTTCAGGCTCAGCTAGATCGGCTTACAGAGGGTGTAACAGCACGATGACAGACAGGCAAAAACAGGAAGGATTCGGAGGAAAGAATATGAAAAGCAGGCTGACGTTACAGCAACGGTTGATTTTTCCCATTATCCTGCTGGGATTGATCACCTTACTGTCAAATATAGTAGCAGTATTTAATATCAACAATGTCAATTCTAACGCAGGAACGATTGTAGACGACTATATGGCCAGTGAAACGAGCCTAGAGGAAATCCGCTGTTCGGTGATGGAACTTCACCGCCTGGCCTTATCCCATATTGTAGCAGCGGATCATGCCACTATGATCCGTCTGGTACAGCAAATCAAAGCACAGGAAAACACCCTGGATGAAAAGCTGGCTGATTATACACAATATGTCACCAATGAAGAGGAATCTATGCTCTATACTTCCCTTTTGGCAGATTATGACGGCTTTAAACATGCCCTCGTCAAACTGGTATGCGCCAGTGCCGACAGCAAAACTGAAGAGGCCTATGCCATGGCAAACGGAGACGTAGCGGCCTACAGCACATCTACAGAAGCTCATATCAACGCCCTATATGCCATGGTCAGTACACAGGCTTATACTGCACGGAACCGCCTTAACACGGTTTACCTTTCCTCGGTCATGATCAGTGCCATTACGCTTACTCTTGGTGTCCTTTTGGTCATTGCCGCATTCCGTATCATACGGCATTCTGTAATTGCACCAATGCGTGGTACTGTTGATATGCTGCAAAACAGTTCCGATAGAATCAGCGGAGTAGTCGGCGACGTTCGGCTCCGTACCCAAACCTCTACTGAAAGCGTACAGGCACTTTCTAAGCTTACCACACAGCTTTCTACGGCTTTAGGACAGATCGCAGGCAATACATCTGCTATCCGTACCAGCGCTTCCGATACGCAGGAGGATTCCGTTCATATCGCAGAGGAATGTTCGGCTATCGCCTCTTATTCTCTCCAGATGAGAGGCCGGGCCGAGGAGGTAGAACAAGCTGCCAGGCAGCAAATCAGCGCTATCCGTACACAGACGGAGGAGATTTTATCCTCTCTTGATGAAGCGATTCAAAAAAGCCAGAGCGTCCAGCGAATCAGCGTTTTGACAAAGGATATTCTTTCTATCTCCTCTTCTACCGATCTGATCGCTCTAAACGCTTCCTTAGAAGCTACCAGGGCAGGCTCGGCAGGAAAGGGCTTCGCCGTAGTCGCACGGGAAATCCGCCAGTTGGCTGACTCCTGTGCCGAAACAGCCGGTCATATCCAGGATGTCAATACTGTCGTCACCGAAGCGGTGAACTACCTCGCCGGCAACGCACAGGAATTAGTCGATTATTTAAGCAATGCGATCTTGTTCCAGTTCGAGCAATCCGCCCAATCAGGAAAGCAGTACCGGGAAGATGCCGTTTACATCGAGCATTGTATGGAAACCTTTCAACGTCAGGCAGAACGGCTCCGTACTTCTATGGATGAAATCACAACCTCCATTACAAATATTTCCGATGCCATCGAACAGGCGGCCTCCGGCGTCAACGGCGCTGCAGGCAGTACTCGCAGTCTGGTAGACGATATGGCGGAAATTACAGCACGTATGCACACCAATCAGGAAATTGTCGAAGAATTGCAGCAGCAAATGGAGCTTTTCTCCAACCTGTAGCAGTCCTTCCCATTTTTATAGAAACCAAATGTAATCTCCTTGTTTGGAGAAAAACAAAGAAAGGATGTTTAAGTTTCATGAATCAAACTGCAATCGTTACAGACAGCAACAGCGGCATTACACAAGCAGAGGCCAAAGCATTGGGAATCACCGTACTTCCTATGCCGTTTTTTATTAACGAAGAACTGTTTTTCGAGGAGGTTACACTCTCTCAGGAGGATTTTTACCGCCATCTGGAGGAGGATTCCAACATTTCCACCTCTCAGCCGGCTCCCGGCAATGTGACGGAGCTTTGGGATACCTTGTTAAAGGATTACGAAACCATTGTACACATCCCTATGTCGAGCGGACTTTCCAGTTCCTGCGAATCTGCTATGGCTCTGGCCGACGATTATGACGGACGAGTACAGGTTGTAAATAACCAACGGATTTCCGTTACACAAAGACAATCGGTTCTTGATGCGATAGAGCTGGTAAAGCACGGGAAATCAGCCGCCGAGATCAAAGAAATTTTAGAATCCGTTAAATTTGAATCCAGCATTTATATCACTCTGGAAACCTTAAAATATTTAAAAAAGGGCGGCCGGATCACTCCTGCAGCGGCTGCGATTGGCACTATCCTAAACCTCAAGCCGGTTCTTACCATCCAGGGAGAAAAGCTGGATGCCTACGCCAAATGCCGGGGCAAAAAATCCGCCAGAAAAACAATGATCGATGCCATCCGCAAGGATTTGGAAACACGATTTGCTAAGGACTGGGCAGCAGGCCGGGTGCATATGTCTATCGCCTACTCCGGAAATCTGGAGGAAGCCAGGGACTGGGAGCAGGAGCTAACCGAGGCCTTTCCAGGCGTTACGTTCCATATGAGCCCGCTTTCGCTAAGCGTCTCCTGCCATATCGGACAAGGCTCTCTGGCTGTCGCCTGCAGTGTGGCTCTGCCAGAAGAGGTATTACGCTAGAACTAGAGAAACACAACAGAGGCCGACAGGAAACCCTTTCCTGCCAGCCTCTTTCTATCTCTACCCTATGGATTATCCCAGCACATTATGCTCCGCCCATTTTCCGCTTAGGAACCGACAGCCATACAGCACCGCACGCATAATCCAGTCTGCAAACATCGCGATCCAGACCGCCATCGTTCCCATATGCAGAACGCGGATCAGGAAAATGCAAAGCGCTACCCGGACTACCCACATAATCGTGCAAGAGGTAAGCATCGTAAACTTGACGTCTCCGGCAGCACGCAGCCCATACGGAATAATAAACGCAAATACCCAGAAAAACGGCTTTACTACCGTAATCCAAAACATCATTTGAAAACAGAGGCTGGCACTGGCCGACTCCATCCCGCCGATTATCGTAATCGGCTTTGTCAGGGCAAAGACCACTGCACAGCTAAGGACAATCACACCCTCTCCGATCAGCAGCAGCTTTCGGATATAATACGTCGCTTCCTCCTTCCGGTCGGCGCCCAGACATTCTCCGACAATCGTCATCAGCCCGATTCCTACGCCAATGCCTGCCATCCCATTTAATCCCTCTAAAATATTGGTCATCGCCTGTGCTGCAATCGAAACCGTCCCCAGTGTAGATACCGTGGACTGAATCGCCAGCTTTCCAAATTGGAACATCCCGTTTTCAATCCCGGCCGGAATTCCAATCGAAAGAATCCGTTTGATCATCGCTCCATCTGGACGAATCTGTAAATAATCCCGAACTATAATCGGCTGGCTCTCTCCCTCAGAAGCTCCTTGTCCAAAACGCCGCTCCTCGTTCGGCTGCTTCACATGCGCCAGCCTCCATAAGACAACCACCGCACAGAAGGTTCGTGAGGCCAGTGTCGCCAGTGCCGCTCCTGCGACACCCATATGGAAAACATAGATTAACAACGCATTTCCGCCGATATTGATAAAATTGGATGTCACAGAAATCAGCATCGGTCCCTTTGTATTCTGCTGCGCCCGAAAGGTAGAGGCTCCGGCATTATACAGAGCGATAAACGGAAAGGACAGGCTGGTAATCAGGAAATACACCTGTGAATTTTTCATAACATCTGCTTCTACCTGGCCAAAAATCAACCGCAGCAGCGGATTCCGAAACAACAAGCAAGCTGCCATAATTCCTACGGAAATCAGCGTCACGACATAGAGCATCTGCCTGGCTGCATGGTTCGCCTTCTTGATATCCCGGCTTCCCATATATTGAGCGCAGATAATAGAACCACCTGCTGCCAACGCCGAAAACGCCTGAATAATCAAAATATTGATCGAATCTACCAGCGATACGGATGAAATCGCCGCTGAACCGACGTTGCTGACCATAATCGTATCCACGGTTCCCATCAGTGAATTTAATAGCTGCTCTAAAATCAACGGCAGCAAGATCCGCCTCAAATCGGCGTTGCTAAACATATGCTTTTGTTCCATGATCCTTTTTCCCCCCGTTTGCTTTCTATATTTTAACCGTTCCTTCTTTTTTCGTCAATCCTTTTCTCTTTCCTGGCTTCACAGAGGCTATAGATACCTGATTCCTTCCATAAATAAAAGTCAATCTGATTTGAGTGACAGGAAATTTATGAGAACATATATTATAGTAGGAATCATCATTTTTTATTCCTATGTGTATCGAACAGCTTATAACAAATAACAGGAGGAATTTTTATGGCAGCTTTTTACAATCAGGCTACGCTTTCCTATAACGGAAATACGACTACTTCCAACATCACCACCGGCGAAATTCTGGAAGTTTTGTCTGCTACCAAAACGGCACTGCGCGACACCTATAAGGCGAACGAGCGTGTTACGTATATCATCAGTATTCTCAATTCCGGCAGTACTGCCTTTACCGGGCTTACCATAACCGATAACCTGGGCGCTATCACAGGCACGCCGACCCGATATCCCCTGAGCTTTGTAGCAGATTCGCTCCACTACTACATCAACGGGACACAGGTGACAGCACCGACTACTACTGCGACTGCCCCTTTAACCTTGAACGGCATCACGATCCCGGCCGGGGGAAATGCTATGATCATCTACCAGGCTCTGGTCAATCAGTATGCTCCGCTGTCCACCGGCTCCGCTATCACAAATACAGCCACGATTTCCGGCACCGGACTTACCAACGATATTGAAGTATCGGAACGAATCACTGCTGACAATACCGCGATGCTGACGATCAGCAAATCCCTTTCGCCTACTACTGTGACAGAAAACGGACAGATCACCTATACGTTTATTATTCAAAATCTGGGTAATACCGCGGCTGACGCTACCGATAACGTATCGATCACCGATACCTTTAACCCAGTCCTCGATCCGATTTCCGTCACCTTTAACGGAGCTGCCTGGACAGAGGCTACCCACTATACCTATGACAACACCACGGGAGCATTTGCTACTATACCGGGACAAATTAACGTACCGGCCGCTACCTTTACCAGTGATCCAGATACCGGCGCCTGGATTGTCAACCCTGGCGTCAGCACACTGACTGTAACCGGAACGGTATAATGCTATACGATAGCATGCTATACGATAGCACGCTATACGATAACGCGCTATACGATAACACTAAAATGCCGTGCGTCCTGTCATAGCTGACAGGACGCACGGCAACAATCCGAACATTTTGATTATCTATCCAACAATTCCCCTATCTCCACGAGTACGATACTACTATTCCTTTTTGCCTCTTCCCATAGCGCCTCCTGAAAACCGGTCTTTGAAAAAAGATAAAACCAGGTTCGACGGCGCTTCTTAGGAAATACGGCTGCTTTTTGCTGTAATTCTTTCCACACTGACAGATCCAACGGCTCATTGCGCCATTTACATTCGCAAATCAAATAATCCTCGCCGTCGCTGGCAATCAGATCAATTTCTATCTGACGGCGTTTTACCGAATCTGTTCCCCACCATCTTCCGATAGAAATAAATAAAAACGGCAGCTCTCCTCTGCTGTTTTTCCAAAGCAAATATTCCCGGCATACCCGTTCAAACACGATACCCATATAAGTAGAATAATCCGGCTCAACCCGCCTTTTCCATACGGCTTCCTCTGCATCTGTCTCTAACAATGTTCTATTCGGAAACACATAGCGATACCAAAAACGGAACATAAGGTCTGAAATACCATATAATGTTTTACGGGAAGAATCTTTCTCTCCAAAAGGAGTTTCCTTGTATAAAATGCCCAATTCACAAAGTGTCTTTATATATTTCAAACACTTTGCCGATTCTTCTCCTGTTTTTGTTACAATCTCATTGCTCTTTGTTGCTCCATTTGCAATCGCCTCGATAATGGCACCTTTCCCGAAAAACAATTAACTTTAAAGTAAGTAACTTTAAAGTTAATTGTAAAGAGCAATCCACTTCCTGTCAAGCACTATCTGATTATCCGGCTATTCTTTGCTCAATCATAATTCGGCCTCACTACAATAGCGCCGAATACAAGAGCCTTTACTATGCAAAACAGAAACAATGCGATACCAAGCAGCAGCAGACACACAAAGATATAATCATTGATTTTTTTCTTCCGATACAAAAAGAAAGCTATCACAGCGGCCAACAAGCCAATGATTCCCCCAGCCATCCATTTGACGGCTAATAATTGCAATTCGTCCATCTATCAACCCACACTCCTTTTCTAAGATTCTAATCTGCCTCATTTTAATTCTGCTCTCCGGAAAAGCCGATAAGATAACGTAATCGCCGCGGATAAAACCAGGATTGCCGTCAGCGCGAGGATTCCCAATATTTTATCCGGCACACATAGCCTTTGCTACGTCACGACACAAATAGGAAACCGGCACCAGAAGCATACAAAGCCCGATATCATAAAAGAGCCGCAGCAAAAAGCCCCGCCAAATCCAATCAAACCTTTTTTGCTGTGTATAACTTTGTATAACTCTGCACGAAATAATTGTTTCATTAGCTGCACACCCCTTTGTTTTCGACCAATATTCTACTGCAACATAGTGCTGTCTCTTAAATTTTACATTTTCACAGAAACTGAATTTCTCCTGCCATCCAGTCCTTTTCTTCCTCCTCTAAAAAATATAACTTTTTTACAAGCCGATAGATCTTGTCTGGAAAGAATTCCACGTCTTTTGGTATTAAAAAACGCTGCTTATCCATTCCTCGTGCAGATGCGCTATACAAACAGTCCTCCCAGCCATCTGCTTCCGCTGCCTGTTCCCAGGTATTTTTCTGCCAGCACTCAATTTTCCAGTCCTGTGCATAGGAAACAGGCTCATCCGTCTTATTTTCAACAACATATTCTACCCAATATCCTTTTTCTTCCTCTTCTATTTCAGACACCGTCAGTACGATACCTTCCTTTCCCTCTGAGAGAGAAGCCATAGCCTCTGTCAGATTGTCCTTATCATGCCAAATAGTCGTTTTCGATTTTACACTTTCTCCCTTCTGTTCTCCCGTTCCGTATACTATTATTTTCTCTAATATCATTTCCTTTGGATTAATCTGATACTCAACTTCCCATACCCCATTCTTTTTGTATTTGTCTCTATATTGATTTTCTTTTTTTGTAATATACCCCTTAGGCATGCACGCTTGCAGTATTTCCGTAAGTGCTTTTTCATAAAATTCTGCTTCCTGTTCTTTTTTTATCCATTTCTCACTTTCTTCTTCATAAACGCTGCATTCATACTCCTGTTCTTCGTTTCCATATCGAATTTTACAGATATCTCTGCCGGAAAAGGTATCGGATACAACCTCCTGTTCTATCACGAAGGTTCCTTCCCTCCCTTGCAGCCAGGCCTCTAATTTCTCTGTCAATTCTTTTTTCATCCTGTTTTGACAGGTATACAATAGTACCGCGGCAAAGCAAAGAATCCCAACGATACCAATTAAGAGGATCCGGTATTTTCTTTTTCTATCCATAAACTTCAACCCTCTTTCCTGCAAGTCTGCTATTATATACTTCTGAATCCTTTACTTGAACAATATAAGTACTAAATTAGTTAATAGAAATTACTATTTTATTTGATTTTACTATAAAGAATGGTATTTTACAAGCTTTTTCTTGCACTTTATATTATTTTAATAAAAGAATACAGATGCTCTTTTCTTTCCCCGGACAATAACGCACAGCTCCGCCTTTCCCTGTTTTTCCTATTCTTCTGAGGAAAAACCAAACATTCCGTTTGTCCAATCGTTGATACATTTTATCGCTTCTGGATAAATAAGACAGAGGACCTGTTTTCCCCTTCAAATACGCATCTTTAAAAAACCTCAGTTCTAACAGTTTTCTTACTTTTGTTTTCATTGCTTATTCCCCTAAAATTTCAAAACGTGTCTACATACGTTCTGCCTGGCTCCATTTTACCACATACTAAAATGACTTTATAAGGTTCTCAGATAATGAATTTAACAACCTTTTTTGAATAATCTGTTGTTTCTGAAACAATTTTTCTTTGAAACTTCTCTTCAAATATCTCTTTAAAAAAGAGCCGAAATATACATATTTCAGCCCTTTTCTCTAACAGGAAAACTATATTACCTCAATAATTCTGCATGATATGCTATACTCTGTTTCAAATTCATGACACCCATTTCAATGGCTTTTGCAATTAAAAAACCTGCGATTACAATAGCTGCAGCAATAAGCAAATAACCTATTAAGTTTTGATAATTTTTCATCCTTTATCATTCCTTATTATACAGATTTTTTGTTTAATGTACCCCAAAACGCTTATCATTGCTATATCCTACACCGAATGCATCTGCATCTCCTACATTTGATGTCAAAGATCCAACATGCCAATTTCTATTGTTCCAATTACCTCCACATGTAACGCTCCAACTATTTTCCCATGCCTCATAAAAAATGGTTGGAGTTTGCATTGTAATATCATTTGTTCCACTATATGGAACTGTAGTAGGGGTATTTGTATTTGGCATAAACTCATAAACTCCATACATTTCTAACCTTTTGTTAATCTCTTCTTTTTCTTTGCCTGATGCAAAAGTTGACTGCATCATTAGTTTTTCAATTTCCTCTAAAGATCCACGTTCAATTTTTCCAGCCTTTAAATCAGTGGAATATCGAATATCCATTTGCTGTGAAAACTCCAACTTGCTATTTGCCTCCAAATATACCTCTGCTGAACTCATAACAGAGGGAGAACTTTCTTCTGCTGAAACAGGTATTGTCATTCCCATAAAAAGAGCCGCCAAAAGAACAAATGCTACTAATTTTTTCATTATATTATCCTCCTTGAGTAACTGGTTGTATATAGATAGAGTCGCCTATAAACTCATATGTTGATTATGCAGTTTATATCTATAAAAATTCTTTTATTTAATTTCTCTATCCTGCTCCTCTTTTCATCTCATCATCCCTCCTTTCCATCTCGTCGCACCTCCTCTCCGTTTGTTCTGCCCTCATCCTAACACATTTTTTGTCCAAACAGAATGATGTTTGAAACAATTCAGAGGAAAATTGTTTCAAACGTCATTCTGTTTCTATCCATTTTATCCTATACTTAAACGCGTAGCAAATATCCAAGGAATTGATAAAAATCATTTTTTAACAATTCCTTACACACGACTAAAAATTTACTATGAAGGAGGTCATACCTACTATGAAACTGAAAAAATGTCTTACTACCCTAGCCACCCTATCCCTTTCTCTAACGGTTCTTCTTCCGTTTACACCGCCGCCAGATCCAAAACCTCCGGTCGGAAACGAAGCAGAAGATCCTGCCCCTGATTCAAATCCAGACGAAAAAGAACCAGGTGCAGAACCTCAAAGCGATAAAAATCGGCCTCCTAAACGTAAATAGACACCTTGTCAAACCCATTTTACTCCATATTTTTTTTCACAGCGTTCCTTGATAAACCGAGCGTCAGCGCTTTGTTTTGCTATGGCTGCAATCACATAACTTTCATAAAACAACGGTACACACGTTTTCTGGATTGCAGCCATATCCTGTTTCTCCTGTTCCATCTTCTGCTCCGTATTCCAGGCGATTTCATATAACAGACTACTCACCGTATAGGGTCTTTGCATCCGATAGGCAAGCGGAGGCGCTTCCTCCGCCAGTTTCAGCGCCTCCTCATATTCCCCGTCACTTCCCAGAGAATTCACCAGATTTTCCACGATCAGCAAATAGGCGGTCGCATTGTACTCCAGCTTCATTCCCTCTTCCTGATATTTCAGAACTCCCTTTTTCACCTTCTCACGGGACGATTTCCGGAATTTTACTAACTGGTTCATCGTGACATGATACCGCTTCTTTGCCTCTCTCAGCAAACGGATAGCCTCTTTCCGATCTCCTAATTTCTCAAAGGCAATCGAAATATTATTCAAAATCTCTGCCTCTATTTCTGTCAAAGGCCAGAGCCAAAGCTCGCATTCCTCATCCACCGTCAGGTAAAATGCTTTCTGGAGCAGTTCCAGCTCCTGCTTCCGGCTGATTCTTCCCAGTTCTCCTTCTATGATCGCATAGGTACTGATAAGATATTGCTGATTAAAAGGATTCTCCTGACCGTTTTCCAGTTCTAACTCCCTTCTTAGCTCCTTTAATACCTCTCCTGCCTCCTGGTAGCGTTGGCTGCTAATCAGCATATCTATTTTTGTTGCAAGTAAAATCAGATCATACCGTTTGGTACGGATTTTTGGATAAAAGCGGCAGGTATCCGCCCCCAGGCGTTCCAACAGCTCGGTAAAGTGCTTCAGGGAGGGCTTGCTCTCTCCCCGTTCTATCGCCCCCAGGCGTTCCGGCTCGCAAATGCCTGGACATACCTTCTCCTCTGAAAGTCCCTTGCTCAGCCGCAGGCGTAAAAGCCGCTCTCCCAACACCTGACCGCGGTAGATCATATTCAGCAAGGGGTAGAAATAACGCCGGGAGTCCCATGGTATCGTCGGCCTTTTCAAGAAGGCCTCCAGGATCGGAATTGCCTCCCGGTATAGCTCGGGATTCTCTCCTTCTGGAACCGGAACGCCTCCCTTTTCCCATCCTGCCAAAGATAAGCGCACCAAATCTTTTAATCCATACATCCGGTGCTGCTCCCAGAGGCAGGCCAGCCCCTTCTCACAAACAGACAATTCCGCATACCGCTTTTCCTTTCGCAGCTCTTCCGCCAGACTTAATACCGTTTCCGGGTAAAGGTAATTCAGACGCTTTTTATCCAGAGAGCGCCTTTCTATGTAGGCAAGAATCTCCTGGTAGAGCCAAATGCCTGTCTGTAAACGATCCTGACGATCCGGATAACGTCTGCCGGATCGTCCCTGCCGACACTCTCCCTCCGCCAGCAAAATCAAAAGAGCCTGCTCCTGTTCTCCGTACAGAAAGCTTTGAATCTTCTCCAGGGAAAAACCGGGAACCGTCAGGCGAAGGAGTGCCACCAGCTCCTCCCTTCTGTCCTGCTGATCTCCCTGCTCCATCCTAAGAGCGTTTTGGATATAACCGATAAACTGCCGGTGCAGTTCTTCCTTTCCGATTCCCTGTGTGTTTTTACGTCTTTTTTTCCCCAGCGCCTCCTCAAACTCCTGTTTGTATTCCTCTAATAACTGCTCTGTGCTGCAAAAGGCGCCCTCCCGCAGCGTATAGACAATCTCATTCCGCCGCTGCAAAAACAAATACTCTGGCAAAAAGTAAGAAATTCCATACGCTCCCAGAGAGACCCCAATCCGCTCAAACAGCACCTCCAGCGTAAAGCTGTCCGGTTCCAGATCGCCCTGCTCGAAATGACAGCAGGCGGCCGTATCGTACAGTCCATAGCAAACCAGCGTCCGTTTTAAGTTCTGCAGTTCTCGAATCCATTTAAAGATTGCCCCCATGGAAATATGGTTCATCCAGTTATACAATTCCTCCAGTTATCCAGCCTCTTGTGCTTTTTCTTTTTCTCGTTGTATCTTTGCGACAGGTAAGAACGCCCTCCGCCTTTCTGTTATGTAATGCCTTTTATTCTACATTTTACCATATAGAATGATTAGGGTGTCAAAAGGTATTCAAGCAATGAATTGTAGTTATTGTTTGTAAATTGTTTGTGATATCCTTTCAAAACCGGAGAATTTTTCTATTGATTTCAGGTAAAATTCTCATACAATTAAAACAACTCCAGAGAGCAGTACCTTTTGACACCCTAATCATAGAATACGAGGTTTCAAGAACAAACGCAAATCTGCACAAGATAAACATATGGAATCATTTAGATCTATGGTATATTTTTGTATAGAGGTTCGGAGAAATAATTTGCACTTTTTGGTATATCAAATTCGACATAGGTAAATTCTCCTTCTGCAAATTCTATAACCAAGCGATAATGTCCATACCAAAATCGGCCAGAATAATAAGGTAACTCTCGATTGCGAGAGGTAGGCGTTCCGATAGGAAGTGTATAGAAAACACTTTTTTGAGGGGGAATGCTCAGGAAAGAAATTGATTCGGTATAGCGATTCGAGGCGCCCCCATAGTTGCTGCATTCATACCAATCACCATCAATCAAGTAATCTAATTGCGGAGGGCTATAAATTTGATACGAAGTTTTACTTAAATTAGTAATTTCATAATACATTACCCAAAGATCCGGTGATTCATAAAAAAGGGAAGTATAATCAAATCCCTGTTGATGTTCGAAACGATATGGTTTTAATGTGATAGGAGGGTTGGTTGAAAAGTGACGTGTCACTATACCTTTCTGCTTTACATAATTCTCTAAATAAATTTCATAAAGATCATCTGAGTCATCATTTATAAAATCATCTGTTATAATGGTATGGTTTTGAAATTTGCGAAAAGGAGAATCGGTTAAATTGAAAAAAAATCCGATACATCCACCCAATAAAAAAACAAAGAATATTTTCCATTTTTTGTGTGTCAAGTTAATCAACCTTTCTTTTCAAAATGAATGTGATTTCAAGTTGGTTTATTGGAATTTTATGTCTATTATAGTTTATATACAATATCTTAAATTTACAAAGACAAATAGAGTATTTATTAAAATTAGTATGATAATCTACCAATATTAATTAAGTATTTCTGAAATCAGAACTATTCTAAATATTATAAAAATGACAATATTTTTTATGAAAATCTTCTAAAATACATATTGTTATAGAAAAAATCGAAATTCTGTATATTTTATCAAAAAAATCCCAAAATTTATAGTTCAAATAGATAAAATTATATATTTATCAAAAAACCAGTAAATTGTGTAGAATATTTTAGGAAATTATTAAAATAGTAGGAAATGCTATTATTGTATTTCCTACTATAAAAAATTCATTCAATTATAGTACATACTTACTAGTACAATCAAAGTAGATCGTAGTTAATTTAATTTGGGTATATAGGAGTTGTTTTGACAAGGATAAGCTAGTCTACTAAAATATCCCATACGATCATTGCCATTTTCTACTCCAGATAAAACGCCATATAGTTGACGTGTGCCATCTCCCTTAATGTACCATACAGGACCACCACTATCTCCTCCTTTAGCTATTGTAATACTTGAGTTCATGAATGAAGTCAGTCCTAATATTTTTGTAAGCTCATATGTAACTGGAGTATTAAAATTCATAACAGTTCCTGCGGTTAAACCTGTAACGGCACCATATTTATAAACTATTCTGCCCTCAAACAGTTGATAATCATCTCCACTATATATAGAACTAATTTTACCCGTTGTAGTAGTATTCAGACGAATTAAATTTGTAAGAACATTTTGCCCCGTATGTAACAATCCATAATCTCCATTTTGATGATCTGCAAATTGGATAATTGGATTCATTCCTGGAAGAACTGTATTGTTGCCAGCAGGATTGTTAGGTTGGTAATATAATTCTTTTGTAGTTTTTAATACATGACCTGCTGTTAATACACAATTCATACGTGTTCCCATTTCTGTTAAATAAGTTCCGCAAAAACCAATTGTACCCCATTGCTCTAATTTATTACCATTTAAAATATATAAGGAATCTCCACCAATTAAAGATACTGTAGGTTCTGGGTATTTATTGGTTATATGAAAACGTATATAAGGAGATATATTATTCTTATATTCTGAAAAAGAGATTTCATTTATTATTTCAGAATATTCAGGAAATATAGCATTCAGTTGTCAATTTTCAAATAGCATCTTGTTCATTAAGGCTCTAAGAAGTTATTTTATCGCCTTCTCTTTCTACATATAGAACAAGTAAATAATATATTTTGTGACTATCATATACCTTCAGGAAATCTGTAATTGATTGGCTAACTGAAGCAGATCTTTCTCGAAATGACAGCAGGCGGCCGAATCGTACAGTCCATAGCAAACCAGTGTCCGTTTTAAGTTCTGCAGTTCTCGAATCCATTTAAAGATTGCCCCCATGGAAATATGGTTCATCCAGTTATACAATTCCTCCCGTTATCCAGCCTTTTGTGCTTTTTCTTTTTCTCGTTGTATCTTTGCGGCAGGTAAGAACGCCCTCCGCCTTTCTGTTATGTAATGCCTTTCATTCTACATTTTACCATACTTGAGAGTGAAAAGTTTATAGCACTAAGAAGCCAGGAAATCCTCATAGATTTTTGACTTATCCTGCTTTTCCTGAATTATTTGTGTTATACGTAATTCCGGCCTTTTCCCTAAAAGTCGAAAAAAATGGTAGCAAAACGCCCCAATCTGCTGTTTCAGCTCCCGGAAGGTACACTCAATCCGAAACTGGTAGCTGTATAACCGGAGGATGGTAAGGGGATCCAGTCCCAGGCTGGTACTGACTAAAATACTTTGGATCCCATTCCACTCTACCAATACAAAACGGAGTTCCTGGTAGAGTTGCTGGTGCCAGAGAAGATCCACACAGTAATAATGGACGGTTTCTTTCTTCCCATACAGTTCCATCCTGGCTTCCTGGAACTGTTCTTTCCGAGAGGAAAACAGTTCCTTCAGGTGGAGTGTTGCCCCTTTTTTCCTGGGACGTCCCCTGCCAGGCTGTTTCGCCGTTGGTTTCTCATAGGCGACACAAGATTTTTTGGCTTTCGTCACCAGCTCCAGGGTATGGCCTCCGTTTTGGAAGGAAGCCAGTGTTTCCAGGGCTGGCCGACTCAGGAAATACCGATCTAAGAGCAACAGAGAATCCCCGAATACTTGGGTGGCCCGGCAGGCATCCTCGAGCATCTGCACTACATGGGAGGAACTATGGATAGAAGGGCTCCACTTCTTTGCAGCCTGAAGGCCATCGTGGAGCCGGATGCTTAACGGGACACAAGCCCAATGCCCGACGCTTCCTGCCAGGATACCAAGGCCGCCAAACAGATGGCCATGGATGTACTCTGGTTTGGCAGAGTTTTCGGATTCCTGGAACAACTTTTTTATCCCTGGCATCCGGCGGCCTTCCTTGGATTGCTTGACCCCATCCCCGACCAGGACATAGCGGTTCCCTTCCTGGTAAAGGGGAAGGAATTCTTTGGCAGTCTGGAACCAACGCTGCCGTAGCTGCTCCAAAGACCAGGAGGAAGCCCGGAAAAAGTGCAGCATGGAGTGGTAACAGCCAGGATCCAGGGCCAGATCCCGGATAATAGAGGTAAGCCCCAATTGATCGGAACGGAGCAGGAAGCCAAGGACAATGGTCACAAACCAGTGGAAGGAAGCCTTCCGGGAAAAACAGGATGCAAAGGAAGCGAATAAATTTTCGATAAAAGATAGCATTATGATATGGTAAACCACGGGAAAGTGTGCTATACTGATTACTAGAATAACTCTTTCGGTGGTTTGTCTCCTTTCTAGTTTCGCAACTTTAAGGATACCACAAAATCATAAGAAAGGGTTATTCTTTTTTTGAAAACTTTTAACTCTCAAGAAATGTATAATACCCCATTTTTTCTGTCTCGTCTGCTTCCTCTAGCAGTTTCTCTGGAGCATAGGTATAAAGCTCCTCCAAAGCCCTCCCCTTTTCCCGGTAAACCTCCCACTTTTCGGATAAACGGAATCCTTCCTTTTCCTCTTCCTCATAGTAGCGCATCACCAGATCGGTATATTCTTCTAGCTTCTTTCCGCCATAAATTGCAGCCTCCTGGTCACGGGTTACATTCACCGGCACGAGATATCCTTCCGGGGTAATGATTTGGCTGCAGCTTCCCATCCCGAACGCTTCCTCTCCCTTTTTTGGAACCGTTAAAAATACAAGCATTTTTGTTCCGTCGGCTACCCGGAAATTGTCTATGATACCGCCCAAATGCACTGCTGCGCTGCCTGGCTCATGGGCGATTTTTACCAAAAGCTCCTCCTCGTAACGGCCTGTCCGGTCGTAGAGATATTGTTCTACCTCTACGGTTTTTTTCCATGCTTCCGAAGCATATTGGATAAAATAAGGCTTTTCTGCCAAAAGCCGTTTGATTTCTTTCTGCGTCAATTCCTTTCCTTCTGGATCGGACATATGTCCAAAAAACCTTTGGTACACAGCAACCATCTGCGTCCATCTGCCATTATAAACCTCCGAATCCTTTACCCGGACAATGGCGCATAGCTCCGATTGCTCGATTTCCCGATAAAGGTAGGACGGATAGGACGTCTCCTGATAGGTATAGCCCTCCATATAGGCGGCATAATCCGAGTAAGGAGCATACTGGGTCAGCAAATACAGGTTCCGCTGGCGATAGGACATCGCATCCAGCTTTTCTGCCTGGCTGGGGGCGGAAAGTTTTGTAAGAATTATGCTGCTTATCCAGAAAAGGGCGAGTAAGCTTCCGGCTATCAGGAAATGGCGTTTTTTCATAAGATGTTCACCTCACGGATCTTTGTTATCAAGTGTGGTATTTTTCCTCCTCATTATATAGAAAAATCCAAACTAACCAGTTTTCCCCACTCTTAGTCAAAACCAGTTCTATCCGCGTCTCAGACGTATCTCCAAAACGATATCGTGTCTCGGTATTCCCGTCTCCTTCCGTTTTTTCTATTCCTAATTGATCCAGGGCGGGAAGTGGTTCTGCTAGCTGATTCATGTAGGCCAAAGCCTCTGCATGAGAGGAAAAATGCAGATAACACTGGCCCTGTTGAAAGTTCAATTCCTTTTCACCAAAACTATAGGAAATATAACCATACTGATATCCTGGCGCTTCCAAAGCCATTTTATATTCTACCAGTCGGTATAAGTCCCCTTTGATCTCCAGGTCTCTGATATCAGGAGTAAAATCTTCTGTCTTTTTCAGCCTTTTTTCCATTTCTTTACTGGTGAATAAATGGTAAGCTCCTGCTTTCCACTTTCCAGATTGGTGATAAGCGTATAAAACTGATCTTCTGTATGGCGTACAAAAAGAACCGTTTCTGTACTTTCTGTGTCCGGCTTCCTCAAATAGGTCGTTTCTCCTGACTTCAAATCTAGTAAAATCAGATTGACTCCATTTGCCCATACAACCAAATCCCCGTTTTCCTCCAGCTCATACTGGGTATTTCCGATCTGTTTTGTCTCTCCAGTTTTCCGGTCATACGTATACAAACGGTTAAAGTAAGTGGCATAGGTAATATAGTGCTTTGAAGCAATCACGGTCGTCGGGTACTCCCATTCCTCCAGATGGTTTATCGGATAGGAATACAATTCCTCTGGTTCTTCCATTCCGCTTAGCTGATAAACTATATGGGCGGTATTCTCCTCATTGGGTTCAAGCCAGACAATTCTGTCCCCGCAATTTCTCAGACGTGGTATCATCGACTGTCCCTCCTGCTCCCGCAGCAGGATTGTGTTTCTTTGCTCCAAATCCATCCCATATAGCTGCCAGCTTCCGGTGTCTATTCCAACTGTATCGGAAGCCACGATCTAATAAATGTGGTTGGCCGTAATTGCCGGATCATGGATCCGTTTGCCATCACTGTCAAATTCATAAATTGTTTCCGCTGTATTATTTTTGCTGTTTACGAGCTTGAGCTGACAATGATTGTTGTTACTTTGTGCATCCTGATAGATTGTTTCCGAAAATAAAAACAGATCTTTCTGTCTGGAGGAATAGGAAATATAATCGATCACTGGGATACTGGTGTGTTCTGTAAATTCTATCCTTTGTTCCATCTGGCCGTCCATTGGCTTTGTTTCCGGTACTTCGATTGCTTCCTCTGTACCACTTAAAAACCAAAGATCATAGTAGGCGTCCCAGCTCCCGCTATAGTCCGGAGCGGTTGTGGCTGATATGGTTTCCGTTTCCAGTTTTTCCAGGCCTTTTTGGTATTGAGCCTTGTTTTCGCCTTTGCTGCAAGCGGAGAGTAGGAATACTGCAACAAGGAAACACATCCTTATCTTATATTTTTTCTTTTTTAACATTAGGTAGCTCCCTCCAATTTTTATATTGTTCACCAAAACCAGAGACACCCTATTTATCTCTAGGTTGTCTCTGGTTGAAATGATATTTTCAGTTATTTACCATACTAAATTAGCTTTTCGGTTCTTCCAGACAGGCTCGGATCGCCTCGCAATATTCCTCCAGAGATATTTCTGTTGTGTAATATGGCTTCTCTTCTGCCTCTATCTCCTGAGCGACCGTTTCAAAGGGAAGAATATAACTCCCTACCTGAATTTGTTGATTTTCATCTACGATGAACAAAGCCAGTGGTGCGATTAATTTATTTGTTTCGTTTAAAAAAATTAATATTTCCTCTCCTTTTTGTAGTTCATGAATATCGGTACAAATATAGATTGTGTCTTCTGTTTCCCCTCCTTCTTCCTCATAAATTACGGTTTCGGCATCCGGATCTCCTTTTATACAATCCAATACCTGGATTTCTACTTCTCGATAATAGATTTTACTTATTTTTTCTCCTTCTGGAGTTTCCACATCATAATATTTCGTATCACTTTTGGTATTTACTATACCATGAACAATCGTGGTAGCCGCTTCTACTGCCTCCTCCAAATTATACCTTCTCCACATCCCAGTGGTTTTAATGATAGTCTTTTCAACAGTTTCTTCTGATTTTTGGCTGCATCCAGCTAACATAACTATAAGTAATAAAAAAAGTACTGTTGCTGTTTTTTCATTTTCATACCTCTCCCTTCTAATCATATATTATAATGTAAGAAGCTGTGTCATATTCTTGAAAAGTTCTTTTTATGTGACCAGGACTTACATATGGATTCATTACATTACTCTCACATGTTTTGCTAAAGCATGGTGGCTCACTACCATCTTCATGACAATGTGCAACTCCTAACATATGTCCAAGTTCATGAAGTACCACTGTCTGAATATCATAACATCCCGGTGAATACCCTACAGACCATTTCTCTGTAGACGCCAAATGAATTGTAGCACCTAAAATTTCATCCCCTCGAAGGATATGTTCGGTATAGCCTATTTTAGGAAAAGAATAATTACTATAAATTACACGACTATCTGTAGCTCCTGTGGTTAGATAGAGGGAAACTATACTTTTCCCTTTGGTGTCACGCACTTTATTCCACTGTTGCATAGCAGCTCGCACTGCTTCCCATCTCGTCGCACCTCCCTTCCGTTTGTTCTGCCCCCATCCTACCACAATCCCCACTAAAGCAGAATGACGTTTGAAACAATATTCTGGAATTGTTTCAAACGTCATTCTGTTTCCTCCTATTTTACCGTATAATCAGACGCGTACCAAACATCAAAGGAATTGCTAAAAATCATTTTCTGGCAATTCCTTACGCACACCAAAAATATTTTACTATGAAGGAGGTTTCCTATTATGAAACTGAAAAAGTACCTTACTACCGTAGCCACCTTATCACTTTCCCTGGCGGTTCTTCTCCCTTTTACCCCGCCGCCGGAACCGGATCCAAAACCGCCGGTTGAAAACGAAACGGAAGATCCTGCACCTGATTCAAACAAAGAGGAACCAGGTGCAGAACCGCAAAGTGATAAAAATCGGCCTCCGAAACGTAAATAAACACCTTGTCAAATCCATTTTACCTTATATTTTTTTTCACAACGCTCTTTGATAAACATAGCGTCAACGCTTTGTTTTGCTATGGCTGCAATCACATAACTTTTTATAACGATGATACACATTTTTTCCGGATTGCAGCCATACCCTTCTTCATTTTCTGGATCTGCCCAGGAAAGTTCAAAAAGTGGAATCCACCCAATTTTCCAATTCTAAACCTGGTACGCGTTCAAACTCCCGAATGTTATTTGTAACAAGAATCAGTCCTTCGGCTCTGGCGTGTCCGACAATTAACATATCAAGTGGTTCAATCGGTGTACCACGCTTTTGCAAATATGTCCGAATTTCCCCATACGCCGATGCTGCAGCTGCCTCAAAGGGAAGAATACTTAATGGGAGCAAAAACTTTAATAACGACTGTTCATTTTGGGGCGGATTAAAGCTGTTTTTGATGATATACTCTAATTCTGCCAGAGTAATTGCCGAAACACATATCCCATTATCTAATTCTTTCTTAAATCGCTCTAAGACCTTTTCTGGCTTGTTTTTCATTACATAAATACAAATATTGGTATCTAGCATATATGTCATAGAGTTTCTCTTTCCTTTTGGACACCCTGGTCACGGCCGCCATCAAAAATATCGTTGGTGAACCCTTCTAAACCATCCATAAAAATTTTCCATACGGACTCCTTCGGAGCCAGAAGAACAGCGTCCTCAAGCTGCTGCACTACTACTTCGTCTACATGGAATCGAAATTTTTTTGGCAAACGCACTGCCTGGCTTCTCCCATTTTCAGGAAGATCTCGACTGCACCTGATTCAACCAGAGGAAAAACCAGGTGCAAAACTTCAAACTATTTTTTTAGCTGAAACCTCCCCACCAGCTCCTTCAAGGCAGTCGCCTGGCCGGACAGCTCCTCGCTGGCGGCGGCGCTTTCCTCGGCGGTGGCCATATTGGTCTGGACGACGACGGAAATCTGCTCGATTCCCTGAGCAATTTCGGAGGCGCCTGCGGCCTGCTGCTTTGTATATTCGGCGATGCTGTTGACCAGGCTGCTCATTTCATCTGCCTGAACCGCCACGTCGAGCATGGCCTGAGCGGTCGTCTGGGCGGCGCCTACGCCCTCCTCCATCGACTGGATGGTTTCATTCAGGAGAACGGTCGTCTCCTGGGCGGCCTGCGTAGATTTCGTAGCCAGCTCCCGAACCTCGTCTGCTACGACGGCAAAGCCCTTTCCGGCCTCTCCTGCACGGGCAGCCTCGACTGCTGCGTTTAAGGCCAGGATGTTGGTCTGAAAGGCGATATCCTCTATCGTATTGACAATCTGATGGATTTTGCTTGACTGGGCGCTGCTTTTTTGAAGAATATCTGTCATAACATCCATCTTCTGGTTGCTCTCCAAAATTCCCTGCTTCACATTGCCTGCAATCTGTCTGCTCTTTTCTGCTCCCTGTGCAATCTTCTGGACACTGTCAGAAACAGAATTGATATGCTTTGCCAGCGTATCTACCTCTGCTGCCTACTCGGTAGAGCCCTGAGACAGCGTGACGGCTCCGGTGGAAACCTGATCGGCTCCGGCAGCCACCTCTCTGGAGGCAAGAGCGATCTGCTTGATGGTTCCATTCAGCCTTACAGAAATCTCCTCCATGGAGGTCTTTAATTTGGCAAACTCTCCGACATAGTCGTTTTTTAAAGAAAACGTCAGATTCCCCGCAGCGATTTCCATCAGCTTTTCCGAGGTTTCGTCGATATAGGTGACATATTCCCTAAGCTGCCGTGTCACCTGGTTAAAATCACTGACCAGCACGCCCAGCTCATCCTTGGAATGATATTTGATCGTCTGATCCAATTCGCCTTCGGCAATTTTCGTCGCCACCTGGCTCAGCTCTCTGACCGGGATACTGATGATCACCCGTACCTGAATGATCAGCAGCAGAATCAGGATAATGACAGCGATTGCTGCCACGGTCGTCACGGTTCTGGTCAGCTCGCTTAGTCCCTGCAGCACCTCGGCTCTCGAAACATAGGCTACGGCTATCCAATCGCTGCCTGGGATCTTTTCTACCTGAACATAAATATTTTCATCCTGATACAAAGACAACCCGGTCTGCTGCTTTTGAATCTGCTCATTGGCATAACGATACAGACCCTCTGTCAAATCCTCTAGCTTCTGCCCGGTAATTGCGCTGTCCCGGTGTCCGATGATCGTATTTGTTCTGGTATCTACCAAAAAGATCCCGCCCGTCTCCTCAATCTGAATCGTGCTGACAATATCGGAAATCGAATCCAGATAGACATCTCCCAGTATAAACTCCTCCGAGGCAATCCCATTCTGATACCAGCTTTTTGTCAGAGCGTTAAATTCCGGTCCCGGTACAAAGGAGGCATGATACAAGGAGCCGTCTGTCAATGCCACATACAATCCGGCCGGATAGGCGTCGTTTTGATTTACCGTATGCTTGATAAACGCCTTCATTTCCTCGATATTCATGTTTTCATACTCAATCGTATCTCTTTGTGCCTCCAGCATGGTCAGGGTCTTATTCATCCATGCTTTGGTTTCCTGCAACGTCCGTTCCGTCGTCATCTGCAGGATATCCTCGCTTTTCTCTAAAAGGCTGTCCGACATTTTGCTGTTGACTACGGCCAGCAGCACTGCTATCACGATCACGACGCTGACGACAATCGCTGCCAGCAGCTTTCCGGTCAGGCTGGCTCCCCAGCGTACCAGTGCAGTCGGTCTGTTCGATCTTTCTTTTTCTGATTTCATACTTACATCCCTCTCTTTTCTCTTTTTCTTCTTTACCCTTTACCAAATCTCAGAACGTCTCTGATGGTAAGACATTCTCTTATTTGACAGAATCTTAAACACAAGAGTAATATCGTTTTTATCATAACAGGAAACGGAGGAAAAAATAAGAATCAGAATTTTTTCTGCTTTCCAGATTTTGTATGGATTTTACAGCAAAAAAGTGACATAAAATACCTTCATTTTAGTTGCAAATCCCCCCTTTTTCCGTGTATAATGAAGCTTATATGGCACACTTACAAGAGAGGAGGACGCTTACATGGGAAAATACAGGCTGATGCTCGTAGACGATGAGCCCTGGGCCTTGGTCGGACTGAAAGAAATCATTGATTGGGAAACAGCGGGCTTCACTATCACGGCTTGCTGCTCCTGCGGAAAGGAAGCCCTCGAGCTGGCAGGGCAACTCCGCCCGGATGCCGTAGTAACCGATATCCGTATGCCGGATATTACAGGCCTGCAGCTTATAGAGCGTCTGCGTGCCTGGCAGCCACAGATCGAATGTATTGTCGTCAGCGCCTACTCCGATTTTGAACTGGCCAGAGAAGCGATCCGTCTGGCGGCGGTTTACTATGTCCTAAAACCGCTCTCTGCCGAAGAAGTACAGGAGGCAGCCAGACTGATGCGCCAGAATCTTGACAGGCAAGAGGGCGGCGCAGGATGGGACAGACAGCAGGAAGAGGCTATCCTGCAGATTGATAAGGAAAATCCGTCCTTTCCTTCTATTGACGGAAAAGGACATAGCTGCTATCTGTTGCTGGCGGACAGTCTTTCCCTGCTTCCGGTACAGGAAAATAAAAAAGGCTGCTGGATTCTCCTACAGACCGGCGGCTGCTTCGGCGTTCTTACGGATCGGCTTCCGGCATCCATTCCAGAGGGCTGCGGTGTCAGCATTGCCTTCCCCGACACCTCCCAGGCAGACCAGATGCTGCAAACGGCTGCTGCCTCCCTAGAAGGCGGCTTTCGCTTTGCAAAGCCGGAGGACTATGGAAAATCTCAGGTATCTGTAGCAGATATCCAGCTTTATCTTTATGAGCATTTAGAAGAAAATATCTCGTTGGGACAGCTTGCCAAGCAATTCTATATTACCGAAACCTATCTGTGCGATATTTTTAAAAAACAGACTGGAGAAACCATCGTCAGCTTCCTCCGCAAACTCCGTATTCACCGTTCTAAAAAGTTGTTGGTGTCCAGCACGCTTTCTCTGAGCGAAATTGCCGCCCGCTGCGGCTACAAGGACTATTCTTATTTTGGCAAGCATTTTAAGGCGGATGTCGGCATGTCGCCGGATTTATACCGCAAAAGGGGACGGCAGCTTCTATAGAGGCAGGCTTTCATACTCCTTTTTCGGGGTATCCTCCCCTCTGCCTCCCTGAACCGGGATATGAAGCTCTATCACCGTATAGTAGTCCTCCTTTGAGCGAATTTCCATCCTCGCCTCTTCGCCGAAATTTAAGCAAAGGCGGCGGCTGATATTCGCCAGCCCGATATTCACATCCTCCGAACGCTTTCCTACCAGGCCTTCCAGTCCAGACGGAATCCCCCCGGCGGAAATAGGTTCCGCAGAGCCCTCTCCAACCTGTTCCCTGGTTCCAGAAGGCTTCCCGGCTTCTCCCTTCGTCCTCTCATACAAGCCCCGCCGGATCTCCTCCAGCCGTTCCCCCTTTATTCCGACTCCATTGTCCGCTACCCGGACGACAACGCAGTTTCCCTCCAAAAACGACTGAATCAAAATCACTCCATTCATACGGCCCTGAAAACCGTGCTTTATCATATTTTCTACCAATGGCTGCAAGGACATCGACGGCAGATAGCAGGACAGGGTTTCCTCTTCCAGCGCCTTCTGTACCCGGTAACGCCCCGGAAAGCGTACCTCCATCACCGAAAGATAACTCTCCAAATGCCCGATCTCTGCCCGGAGTGTAACCAACTGCGGCGCCTCCAGGGAGTAACGGAACATCTGCGACATCCCGCTAATTAACCCTTCTATCGGCTCTGCCTTATAATGATGCGCCAGAGAACGCATAGATTCCAGGGTATTAAATAGAAAGTGAGGCGTAATCTGACTACGATAAGCCAGCATTTCTGCCTGTGTCTGCGCCAATACAGCCTCGTGCTTATCCGCCATCAGGCTCTGTTCTCTCTGATGAGCCGCACGCAGGGACTCAAAGGTCTTATTTAACACCTCTGAAATCGGCCCCAGCTCCTGGATATACGGCGTATGTACCCGTTTTTCTGTATTTTCGGCTCTTCGGATATCCGACACCAGCCGGTAGATATCATGATGCAGTCCCCTTAAAATCCAAACCATCAGAATCAATATCAGCATTAAAAATAAAATAATCAGCAGCAGCGGCATATTTCCCATCCGAAAAAACGGCTGATGCCCCGCCTGGTTCGGCAGTAAAAAATACAGCTCCAGTCCTGTACCTGCCATCTCCTGACGGCACCACAAATATTGTCTGCTGCCAATCACCGCCTCGTTTTCTCCTCCGGAAAGCCGTCCTATCGCCTCGGCCTCCTCCTCGGAAAGCACCCGGCTGCTTCCAAGCACCTCTCCCTGATGCAGCAGCACGGATACGCTGTCCTCATAGCTATCCAGTCCGGCCAGAGAAAGCAGTTCATCCAAATCATAAATCACCAGACCAGTTATTGGATTATAACGGTAACGATAGCCGTCGATATTTCCGTAAACCGGAAATACATATACTAAATACTGGCTGTCTCTATCCACAATCACCGGTGCATAAAAGCCATCTGTAAACCGCCGCTCTTCCATGCTCCCCATTCCTGCCATTGTAAGGACAAGCTCTGTAATCTCCCGATAAGAGGTCGTATTGGAAATCAGCCGTTCGTTGACCCCTAACAGCACAATATCCTTAAAATGATTCCCATACAGCCGGGCATAGCTAATCGTATCCGAAGCCGTCCGCTTTGCTTCAATCACCACATTGGGATTTTCAGACAGCAAAAATTTCTGACAGGCTGCGGAATAGCCTAAGGTTACTGCCACGTTCTGCGAATCTGCCAGCGCTCCCTGCAGCCGTTCTGCAGCCAGCTCGCTCAGCTCCAGAAAATTTTTCCGCTCCCAGCTTTTTGTTCTGGCGGCAATTCCGAAAATATAATAAAAAAAGATAGCAAACAGAGCGCAAATCAACAGGATAAAGGACAATACCAGACATTTTTTCAAGGAACGAATCCGGAAAAATCGGGAACGCTTTTCAATCGACATCTTATCACCTCATCCTGTTCATATTCTGCGAAGGCAAGGAGCTTTCCAGCGCCTCCAATACTGTTATCATACCCATTCCTCCTTTAATTTCAATCGTTCCGCAGGATTATCCGAATATCCTCCCACTAAAACAGAAGATTGTCACTCGTCCTCCTTCTATTTCTTTGTTATAATTTACGACGAAATCAAACGATATACGGGTAAAAACGACTGATTTCAACAAATGCTAATATGAAGGAGGAGAAAACCATTGACGAAAACGCCAAACACCAAAAGGCCCGTCACTTCCGCTGAAGCAAAGGGCTTCCAAAAAATCGGAATCAATATCCGAAAGCATTGGCAGATTTACGTCCTGCTGATTCCGGCTCTTGTCTGGTATCTGATGTTTGCCTACTATCCAATGGCAGGCTTACAGCTCGCCTTTAAAACCTACAAGGCAAAACTGGGCATCTGGGGTTCCCCATGGTGCGGCTTCCAAAATTATACGGCGGTATTCCGTGACGTTGCTTTTTGGAACTCTATCAAACGTACTCTCTTTATTAACTTTGGACGTCTGATCTTTACCTTCCCGGCTCCGATCCTGCTTGCTATCGCCTTTAACGAGCTGCGTGTCGGACGCTACAAAAAGGTCATGCAGACCGTCTTTACATTTCCGCATTTCCTTTCCTGGGTTATCGTGGCTTCTGTTATCCAGAACCTGCTCTCCGTAGACGGTCTGATCAACAGTGCGATTTCCGCTCTTGGCGGAACACCAATCAATATCCTGGGCAGTGAAAAGGCATTCCAGCCTCTCTTATACCTCAGTGATATCTGGAAGGGCGCCGGATATTCCTCGATTATTTATCTTTCCGCTATCTCCGGCATTGACCAGGATCAATACGAAGCGGCGGAAATTGACGGCGCCAGCCGTTGGCAGCGTATCATACATATTACGTTACCTAGCATCCTGCCGACGATTTCCGTTATGTTTATCCTGACCTGCGGCAATCTGATGACTGCCGGCTTTGACCAGATCTTTAACCTGTCCAATGCCGCTACCAAAAACGTAGCCGAGGTACTGGATATGTATATTTACCGTGTCACCTTCCAGGGCTCTGTAGACTTTGGTTTTTCCACAGCCGTAGCGCTGTTCCGTTCTGTTATCAACATGATTTTCCTGCTGGTAGCGGATAGAACCTCCAAGGCACTGGGCGGCGGCGGATTATTCGGTTAGAAAGGAGGAGCCTAACATGGCTAAAACTGCCGCGGCAAATACTGCCGTACAAACCAAGCATAAAAAAAGAAAAAGCTTTGAGGCTTTGGATTGGATTCTTTTGATTCTCCTGACTGCCGGTCTTTTGGCCGTCCTCATTCCATTCCTCAACGTAGTGGCCATTTCCTTTACCTCTTATAAGGAATACATGCAGTCCACCTGGGTCGTCTGGCCGAAAAATCCGACGTTAGATGCCTACAAGGAGCTGTTTAAGGACAGCCGTATTCTAATCGGCTATAAGACTACTCTGATGTATTTACTGGTCGGCTTGCCGCTGAACCTGATTCTTTGTGTCACTCTGGCCTATGCGCTCTCCAGAAAGGGCTGGCCAGGCCGGAAGGTTATCTTAATGCTGGTACTGTTTACGATGATTTTTAACGGCGGTATCGTTCCGATGTATCTTGTTATGAAAAGCTTTAACCTGACGAATACCATCTGGTCCGTTATTCTGGCACAAGGTATGAACACCTTCAATATGATTCTGATCTACAACTATTTCTGCTCCCTGCCGGAAGCGCTTGTCGAGTCGGCCAGTCTGGACGGAGCAGATGAATGGACGATTATGGCACGGATTATCGTTCCGTTAGCAAAGCCAATCCTGGCAACCGTAGTACTCTTTGTTGCCGTACAGCTTTGGAACGAGTACTTTATGTCAATGATTTTCCTGCGCTCGAAGGACTTCCAGTCCTTGCAGCAGGTACTGCGTTCCATCGTTATGGACTCACAGGTAGTTGATACCGCCTCCCAGACCGTAGACGTCGGTGAACGGAACTTTACCGATGCAATTAAGATGGCTGCTGTTATGGCCACGATGGTTCCGGTCATGTGCGTATATCCGTTTTTGCAGAAATACTTTGCAAAAGGAATCATGATGGGCGCTATCAAGTCCTGACCGGGTCCTGCTTTCACAGTGCATTCCTGCTTCTGCTTTTCAGACTGCCTTCCGAACTGCCCTCGTTCACAGCACAGCCCTTTGTATGCCTGTGATCCTCCTGGCTCCCTGGAAAGCAATAAAAAAGCAGCGGCAGCTTGCATACCGGCAGCTCCGCTTTCTGGAGCATGCTCCGGCTTACTTGGGAGCATACTCCGTCGCTTTTGGAGCATACTCCGTCGCTTTTGGAGCATACTCCGTCGCTTTTGGAGCATAGCTGGTCATATAGGAAAACGCCGCTACGCGGCAGAATGGAGGATATCATGAAAAAGGAAAAAACGCTTTCCCGTATCCTGGCACTTCTTTTGGTATTGGTGATGGCCGCCAGCCTGACAGCCTGTGCTGTCAAAGACAAGGGCTCTGATTCCAAAAAAGAAGACAGCAATCAGAGCAGCCAGGACAACAATTCGGAGGATACTGATTCCGATGACAAGAATTCCGAAGATACCAACACTCCGGCTGATACAAAGACAGATTCTGGTGTATTAGCTGCCAAAACAGATGTCACGGCAGAGGATATTCTGGCCAAGGATTTTTCCGAGAATATCAAAATCAGCTTTGCCGGAGTTCAGGTGACAGACGGCCTGGACTATAATCATGGCAACGACTATTATTCCTGGTGGACAGATACCTTCAATGTAGAATGGGATATGACCGCCCTGACCTTTGAAAACTGGGTAGAACGTATGAATATCTGGATCAACGCAGATGACCTTCCAGATTGGAGCGTTTGGAACTTCAACCCTGGAGACGCCGCCAACTACGTGGATCAGGGTCTGGTCAAAGAGCTTCCGGCTGACTGGAAGGAGAAATACCCGAACCTGGCAGCGGCTGCAAGCTGTACGGCTGCAAATGCCTATTATGAAAATTTATATGGCGGTACGTATTTCTTGTTCCGTCCAGTTTTTGCCAACAATTTCCCGGAAGAAGCAGATACCTTAACCGGCCATATGTCCGTATTTTTAAGAAAGGACTGGGCTGATCAGGCAAATTATGACCTGTCTAAAAACCTGGAGTCCAACTCCATTACCATCAGCGAATTTATCGCTTACCTTCAGGCTGTAAAGGATGCCGGAATCACCGAATATCCATGGTATAACACAAGCGGCTATGTAGGCAATACCTTAGATCGTGTCACAGAAGCCTCCGGTGTCGGCCAAAGTCCTTATTATAAGGGTAGCGACGGACAGTACCATTGGGGACCTGCCGAGGAGGAAACCGGAATCAAGGAAACCCTGCGGCAAATTAAGGGCGCTTATGATAACGGCCTGCTCTATCCGGAATTCTATACCCTGCAGGAGCCGGATGACGTCGGACATTTCTATGCAGCAGGTGACTGTGCCGGCCAGATGTATACTGGTATGGCAGCCTGGTTTGATCGGTACGACTCCTATATGCAGAGCAACCTTGGCGTAAGCTATTGGGACACCTCTGTCACCCTGGTACTGACGGATGATAATGGTGTTGCACATGACGATCCGCTGACCAATTACTGGGCTTGTAACATCATTTCCCCAAATATCGACGATGAAACACTTGACCGTCTTTTGACCATTTGGGATTATGGATGTACCGAAGAAGGCCAGCTCCGTATCCGTCTGGGTATCCCGGATGTAGACTGGAAATACGATGAAAACGGCGAGGTTGTCAGCACGATTGCAGATACCGGCTTTGCCTCCCTGGAGGAAAAATACACAAGTCTCTATCCGATTACCGGAAATATGTTTATCCTTTCCGACGACTACTCCTTTATCAGCCCGGCCAACAGCAAGGCGGCTCGTGACCGTGTAGCCGAGCTGTATATCACTCGTTCTAATATTACCTCTGTACGCGACCAGGAGCCAGACTGGAACCTGTTAAGCTATTCCTCTCAGGCCATGAACCTTGCTTCTATGACCTATGCAGACGAATATGCCAATATCATCACCAAGGAAGGCGACTTTGATGCCAACTACGATCAGTGGGTAGCTGACAAGCTGAAAATGATTCAGCCGGTTCTGGATGAATTAAACGAGGCGTTTGGAAATTAGCTCCAAACAATTAAGAAAACACCGCCAAACGGCAGAATGGAGGATATGATGAAACAAAACAAAACTCTGTACCGTATCCTGGCACTTCTCTTGGTACTAGTGCTGGCAGTAGGCCTAACAGCCTGCGGCAACAAGGATAAGAGTTCTGATACCAAGCAGGAAACCAATACACAGCCGGAAAACAACAATTCCGAGGATAAAGATTCGGAGGACACAGGCTCTGAGGGCGATTCCGAAAATGCCAAGACCCCAGCAGATACCAAGACCGATTCCGGCGTATTGGCTGCAACAACAGATGTCACTGCTGAGGATATCTTAGGCAGAGACTTCTCTGAGAATATCAAAATCAGCTTTGCCGGTATTCAGGTGACAGACGGCTTAGATTACAACCATGGCAACGACTATTATTCCTGGTGGACGGATACGTTTAACGTAGAATGGGATATTACCTCTCTGACCTTTGAAAACTGGGTAGAACGTATGAATATTTGGATCAACGCCGATGATCTTCCTGATTGGAGCGTTTGGAACTTCAATCCTGGCGATGCTGCCAACTATGTGGATCAGGGTCTGGTCAAGGAGCTTCCGGCCGACTGGAAGGAAAAATATCCGAACCTAGCGGCGGCTGCAAGCTGTACGGCTGCAAATAGTTATTATGAAGATCTCTATGGCGGCACCTATTTCCTGTTCCGTCCGGTTTTTGCCAATAACTTCCCAGAGGAAGCAGATACCATTACTTCCCATATCTCCGTATTCTTACGGAAAGACTGGGCAGATCAGGCTAATTATGACTTATCTGCAAATCTAGCTTCCAATTCTATTACTATCAGCGAATTTATCGCTTACCTTCAGGCCGTAAAGGATGCCGGAATCGCTGAATACCCATGGTATGATACCAGCGGATCGGTTGGACAGGTTTTAGACCGTGCTACAATGGCCTCCGGTGTTATGCAGAGTGCTTATTACAAGGCTGATGACGGACAGTATCATTGGGGACCTGCCGAAGAAGAAACCGGAATCAAGGAAACTCTACGGCAAATCAAGGCTGCTTATGACGGCGGATTGCTTTATCCGGAATTCTATACCCTTCAGGATCCGGATCATATCGGACATTTTTATGCTTCTGGTGACTGCGCTGCTAATATGTATAGCGGAATGGCTGCCTGGTTTGACCGCTATGATACTCAAATGCAGACAAATCTTGGGATAAGCTATTGGGATACCTCGGTTACTTTAGTTTTAACCGACGATAATGGGGTAGCACACGAAAGCCCAGCCACCAACTATTGGGCATGCAACATCATTTCTCCAAATGTTGACGACGAAACACTTGACCGTATCTTGACCATCTGGGATTATGGATGTACCGAGGAGGGACAGCTCCGTATCCGTCTGGGTATCCCGGATGTAGACTGGAAATACGATGAAAGCGGCGAAATTGTCAGCACCGTTGCAGATACCGGATTCGCTTCTCTGGAAGAGAAATATACGAGCCTCTATCCGATTACCGGAAATATGTTCATCCTTTCCGATGACTATTCCTTTATCAGTCCTGCTTTTACCAAGCAGGCCCGTGAACGGGTAGCAGAGCTTTACATTACCCGCTCCAACTTAGCTTCCTCCCGCGGCCAGGAGCCAGACTGGAACCTGTTAAGCTATTCCTCTCAGGCCATGAACCTTGCTTCTATGACCTATGCAGACGAATATGCCAATATCATCACCAAGGACGGCGACTTTGATACCAACTACGATCAGTGGGTAGCCGACAAGCTAAAGATGGTTCAGCCGGTTCTGGATGAATTAAACGAGGCTTTTGGAAACTAAACCCAGCATTTAAGAACCGCCTGCTGTTCTATCCCTAAGTTGACAGCAGGCGGTTCTTCTGACAGAATAGAATTCTACAGGGTAAAATTCTGGCAGAATCTTATTCTGACAAAAAATTTAAGAATACGGAGGTAAAAAGTATGAGCTTACAAATACACAAGCTATCCGACACACTCTACCAGTTTAACGAGGCCGCTGACTTTGCCGGAAACGGGCAGCCGCAGCCTTATGTAGACGCTTATCTGCTGATCGGCAAAGAAAGAGCCGCTCTGGTAGACTGTCTGCAAAACGCAACCGGGCTCTATGAAGAGGTACGCAAGCTGACCGGGCTTCCGGTCGATGTTTTGATTACCCACGGACACGGCGACCATGCCGGAGCTTCCACCAAGGAATTTGCCGAGGCCGGATGCCGGATTTATATGGCGGCAGAGGATTTTGAAATTCTCTCCGGGCGTTCAGAAGCAAAACGGGAATGGTTTACCGATTTAAAGGATGGAGACTGCTTTGATCTGGGCGGCTACAAGTTAGAGACGATTGCCTGCGGCGGACATTCCCCGGGAAGCGTAGCTTTCTTAGAACGGGAACACCAGATGCTGTTTTCCGGCGACACGATTGGCTCCGGACATTTCTGGATGCAGCTTCCGACCTGTATCCCGCTTTCTCAGTTTTGTACGAATCTCGTCAGACTCTGTGAAAAACTGGATGGCCTTCATGACCTTCTCGTCTACCCGGGACACCGGAACCAGTCCCCAGTGCAGTTGACCGGGCAATACGTCCAGGACACCCTTTTTCTTACAAAGGGGATTTTAGACGGCAGCATCGTCGGCGAGGATCGGGAAATGCAGCACTGGACCGGGCATATGAGCTATAAGGAAGCGGCTCATGGCCAAATGCGAAGCTTCTGCTATGATCCTAAGAATTTATAAGATAAAAAATCTCGTGACTTTTCAGCCGCCATTTGCTATACTGGTGGAGTAAAAAACGTCCTTTCAGAAAGGAGAAATTATTGTGATTTACCCATATATGACATTAGCAGACGGCACAGAAATTTCGCATACTCATGTCTTTGAAGAAGAGGGAGTTCAAAAAGTAGAGGTTCATTTTGAGCGCCCTACACAACAAGGCTTTGATACAGCAAGATGCCAGCTCCCTTCCTATACCTGGTTGATTCAGGAAGGTTTTTCAGAAGCGGAAATAAACCTTTTTGATCAAATTATGCACAGTAATGCCCACCTGTTTTACAAATATGGGGCAAATGGAGGACTGCAAATTGCCTAGTTTATTTTTAATTGGAGGCTATAAGGTTTTCTTTTGGTCAAACGAAAATAATGAACCTATTCATGTGCATATTACAAAGGGAAAACCAAATCCTAATGCAACTAAAATATGGCTTACCAAAAACGGAGGCTGTATTGTTTCATCTAACAAGGAACATATTTCAAACAAAGATCTAAATCAATTATTAGAAGTTATTCAGGCACAATATTTTTTAATATGTTCAGAATGGAAAAAACACTTTAAAATCGAAACAATCAAGTTTTATTGTTAAAAAATGAAATCTGATTCAAAGGAGGAACAACGTATGTGCTTACAAATTCATAAGCTATCCGATACACTTTACCAGTTTAATGAATCTGCTGATTTTGCCGGGAACGGACAGCCTCAGCCTTATGTAGATGCCTACTTGCTGATCGGCAAAGAGCGGGCGGCTCTGATTGACTGTCTGCAGAATGCAACAGGGCTGTATGAGGAGGTGCGTAAGCTGACCGATCTCCCGGTCGATATCCTGGTGACGCATGGACACCTGGATCATGTCGGTGCCTCTGCCTCGGAATTCATTGAAGCTGGCTGCAAGATTTACATGGTGCCGAAGGATTTTGAGGTTTTAGTGGAAATGACACCAAGCGTAAAGCGGGAATGGTTTACTGACCTGAAGGATGGCGACTGCTTTGATCTGGGCAGCTACAAGTTAGAAACCATCGCCTGCGGCGGACATTCTCCGGGAAGCGTTGTCTTTTTGGAGAGAGAGCATCAGCTTCTGTTTTCTGGCGACACGATAGGCTCTGGCAGCTTCTGGATGCAGGTTCCTACTGCCCTGCCGATGGCTCAGTTCCGTGACCATGTTGTCCGCCTTGCCGAACAATTAGACGGACTTGACCAGCTCCTTGTTTATCCGGGACACCGAAACCAGTCCCCGGTTCAGCTTACCGGACAATATGTTAAAGATACCCGCTTTATTGCAGACGGAATCATGGATGGAAGCATCGTTGGAGAAGATCAAGAAATGAACTTTATGGGAACTTCTATGAAATATAAAACGGTGGCTCACGGGCAAATGCTAAACTTCTGCTATAACCCGGAACGGCTTTCCTAATCATCGCTTTTTACCTCACAAGGCAGAAATGAAACTGACTTGTGGGGTATTTTTTCCTATTTTGTTATTGTTATTTTTGTGTATATGTCATATAATAAAGAGGGTTCTGCAACTTTTTTAAGGAGGAAAACTATCATGGGAGAACTGTCTATTATGAATATTATGAAAACTATTGTACCCATTACACGCTTTAACCAGAACGAAGCCAGTAAGATATTTGATGAGGTAGAAGCCTCTGGTATAAAAATTGTTATAAAAAACAATTCCCCTGCGTGTGTTTTAATGTCTCCTGAACAATACGAATCTTTAATGGAAATGCTTTCTGATTATATTTTGCAAGAGGAGGCAGAAAAACGAATGGCCTCTCATAATCCTGACGAATGTCTTTCACAGGAAGAACTGATGCAGGAACTTGGTATCTCTCAGGCTGACTTAGATGCTGTAGATGTCGAAATTGAATAAGGAGTATTATATGCGTTGGAATATTCAATATATCAAAGAGGCCCAAAGGGATTTGAAACAGTTAGATCCCTACAATCGAACCTTAGTTGTAAAGGCAATCGAAAAAACCGCAGAGCATCCTTTACCTCTTCCTGACGGAGTTGGAAAGCCCCTTAATAATTATACTGCCTCCCATTTACATGGCTACTATAAAATAAAATTACGAAAACTTGGTTATCGAGTTATATATGAACTAATCATAAGAGAAACTGTCATGAAAATTATTGTTATTTCAATACGAGATGACAATGAAGTATATAAAGAAGCGGAACGTCGCATCCGTAAGAACGTATAAGAAAGGCAGCCCACGATACTCTTCTGTCCGTGAGCTGCCTTATCCAATCTATTTTTCACTCATACCAGATATGATTCGTTTTCCACTCCTTATCGCCCTTCAAATACCAATAATAATTCACGGAACCGCCTCTCCAGTTCGACAGCTCGACATCCACGTCCAGCCAATACTCTTTCCCGTTCAGCTTTACGTTATTCCAATAGTGATCCAGAGTAGAGCCGTTCCGGTTTTTATACATTCCGTGGACTACGCTGCTCTCAAAGCCCAGATGATTTAACAGCACCTGCAGCGTCTGGGAAATCGTACTGCATACTCCTACGCGCCGTTTCAGCACATCCGCAGCGCTTTGTGTATAATAGCTGTTGCTGTATAAGATCTTCCCCTCTGCAGCGTTCTGGCGGCACTCCTTCAGGTAAGCTCTGGCAGGAAGAGACAGCACATCCTTTTCATAAACCACCGGAAATTTCTCGGTATCCCAGCGATTTTCATCATGCTTGACATTTTTTACTACCCACGTATAAACAGCCTTGATTTTCTGCTCGTTTGTCATCGTATCCTTGATAATCTTACTTAAAATCAGTTCCGCCATATAATCGGTTTCTAAATCACCAGTCAAAATCGGCACCATATTTTTCTGATCGTTTCCATAGGTCGGAACAGAGCCGCTTCCTGCTACCTTGAATGTTTTGCTCTTGCTGGCTGTCACCGTATTGCCTCCTGCCGCAGCGGATGCCTCCACCACGATTTTATAGCTTCCCTTTGGTACAAACGCCGAGGCAGACAGCCCTGCCTGATTCCCCTTCGACGGCTTTGCATTCCAGGCGATTTCATATAGTTTATTTGGAGAGGCAGCGAACTTTTTCCGGTAAACCTCTTTGTCCGAAGCATTATAAACAGCTATTGTCACCGCGCTTTCCACATCGGATCGCACTCGTGCCTGAATATAAACCTTGTTTTTGCTGTTCGGCACATATCCGCTTTTTGCCCCGGCAGATACGGAAAGGGATACCTTAGGCTTTTGCAGGCGTTTTAGGCAAAGCAGGGTGGAACCAGACAGTTCCCGTTGCTCCTGACTTGCTGTGCCGCCCTCTGCGCTTCCGGCTTCATATTCCTTATCCCAGGCAACACTGGTGGTAATTTTATCTACCGCAGTATATAACACATCCTCTGTCATGGATAGCTGCGGCTCATAGGAATAGGAAATTTCCTCTCCCTCCGCAGCGGCCTTTGCTACCGATATCGTCACCTGCTTTGTCTTTGGATGAACATAGACCGTCTGTGTCGTGCTTCCATAGGGATTTGGTGTCACTGTCTGAGAATGGTAGCCATCTGAAATTTCAATTACCGTTTCTTCCGCCGCCAGCAGCTTGCTTCCTTCCTGAACACCTGCCTCTATGTTCCCTTCGCTGGCTTCTGCCTTCACCCCTACCGGTAAGAAATAACCCAGGCTAAGCAATGCCGACAGCCCCAGACAAATCAGTCTCTTTTTCTTTGTTTTTCTTTCCTTCATCTCTCTTGTACCCTCTCTTTGCTCCAATGTTTGATTGCCTTATCTACGGCACAACAAGCTTCTTTGCCTTACTGTAGCCTCCGTACACCTTTACCCCACTGCAGGTTTCATAGGCACGAATGCGGACGTACCAGGTTTCCTTGCTCTTTACTCCCTTTAATGTCTTTTTTACCGTATCCGTACCGGACGAATCTGGATTTTTCAAAGTATGCTTTACGGTCTTTGCGTCCTTGGTAAAGCTTTTATCTCTTGCATATTCGATTTCATAACCGGCAATGCTGTTCCCTCGAGATTTCCAGGTTATCGCCAATACGCCTTTTTTCGTTTTGTCCAGGGCAGGCGCTTTGGCCACCGGAACAAAATGGACAGAGAGAGCATTTTCATTATCATACAAAGAAGCTCCTCCGTACCACCAGGAATAATAAGGATCGATCTGCCCGAGGCCATCTTGTGCCTGATAAATGGGATCCTTTTCCGTTTCTGTATAAAGAACATAGGCAGATCCGCTATGGAAACAGTCATAGGAACTGATTTTTTCTATTGTTTTAGGGAGCAATACTGCCTTTAACATCGGGCAGTTTGCAAACACTCCGCCCTGTACCATTTTCACACCGCTCGGCACCGTCACTCGTTCCAGCGACAGGCACTGATAGAAAATTCCCCTTGGCAGCTCGGTTATCCCCTTTGGCAATTCGATCTTTTTCAGGCTGTAGCAGTAGGCAAAGGCTTCCTGCCCAATGCTCTCTAAACCTCCTTCAAAGCTTACCTTAGCCAGCTTTGTTGCATGGGAAAATGCTCCGTTTCCGATTTTTTGAATATGTTGCGGAATACTGATCTTCGTCAAATTCTCACAAAAGGCAAATGCCTCTTCTCCGATTTCTGTCACCGGATAGCCCCGAAATTCTGCCGGAATGGTTACACTGGTTACGTCCTCCTGACAGTCTGCCAGTATCGCCTGATCCTGTTCCACCGCAAAATACAGACTGCCTTCCCAGCCGCTTCGATCATCCTCTGTGCCGGTTCCTATCTCTGGCTCTGCTGCTTTTATCGAAGGCGCAAGCATTGTTGCAGTCAGCAAAACGAATAAGCACCACACCAAAGCCGATATCCGAAACCGCCCTCGCCACTGTTTTTCTTTTTTCCTCCTCATAACAATCCCCTTCTCCCTTTATTCTGTTTTATCTCCGCTCAAACGAAAAGCCCGGAGAATCTCCTGTCATAGAACAAAAGACTGTGAAGAAACCGCATTTGTTTGCTCCATTTCCCCACAGTCCCTGTTTTATAGAAGCCGCCTACTGCAGCCTTGCTACAATTTCCTCAATGCTGGCCGCAAACAGCCCTGGAATATGAATTTCTGCCCCCGGCAGATTTTCCGGTGTACCGATGCCGACTGCCTTCATCCCGCCATTGTGAGCAGCCTCTATGCCTGCTGCCGCATCCTCAAATACGATACACTGTTCATATGGAATTCCAAGCTCCTCAGCACCCTTTTTAAATACCTCCGGATCTGGCTTTGCTTTGGATACCTTTGTACCGTCAATGATCTCGTCAAACAAATCCGTCAGATTCAGCTTGTCCAAAATCAGCGGCGCATTTTTGCTGGCAGAGCCAAGTGCAAGCTTGTAGCCCTGCTCTCTCGCATGTACCAGGAAATCCTTGACGCCCGGCAATACCTCATCCTCTCTTAATTTGTAAATATATTCCAGATAAACGTTGTTTTTCTTTGTGCAGTAGGTTTCCTTTTCCTCCTCGGACATCGTCCTGCCGCCAATTTCCAGAATAATTTCAAACGAACGCATCCGGCTGACACCCTTTAGCCTTTCGTTGTCCTTTTCTGTAAAATTGATGCCAAGCTCCTCGGCCAAATCCTTCCATGCCAGAAAATGATATTTGGCAGTATCGACGATGACTCCGTCCAGGTCAAATAAAAGTCCTTTAAATTCCATGCTTGTATCCTCCATTATGATAGTTTTGTATGCTGCATAGAACAGCCTATAAACTGACTGCTGTAAAATGCTTTCTTTCTATGCGGGAAAATTCTCCACCTTCTTTTTAGTATAGCAAAAAAACCGGCAGGCCGCTATTGGCAGGCTGCACAAATTATGAAAGCAATATTGTGACTAGTTACTATGCGCAGGTATCCTGCAAACATTTCACAAGTGTCAACTTCCATTAGAGAACACAAATAGATAAATCCTCCAAACAACTGAATAGCAAATCTTGAAGCACTTGTTGCTGACCGAAAGAACGGTCAAGTAGCAGGTGCTTTTTTCTTTTCCTTTATCCTCTGGAAGTTTATGCAGATATAGACTACACAAATTGGCTATCCGTGAGCAAACAGTTGAGAACGCATTTCTCCTTTGAAAACTGAATAGCAGCCGCCAGAGGGATACCTGCCGCAACAGATAGTATGTCACGATACGAGCGTACCTGTTGCTTAATGAAGTGCATAGCACCGACAGAGAAAACGCCGCTTTGGGAAAGCGTAGAACTGTACGGATTGGCTGTGTTACATATTCCATTCTTTATGGGATGTGAAAATTTCAAAGGAGGTTACTTGCTTATGAATGAATGTAACAAACAAAACCCACGAAAGGAGTGCCGCTATGCAGAAACTGAAAATATTGGATGCGGATACGCTTCTGTGCCAGCCCCTTAACAAACCCTGCTTTGTGGTGGACGGTCTTATCCCTGCTGGCTTGTCGCTGTTTTGCGGCCCGCAGAAAATCGGTAAAAGCTGGCTGATGTTAAAGCTCTGCCTTTGCGTGTCGCAGGGTACGCCTTTCTGGAAAATACCCACAACGCAGGGCGGTGTCCTGTACCTCTGTCTGGAGGATACCTTTTACCGCATACAGGACAGGCTCTTTCGGCTGACCGATGAAGCCAGTAAACGCCTGCACTTTGCCGTGGCAAGCTGCAAACTGACGGACGGGCTTGTGGGACAGCTTGAGGACTATCTGAAAGAATATCCTGACAGCAGGCTCATTGTAATTGACACCTTGCAGAAGATACGCACCGCTTCAAAGAAAAATGCTTACGCCAACGATTACGGGGATATATCCCTAATCAAAGACTTTGCGGACAGGCACGCTCTGGCGGTGGTGGTCGTACACCATATCCGCAAACAGAAAGACAGCGATGTGTTCAATCAAGTGTCTGGCACAACAGGCTTGACGGGAAGTGCGGACACGAACTTTGTTTTGGAAAAAACCAACCGTGCGGGAGATACCGCTATCCTATACGCCACGGGCAGGGATATAGAGTATCAGGAGTTTAGCCTGCGTTTCCGTGATTGCAGTTGGGAGCTTTTGGAACGCAAAGGACAGGAACAGTTGGCGGCGGCAGTTGTGCCGCCTGTTCTCTTTCGGGTGGCAGAGTTTATGCAGGATAAACGGGAGTGGTCGGGAACGGCAACCGAACTGTTAGAACAGCTTGGGGAAACCGACACCGCCCCTACCGTTATCACAAAGCTGCTCAACGAATACCGTATCACATTTCTGAAAGACAACAACCTGTTCTATGACTACCGCCGTATCAAGGCGGGCAGGCGTATCGTGCTTGCAAAGGGTGACGGGGTTGACAGTGGTGACAGTGATTTTGGGATACCCTCAAAAGCCTGTCCTGCCGACACCGCCACACCATTATCCGAAGCGGAAAGCGGAGGATTTTTCTGACCGCAGGGGTGGATTTACGAGCCGAAAAAAGGCGAGCAAATCCCACGCCTGCACTTTGCGTTTATGGGGTGTTCTCCCATAAGGGTTGACGCACCGACAACAATACCATTACAGATTGGAGGAATGGCAACAATGCCTTATGCAATTTTGCGTTTCCAGAAACACAAGGCTGGCTCTGTGGCTGCCTGTGAACGCCACAATGAACGCAGGAAAGAAGCCTACAAGAGCAATCCAGATATAGATATGGAACGCTCAAAGGACAATTATCATCTTGTGCCGCCCCGCTACACCTACAAAAAAGAGATAAACCGCCGCATTGCCGAAGCAGGCTGCAAAGTGCGGCGTGACAGCGTGATGATGTTGGAAACACTCATTACCGCTTCGCCAGAGTTTATGAACAGTCTACTAAAAGCCGAGCAGAAAGAGTATTTTGCGAGGGCGTTGGACTTTCTTGCAGAGCGTGTGGACAAACAAAATATCCTCTCCGCCGTGGTGCATATGGACGAGAAAACGCCCCATATGCACCTTTCCTTTGTGCCGGATAACGCCAGAGGGAAAGCTCTCTGCAAAAACATTTTTAGGCAATCAGAAATCACTATTCCAGTGGCAGACCGACTACCACGAATGTATGTCGGCAAGGTGGAACGAGCTGGAACGGGGGCAGTCCTCAATGGAAACAAAGCGGAAGCATATCCCCACTTGGCTCTTTAAGTTAGGCGGCAGATTGGACAGACAGCACGATGAAATCGTCAAGGCTCTGTCGGATATTAACGCCTTTAACGCAGGGAAAAAGCGTGACAAGGCATTGGAGTTACTCTCCGCTTGGCTGCCCGACGTGGAGAAATTTTCAAGGGAAATCGGCAGACAGAGTGCGTATATCGACAGCCTAAAGGCTCAAATCGGGCAGGAGGCGGACTATGCCGAGCGTATGCGGAACGAGAAGTATGCGGAGGAATTAAAGGTACAAAAGGCAAACCAGAAGATATTTGAATTGCAGCGTACCAACAGCCAGATGGAACGCCTGCTGAAGAAGATACCGCCCGAAGTGCTGGCGGAAATACAGAGAAACAACAGAAATAAATCAAGAGAAAGGTAAGGTTTTAGAATGAAGAAACAGGAATTTACCGTCTTAAAGGTAACAGATTTACACCCATTCCCCGACAATCCCTTTCGGGTTGTGGAGGACGAACTGCTGTTAGAAATGGCAGAAAGCATTAAAGAGTTTGGTATGGTAACGCCGATTATTACCCGCCCCAAAGAGGACGGGAACGGTTATGAAGTGATTGCAGGGCAGCGGCGTGTCCGTGCCACACAGCTTGCAGGGATAGATACCGTTCCTGCTTTTGTTTTGCCCTTAGACCGTGACAGGGCGATTATTACCCTTGTGGACAGCAACATTCAGCGTGAAAATATGCTGCCCAGCGAGCGTGCTTTCGCCTACAAGATGAAGCTGGAAGCGATGAAGCGGCAGGGCTACCGCACGGATTTAACTTCGTCCCAACTTGGGACGAAGTTGCGGACGGACGATATTGTGGGGCAGGGCTTTGGCGTGGGCAAGACAACGGTGCAGCGTTTTATCCGTCTGACGGAACTGATACCGCCTATCTTGCAGATGGTGGACGAGAACAAAATCTCCTTAACGCCTGCAGTGGAACTGTCCTTTTTGAAGAAAGAGGAACAGGAAAACCTGCTGATTACGATGGAGAGCGAAGAAGCCACACCCTCACTTTCACAGGCACAGCGTATGAAAAGCCTTAGCCAGTCGGAGCGACTGGATATGGATACCATCTCTGCGATTATGACGGAGGAAAAGGCAAACCAGAAAGAAACCGTTAAAATCGGGTTGGATAAGCTGCGGAAATATTTCCCCAGAGGAACAACGCCCCAGCAGATGACGGACACGATTATCCGCCTGTTAGAGCATGAATTACAGAGAAAACGAAACCATGACAGCCGATAAAGTTTCTTTTTTCGGCTGGTAAATACAGAAAGTTGAGGTGCAGAAAATGAAAGAAATTCAGTATGAAATCGTAAAAGAAATCGCTGTTTTATCCAAAAGCGACAGCGGCTATACCAAAGAAATCAACCTCATATCGTGGAACGGTGCAGAGCCGAAATACGATATTCGCAGTTTTTCCCCTGACCGTGAGAAATGCGGCAAGGGAATTACACTGACGAAAACAGAGGTACAAACGCTCTTTGCGGTGTTGCGAAACGAATTAACAGAATAAAGATTTTCGGGATTGGGAGTGTTTTTGACATTCCCATTCCCTGTTTTCAAGGAGGATAGTTGCCTATGGCGAGAACAGTTATACGCCCGCATATCGTTGTGCAGGCGGTCTATACGGGCGGTATGGATATGCAGGAAATGTTCATTTCCCTGCTTGTGAATGAAGTGCGGAGAGGGAAATCCTCTGTCCGCACCTTTGAGATTGTAAAAGATACAGAATACAATGAGGACAGAATAAAGACAAAGGAGGCGAGCTGATGAGTGTGTTACGGACGGCGATTTACTGCCGGTTATCCAAAGACTTTTTTATCTGCCAGTTTAGCATCCGAGTATAACTGTATTAAAGAGCGTGCTTGTGCTGCGCAGAGCGCTGCATCCACCGGCCGCTCCAGACAGGCATTTGCCCCAGCATGAAAAAGCGCAACTTTTTCTGATACTCTGAGTTTAGGTGCAATCACTAAAATTGGCATAAGATACGTTTCCCGTACAAGGCGAAAAAACTCTATGCTGCTGTCTACAGATAGTGAAATACATATAATAACAATGCAATATTCACTTGATAAAAGATAATTTAAGGCTTCCTTTACGGACATCGCATAGCTGACCTCCGTGCTGCTATTTGCCATAAAGTCTTTTGCCGATTGGAAAAATGTCAGATCATCACCTAAAACTAATATCCGTTTCTTTATTTTCATCACCACCAATCATACATATTTTTGTCAATACGCATCTCTAAACCATTTACGCTTGTGCGAAAACGGCAGTGACGGTGATGGTGTCACCGTCAATCTCCGCAAAAATCTCGCCGTTCATCCTGCGCATAAGCTGTCTGCAAATGTAAAGTCCCAGTCCGCTGCCACGAATGTTTTC